>NZ_JBKEGK010000277.1:0-3024 GCF_046710025.1 Natronomonas sp. | reverse complement strand
CTTCGAAGTCGATTCGACCATCGGCGTTCGTCACAAATTCCGTGCTCGGGAACCAGAGTGTCTCCCCTTGCTTGACCCGGAACGTCGCGAGCACGAACCGTACGTTCCCGCTGTCGTTCGTCGTGAAACTCGCGAACTCGAAGTGTACCTCCCCCGATCCCGTCGCCGCGAACGTCGCCTCGGCGAACTCGATGTCGCCGCGTCCGTCGGTGACGAACTCCGCCTTCCAGAAGTTCACGTCGCCGTTGCCCGCCGCACTGAACGTCACCCCCGAAAAGCGGAGTTGTCCTGCATCCCGTGTTTGGAACGTCGTGTTTTCGAAGTCGACGCTGCCTTCGGTTTCGGCGCGAAACCCCACGCCCACGAATCGGACGTCCCCGCCCGCCTCCGAGACGACCGTCGCGTTCTCGAATCGAACGTCGCCGTCGGCGCGCGTGACGAACTCCGCCCGCTCGAATCGCACGCTGCCGTCCCCTCTCGCCGAAATCGTCGCGTCCTCGAAGCGCACGTCGCCACCCCCCTCGGCGCTGAATGTGGTGTGTGCGAACGATAGCGTCGCCGTGCCCTCCGTGGCAAACGTCGTCCCGTCGAACCGGATGTCGTCGCCGCGGCTCCGAAACGACGCGTGATCGAACCTGATATCCGTGTCGTCGGCGACGATCGCTTTGCCGGTGAACGTGACTGCGCCGAACGTCGCCCCGATGAACTGCCCCCGATGCTCCGCCCCGGCTCCTTGCTGTCGGGATGCTATCTTGAGTGCGTCGCGAAGCGCCGCGGCCTCGTCTCGCTCTTCGGGGACGTTTTCGGGATCGGTATGAAAAATGCAGTACCGTTCGTCCCCCTCCGTGTTTTCCATCGGGGGGTGTGGACACTCCCACTCCTCGATCCCCAATCCGCCGTTCGACGCCGCCGCGTCGAGGCCCCACTCGTCCGGGTCGCTCCCGTGCCACTCCTCCGGCCGGTGTTTGGATGCCGTGTAGGCGCATTTCCCCGCGTGCATGAGTGTCACTCTGTCGGCGGCAAAATAAAGAGTACCCGCCGGACTTCGGACGCGCCACGCCGAACGCACACGGGACGTCGGCCGCCGCGCTCACTCCACGGTGACGCTTTTTGCGAGATTGCGCGGCTTGTCGATCGGCCGGCCCTTGTGGGCGGCGACGTGGTAGGCGAACAACTGCCAGTAGACGTTCGCGACGAGGGACTCGAAGATCCCGACGTCGGGGACCGATAGGTGTTCGTCGGCGTGGCGGTCCGTCTCCGTGGCGTCGGCGGCGATCACCGGCGCGCCGCGGGCTTGGACCTCCTTGACGTTGTTTTGGGTCTTGTCGGCGTGGCCGCCGTCGGTCAGCGTCGCCAACACCGGCGTCCGATCCGTAACGAGCGCCAGGGGTCCGTGCTTCAACTCGCCGGCGGCGAAGCCCTCGGCGTGATCGTAGGAGATCTCCTTCAGTTTGAGCGCGCCTTCGAGGGCGACCGGATAGGCGAAGGCCCGGCCGACGAAGAAGAACGCGTCGCTGTCGGCGTACTCCTCGGCGACGGCCTCGACGTCGTCCTCGGTGTCGAGAACCTGCTGGACCGCGCCGGGGACGTCCCGGAGGTTCTCGAGCAGCTCCGAGGCCCGCCCACTCGAGAGCGCCCCGCGGCGGCGACCGATGTGGACGGCGACGAGCGCGAGCGTCGCGACCTGTGAGGCGAACGTCTTCGTCGCGGCGACGCCGATCTCGGGGCCGGCCCGGATGAAGACGCTGTCGTCGACTTCTCGGGTGACGGTGCTGCCGAGCGTGTTCGTCACCGCCATCGTGCGGGCACCGGCCTGGTCGGCCGCCCGGATCGCCGACAGCGTGTCGGCGGTCTCGCCGCTTTGGGTGACCGCAATCGTCAGCGTTCGCCAGGGGTCACGCCCGCCGTCGAAGGCGTACTCGCTGGCGACCGTGACCGACGCGCGGACGTCCGCGAGTGTCTCCAGCAGCCGGGCCGCATACAGCCCGGCGTAATACGACGTCCCGCAGGCGACGAGTTGGACCTCTTCGATCGATTTGAGATGCTCGGTCGGAAAGGACAACTCCAGATCGACGTCGCCCGAATCGATTTCGAGACGCCCGGAGATCGTCCCCCGGAGCGCCTGGGGCTGCTCGTGGATCTCCTTGTGCATGTAGTGGTCGTACCCACCTTTCTCGGCGGCGTCGGCGTCCCACTCGATCGTCTCGATCGTCGGGTCGATCGTCTCGCCGTCGCGATACAGCGTGACGTCGGCTTCGAGCACCGCGACGTCACCGTTCTCGAGATAGGTGACCGACCGGGTCCGGTCCAGAAACGCCGTCACGTCGCTGGCGAGATACGTGCCGTCCTCGCCGTGACCGAGCACGAGCGGGCTGTCGTTTCGCACCGCCAACACGCCGTCGAAGCCCTCGACGAGCGCACAGAACGCGAAACTGCCCTCAAGACGATCGCTGACGGCCCGCACCGCCGCCACGGGGTCGTCGCCGTCCGCCAGCCGTCGTTCGAGCAGGTGCGGGATGACCTCGGTGTCGGTGTCGCTGGTGAACGTATGCGCCGCCAAGTCGTCCTGCAACTGCTCGTAGTTCTCGATGATGCCGTTGTGGACGACGGCGACCCGGCCCGCACAGTCCGTGTGCGGGTGGGCGTTCGCGTCCGTCGGCGGCCCGTGCGTCGACCACCGGGTGTGGCCGATCGCACACCGCGAGGGGCTCTCTTCGGGGGCCGCCTTGACCAACTCTTCGACTTTCCCACTGCGTTTGTACACCGTGAGGTCGCCGTCGGCGGGGTCGGTCAACGCGATCCCCGCCGAGTCGTAGCCGCGGTATTCGAGGTTCTGTAGCCCGCTCAATACGCGCTCCAATGCGCCGTCCTCGCCGATGTAGCCGGTGATTCCACACATCGTTAGCCTCGTTCGATGACTGTGTTCGGGTCGATCCGTCCGTCGATCACCGCGCTATCAGCCACCGACACGTCATCGCCGATGACGCTGCCGGCCTCGACCGTGACGTTACCGCCCATCTCAGT
>NZ_JBKEGK010000276.1:0-3058 GCF_046710025.1 Natronomonas sp. | reverse complement strand
GTAGTCGCTCCCGTGTACCGTGTCGGGCATACAGCCGTCCTTCTCCGGGGTGAATCGCCACCCCTCGTCCCTGCGGACGGGGTCGACGATGTCCATCGAGACGATGTCGCTCAGGCCCAGTAGTTGTCGCGTCAGCGCGGCCCCGTGCGCCCAGGGACAGTTCCGGGCGATGTAGAGATGGTACCGGCCGGGCTCGGGCTGGAACCGGGCGTCCGGGTCGTCGCTGATGTGGTCGCGGAACGTCGTCTTGGCCCGGTCGAAAGCACCGTCCTCGTCGGTCGTCGACTCCACGTCGGTCCGCCACTCCCCGTCGACGAGCATGTTGCGGCCCATGGGGTTGGTTCGGCTCCAGGACATACAACCGTAGGGGCCGGCGGTCCCGTGGTCGCACGACCGTCTAGCACACCGGTATCGACTGGAAAATGTGAGAAGAGGGGTGCGATAGTGAGTCTCGATACTGTTGCAATCTCTTATCGTATACTAATCGCCGAGGATGTCCCGTTCCGCAGTCATTTTCTCAGCGTGGGTGCAGGTGTGTTCTGATATATATAATACGCGCTGCGGTGTGCAATACACACGAATCCCCTCGTGAGTTTTTGCCCAGTTTGATGAGTACACCAGTGTGATGGATAGGGAGTCGCAGAAAAAATTGACAATTCGAGGTCAAATATGAAACAGGAACAGACGAAAACGAGTCGCTACCGTGTCCTCCTCGTTCTTGCTGTTGCCGAACTGTTGGCGATGACGCTCTGGTTCAGTGCTTCAGCGGTCGGGCCGGAACTCGCGGCGCTCTGGAATCTTACGAGTGCCGAGACGGCTTGGTTGACGAACGCGGTGCAACTCGGATTCGTCGTCGGCGCCGTTCTCTCTGCGACGCTCACCCTCGCGGATACGATTCCGCCCCGGTACCTATTTGCCGTCTCGGCCGCCATCGGTGCGGGAGCAACTGCACTGATTGCCCTTGTCGTGTCGTCGTTCCTCCCGGCCGTCTTGTTACGGTTTCTCACCGGTGTCGCACTGGCCGGGGTGTACCCGACAGGCATGAAAATCATGGCTGGCTGGTTTCGAGAAGGGCGCGGTCTCGCTATCGGCACGCTTGTCGGTGCACTTACAATCGGATCGGCAATGCCGCATCTGCTTCGGGCGATCGGTGGCGTCGGCCGTCCGCGGCTCGTCTTGCTGGGCGCAGCTGGCCTCGCAGCAGTCAGTGGTGTGCTCGTTCTCTTCGTACGCCCGGGCCCTCACCAGGCCCCGGCAGCCCCATTCGATCCCGGAGCCGTTCGGCGGATGCTCGGTGACCGCGGGACGATGCTCGCCAATCTCGGATATTTCGGCCACATGTGGGAATTGTACGCCGTCTGGGCGTGGATTCCCGTATACTTGACTGCGAGTTTCGCTGCCAGCGGTGATCCGGCACCGACACTCGCTGCGCTGCTCGCATTCGGAACCATTGCGGTAGGAGGTATCGGTGCCATCGTCGCCGGTGGGTTCGCTGACCGTATCGGACGGACAACCGTCACGAGCGGAAGTATGATTATCAGCGGAACTGCCTGTATCGGTGCCGGCTTCGTGTTTGGTGGTCCGCTGCTCGTCCTCGTTCCGTTCCTGTTGATCTGGGGGTTCGTTATCGTCGCCGACTCCGCGCAGTTCTCGGCAGCCGTCTCTGAACTCGCCGAGGACAGTTACGTCGGATCCGCTCTGACGCTGCAGACTGCCGTCGGCTTTCTCCTCACGGTGGGGTCGATCCAGGTCACCCCGGTTATCGCCGGTGCCGTCGGCTGGCAGTGGGCGTTTTCGCCACTGGTTGTCGGACCGTTCGTCGGGACGGTCGCGATGTTGTGGCTCAGACGGCTTCCCGAGGCAACTGCACTGGCTGGCGGTCGTGGGTGACTCCGCTCTTGAGCTGGATCGACCTCGAAGCGAGTCACTTCTGGCTTTCCCGCGGGAGACTACATCGCCGCCGCCGATCTTCCGTTCGAGGGCGGCGAGTTCGTCGGCACCCCTATGTTCCGGGGGGCGGACGAATCGCGTATGTGCGGGACACTCCGGCACTACGAGGTGGCCGACCCCTCTCCCGGGCGGGGCCCCGCCCGATGACCGCGGCGCTCACGCCGACGCTGATTGCGATCGTGACGCTGGTCGTGCTTGTTGCCGGCGCGACGAATGGGCTCGCCGGGTTCGGCTTCGCCGTCGTCGGGACGATGGTGCTGGCGACGGTCGTCGAGCCCGCGACGGCGGTCGTGTTCATGATCGTCCCGATCCTCGCCGTGAACGTCTCGCTGGTGCGTGACCTCACACGTGAGGAACTACGGACCTGCAGCCAGCAGTTCGCGCCGCTCATCGGCGCCGCTCTCGTGGGAACGGTCGTCGGGATGGCGGTACTCGACAGCCTGCCGGAGGCGCCGCTCCGGGTCGGACTCGGCGTCCTGACGCTGGGATTCGTGGCGAGCGCCCAGCGGGTCGTCCCGCTACCGGGTCTCGACGCGATTGGTGGGGCCGAACTCGGACGGTCGAGCGTCGGGATGGTCGGTATCGGCGCTATCTCCGGACTCCTGTTTGGCGGCACCAACGTCGGCGTCCAGCTCATCGCCTACCTCCGGAGTTTCGACCTCTCGCACGGCCTGTTCGTCGGCGTCGTCGCGCTCGTCTTCCTCGGCCTGAACGGAATCCGGGTCGGCATCGCGGGCGCACTCGGGCTCTACCCCAGTCTCGCCGTCGTCGGGGCCTCGGTCGTCGCCGCCGTCCCGGCGGTGGCCGGCGTCGCGGTCGGCAAGCGGCTCCGGACGACCGTGAGCGAGGGGGCTCGCCGGGCCGTCGTCCTCGGGCTGTTGACCGTCGTCGGCGTCCGGTTGGTGACGAGCGGACTCGGAATCGTGTGAGTACCGCATCACGGGATTCACGTCCTCTCCCCACAGGGCGAGGTTTTCGGCCTGAAACTCGGATACCCTCTCGGATGGGCTGACAGAGTCAGCAGTCCGCCTCCGTTACTCGGCTGGCACGTCGCGGAACGCCGACAGCATCACCTTGTTCAGCGTCGGGTGGGCGTGGACGGTGTCGG
>NZ_JBKEGK010000275.1:0-3098 GCF_046710025.1 Natronomonas sp. | reverse complement strand
ATGCGGCTGACATCGAGTCCGGACTTGAGAGGGCGCGAGACACCATGGCGTCGGACGAGCCGGCGGCACGACTCGACGCACTCCGGTCGTTCTAGCGGACCCGAAGTGAGTAGGCGATTGTCGAAAGTCCAAAGAAGGCGAAGAGGCTCTCGATCAGGATGCCGACCCCGAGGCTGATGTTCAGCACCTCGAAGGTGAATCCGGCTAACAACACGCCGACGACGATGAGACCGAACCCGACCGCGAGCAGGCCGAGCGATCTATCATCCGTCCGTCGATACGCGCTGAACGCGAGATATGTGACGACGCCGCCGACGAGGAGAATGAGCGTCTTGATGACGGCAATCGCAAGCTGGACCTCGAAACTGGTTGTCGAATGTACCATTATTACAGCTCCCTCCGTACCTCAGACCACATCTCCGCGAGGTGTTCGTCCGGGGTTCGGGCCGGTCGATCGATCTCGACCTCAAGATCGACCGAATCGGTCCGCGTCACGATGACGTCCTCGAAATTGAGCCGATACCGCGTCGCGTGGCTGCCGTCCTCGCGGATCTCGGTCCCCTCGCTAACAAGGGTTGCCTCCGACAGCCGATCGAGTTTTCGATACAGCGTCGATCGGGGGATGTCACACCGGTCGAGGAGTGATCGCGCAGTCCGAGGGGTACCCAACTCGGTGAGGATAGCACGACAGTCCTTGTCGTGTAACGCCGCAAGAACCGTGTCGATGTCCGGGGGATCGTCCTTGGCCGACGAGTCCCGAATCATACCGTGGCTTTTACCCCGAGGATTAAACGGCTGTGGGTTGGCGACGCCGCTGGGGACAATGGATACCCTTTTGTTCGTACTGTGGTTGCTGGCTGCATGGTACCGACGCGACGGGCATTCGTTTGCGGGGCGGGTACCGTCCTGCTGACGGGTGGGGCTGGCTGTTCGGGGCGAAACGACGATCCGGCGAGCGACGCCGGGACGGGGAGTCGGCAGTCTTTTGCGACGCCCACCCCTGATTCAGGTATGAGCAACGACAGAGCCGTCTCAGATCCGGACAACCCGACCGTAACGCTCCGAACGACCCACGGCGACATCACCGTCGAACTGTTCGAAGAGCGTGCGCCGCGAACCGTCGAGAACTTCCTCGGACTGGCGCGGCACGATCCCGCCGCCGACGCCGACCCCGCGGCTGACACCAACACTTGGGAGGATCCCGAGACCGGCGAAGTCCGCGGCGACTCTCTGTATGAAGGTGCCGTCTTCCATCGGATCATCGACGACTTCATGATCCAGGGTGGAGATCCAACGGGGACCGGTCGTGGTGGCCCGGGCTATCAGTTCGATGACGAGTTCCACGACGACCTCACTCACGACGGCCCCGGAATCCTCTCAATGGCCAACTCCGGGCCGAACACCAACGGCTCACAGTTCTTTATTACGCTGGATGCGACGCCGCACCTCGACGGCAAGCACGCCGTTTTTGGCCAGGTGATAGACGGTATGGACGTCGTCGAAGAGATCGGATCGCTACCGACTGGGCGCAACGACGAGCCCACGGAGACGGTCGAAATCGAGACGGTCGAAATCGACGGGTAGCCGATCACTCCTCCGTTTGGACTGCATACTGTAACACGGCCAGTGCCGACCGGCCATCGCGGAGGTCGCCGACCGCCGCCCGCGACCGGAGTTCCTCGAACGTCGTCGTCTCGACGGCGATCGATTCGTTGTGATCGAGGTCCTGTTCGGCGGCCGGCTCACAGCCGTGTGCGACGACGTACTGGAAGACCGAATCAAAGAGCCCGTTGGCCGGTTCGTACGTCGCGATTTGCTCAACGACGCCGGCCTCGTAGCCGGTTTCCTCGCGTAACTCCCGGCGTGCCGCGGCGCGAACGTCCCCATCGCCGTCCTCGAGACCGCCGGCGGGGAGCGCGTAGTTGACTCGGCCGACCGCCTGTCGCCACTCGCGGATGACCACTACGTCGCCGTCCTCGGTGAACGGTAACACCACGACGGACGGCGGTTCCGAGACGTAGTGAAAGCTGGCTTCGGTTCCGCCCGGGAGTCGCACGTCGTCGCGCACTACATCGAATCCGGGACATGTGTACTCGGTTTCGGAGCCGAGTGTTCGCCAGGCCAGTTCGGAATCGTCCATAGCGTTGCTTTGAGTGGCGCGGGCAAAACGGTATCCCTCACGGATGGCGAGCAGGCGGCGCCTTCATCTCCCCGACGGCGGCGCGCCGCACTCCCGTCTCAACCGGCCGTCGGTCGCTCGTTACGTCGTGGGGCGTCTGGTTGCGTGTTAATATATAAATCTGCGCGTAAACGGACCCGACGAGCGATCCGCCGGCGCCGTCCGGAACGGTCAAGACGGCCGGCCACGAACAATCGAACGGGCCAGATGACCGCCAGACGAGTGTTTCTCAGCGGGATCGTGACCGCCGTCGCCGGTTGTGTCAGTCCCGGCACCTCGGGGCAGGAAGCCGCTCCGAACGGTCAAAACGGATCGACGAACACCCAGCGCGACGGGGGTGAGAGCGACACGGACGGCGCGTCGGGCTATCACCTCCGTGCGTCACCCGTCGGAGCCCCCGACCGCGAGCCGGTCCTGTCGAGCGACGACGACGCACTCGTCGAGATTGAGCCGCTGATAGACCTGCTGGAGGAGACAGCCAATACGCTCGAGACCACGTACGCCCCGCTGTCTCCGAGTGAGGCAGAGGCCTTCGAGGAAGCGATAGCTAGCGTCGAGCGATACTACGCGGGAAACCCCCCGGGCTACTACATCGATCACAGGGGACTCGTCATCTCGGTTTCGCGAAGCGGGTAAGAGCATCTGGCTGGCCAGCAAAACAGGTCGACGGCAGTGCCGGCCGATACGCCGGGGCGACGGCAGCGCCGGCTGGCGGGACGGGTTCCACCACGGAATAGTTAAAAACCGTACCGAGCAAACCGGACACGTGCACCCGCGACATCCCGTTACACCGGACGTAACAATCGGCATTGCCGCCGCATCGAACGGTTGGGGCCCGAACTGATGTACCGCGACCTCTCACACCCCATCGAGACCGGGATGCAACGGTTTCCCGGCGATCCCGAGGTGTCGGTTGACC
>NZ_JBKEGK010000274.1:0-3115 GCF_046710025.1 Natronomonas sp. | reverse complement strand
GCCGAGTCGGACATCGTCCTTGAGGATTGTCTCGTAGGTCGTCACGTCCGTCTGGTCAACCGTATCGTGGGCGTGGGTGTGGACGTGACTTCGGTCGGCGATCGAGACGCGGTCGCCGATCGACAACTGCCCCCGGTCGTCGAGGAGGACGCCGTTGTGGACGACGACGTCGTCACCCATCTCGATGTTGTGACCGCACTGGATCTTGATCCCGCCGAACAGTCGGAGGTCGTCGCCCGCCTCGGCAAAAAGGTGGTTCGCAAGAGTCTGGCGGAACGGGAGCGCGAAGGCGAGGTCGTTCGACAGCGGCGAGAGGTCGAACCCGTTCCACAGATACCGAATGCACTTGGCCTCCCGAAGCGACGAGAGTTCCTGTTCGGCCCAGTGTTCGGTCTCGATGAGCGCGTTTCGGGGATCGTAACTCCGGACCCGCATCCGTGTCATTGGGGGCAGCGATTCGCCCTCGCGGTAGCGGTCGTAGGCCTCGCGGTCCCCAAAGAGATCGGCGAGCAGCTCTCCGACCGCGTCGGCTGTATTGGGTTCCGAGAGCCGCTCGTCGACGTACTCGATGGTCTCGTCGATCGACGCCCGGACCGGCGCCGGCACATCGACGTGTCGCTTGGTCATGATCGGCCTCCGAGTGACGCTGGCCGTCGTGTCACGCTGTCCCGTCTCTCGTCAAACATACAATGGGCGTCCAGGCTCATATACGCTTATTGTAGTAACGTATAATAGGTTTTTGGACTCAAACATATACAATCCAGCACACCTATGAGTAAAAATTGTATATAATGATTCGACAAGTGAACCCTACACGCCCCGGAAGTACCGCCCGTGGAACCCGAACGGTTCGGCGTGTGGAAGCCACGCCCGCGCCTCAAGATCCAGCGTCGCCGCGTCGAAGAACAAAAGCGCCGTCCGCTCGCGCTCGATGTCCAGCGCCGTCGCCACCACCACACCGTCGTCTTCGGCGTCGCCCCCTGGTCGGCGGACGGGAATCGGCTCCTCGACGTACACCGACCGTTCCCACCACTCGCGAGCGGTCCCCGACTCGCAGTCAACCTTTACCAGGCCGTTTGCCCCCTCTCGGTCTGTTGCTTGTCCGTACGCGTAGCGGTGCTGCCGCCCGACACGTGAGCGTACGACGCGAGGGAGTTCGATCCCGCCATCGTAGCGCCGCGACCGTTCGACGGTGTTCGCGTCCGTATCGATCCGGTACCGCATGAGGCGGCCATCAGGCACGTCCGGGAAGCCGACGCCGTCGAGTTCCGCCATCGAGAGGGAGCCGACGATGTCGGCGTTTGGGAACTCCACGAGGTCGAGGACGATCTCGCGGTCGTCTCCGACGTAGGCGTTGATATGATGAAACGTGAACGCGGCCTCAAGCGTTGGATCGGCGAGGAGGTCGCCGCTGTCCCGATCCACGACGAGTACCCGGGTCCGCCGGTCGGGATCCCAATTAAGCATGCCGATCGCGCCGTCCGCGAACGGGTTGAGTGCCCGGAGTACCGACAACTGCAGCGGCGACTCGACGAGAAGGACGTGCTGTGCGGTGACACTGCAGTCGTGGATGTAGGCGGGGCCGTCGGCCTCGATGGACGCGATCCGCTCTCGGCGGCGGCTTCCGTCCGGCACTCGGTAGACGTGATACTGCGGCGGCACCCCGAACTGGGTGGCAAAGCCAACCACCTCTTCGCGGTGCGGGTCGTCGACGAGGTGGGCGGCGGTGATGTGTTCGGTCAGATCGTCCCCGAAGGTGAACTCGCCGTGCGTTTCCAGCGTCTCCGGGTCGAAGACGATCCGTCGCGGGGCTTCGGTCAACGCGACGTACTCTCCGTCGATCCGGGCGACGTGGACGTTCGCGTTGTCGGTCGGCTCCGGGAGTCCGAACGAGGTGACGGTGTCGAAAAGCCGTCGCCACCCCCGCGTGTCGGTACCGAACTGTCCGGTGAGCCGTCCCTCGGCCGCGTCGGCGTAGGCGTCGGTGCGCAGGAAGCGATTCGAGTAGCGTACCTCGCCGCCCTCGAATGCGTACCGGCGTAGCATCGCCAGCCCGTCGAACCAGTGGTTGACCCGGCTGTCGCCGGCCTCGAAGCGCCCGGGACCGTTCCGGAGGAGCGTCCCCGAGAGCCACCCCGGAATCGACCCCTCGACCTCCGGGCGGTAGTCGTCGTACTCGGTCCCGAGCGATCTGAACCCCGGCCCGGGGTTCGTCAGCTCCGTCATACCCCCTCTCGGGGCGGGACGGAAATCAATACTGGGTCGAACACCCCACCGTTAGCCCCCGATACCTCTGACTGTCGCCCCGGAGCGCAACTCTTAGGCGTGTTCGTGGCCAACCGCTTGACATGAGTGACGAAGAGCCATCGGACCACGAGTTCTCCGAGGGCCAAGGCTTCGACGACCCGTACGAGGGGTTCGACCTCGACCCGCCCGAACTCGACGTCGATCCGGGGATGGTCGATCCGGTCGACTCCCGCGTCGTCGCCGACACGCTCGATCGCCGCCAGGTCCCGACTGACGCGATCGAAGCCGAGGAACTGCTCGAGGTCGGCATCGAGTACATGCGGATCAAGCGCTTCGAGCAGGCGACGGATGCGTTAGAACGGGCCGCACAGTTCGCCGATGACGACGGCATCAAGCAGGAGGCTTGGACTAACAAGGGGGCCGCCCACGCGGAGATAGAGGAGTTCCGAGCCGCTATCGATGCCTACCGGGAGGCGCTACGGATCGACAGGGACTCCGAGCACGCCGCGAGCGCCGAGACGAACCTCGCGTACGCGCTGTGGAACGACGGCCAGAGCGAACAGGCCCTCGAGCACGCTGAGCGGGCGGTCGAACTCGACCCCCGTTTCCCGCAGGGATGGTACAACCGTGGGTTCTTTCTGCTCGAACGCGGACTCGCCGAAGACGCGGTCTCCTGTTTCGACAACGCGGTCCGGCTCGGCTACCGCAACGCGGACGTGTTAGAGGAGAAGGCCCGCGCTTTAGAGGAACTCGGCGAGGACGAACGTGCCGAGGAACTCGCTGATGAGGCCGAAGAGCTACGCGGGGCGGCCGAGGAGCAACTCGTCGAAGACCGGAACTGATGACGGCGATGCTTCTCCGCGAGCGT
>NZ_JBKEGK010000273.1:0-3127 GCF_046710025.1 Natronomonas sp. | reverse complement strand
GCTCCCTGAGAGGGTTCGACATCGTTCTTCGTCGATAGTTCCGGGGAACGCAACAAGTAGGCTCGGCCGGTTTCGGCACCCGAAGCGACTCGGCGATTCGAGGGTAGCTGAAAGCTTGAGGCGAGCTGTATCACAGATCCGAGGCGAGATAGCCAGCGATCTCGTAGGCACCCTCCGCGGCTGCGAGGTCAGGACGCTCGGCTCGGATCGCGGTGACATCGCGTTTCAGCTCCTCGGTTAGCCGCGTTTCGACCTCGTCGACGACACCCGGCAGACACGCCATCCCCCCCGTCAGCACGATCGGCTTTTCGAGAGCGAGTTGGTACACTTTCATGTAGCTGTTCGCGAGTTCGGGGAGAAAGCCGTTCGCGACCTCGTCGACCACCTCGTCGATGTACTCGTCGCAGGCGTCCATCACGCTGTCCTCGATCGTAAACTCGTGGGAGCCGCCGCCGGGCTGTTGGATGACGTCGGTAAAGGGTTCGAAGGACTCGAAGTCGGCGTGTTGCTCCTTGTATTCTCGGGCGGTCGTGAGGTCGATGTTGACCCGTCCCTGGGTCTCTTCCTCGACGTAGTTCGCGATTCGCCGGTCGATTTCGTTGCCGGTGATCGAGCCCGTCGAAAGCGGGACGAGCTGTTCGCCCCGGCGGTACGCACAGACCTCGAGGTTAGTCGAGCCCATGTTGACCGCCACAAAGATGTCGTCGATCGCGCCCAGTTCGTCCTCGAAGGCCGGCAACGAGCCACAGAGAGATTCGGGATAGCTCCGGACCAACTCCCCGCCGATCGAACTATCCTCGATGACCGCCTCGAGATTCGCCAACCCGGCTTCGTTGTCGATCGTCGGGATCGCGTACACGACGGCGCTGTCCTTGGGGACGTCGTTGGCTGCCAGCAGTTCCGTAAAAAAGGTCGTCGCCGACTCGGCGCTGTCGTCGTCCTCCGGTAGCCCCGACCGGAGCATGAACTCGACCGTGTCGGGGTACTCGGTTGCGGCCTCCTCGCCGTAGAGGACGCGTTCGTCGCCGGTCAACACGTCCTCGTAGGTCGCCAGACACGTCAGCGTCCGGACGACCTCGGTTCCCTCGCCGTCCGGCGACGGATAGACGATGACGGTTCTCGTACTGCCGAGTTTGACGCCGACCGGGGCGACGCCGTCGTTCCCCTGTACCGCGTCCGAGTCGGTCGTCGACGCCTCGCCGCTATCGGTCGTGCGTTCGCTGTCAGCTACGCTTTCATCGGCGTCGGCCGCGCTTTCGTTACCATCTGTCGCGCCTGCATCACTATCAGCTGCCCTCCCGTCATCGGATTCCGTCTCGCTCATACCGGACTATCGCCCGAGGCCGTGATATAAGCTTTCCTCGTAGGTGCCAACGAGGATTTATGTACAATCATGGGGGCAGGGTAGCCCATGCCCGAACTGACCCTCGGACGCCGCAGGACGCTGAAACGAACCGCCGCGGTCCTGGCAGGGACCGGGACCGCACTGGGAATCGGATACGCCGGATCACGGCCGTCAGCCGCGCTCGAGGCGGACGACCGATTTCTTGCCGACGATGTCCGGGTCGAGCGAAACGACGGTGAACTGGACGCAGTCACGATCGCACCGACGTTCGAACTCGCGTGGGCAGATTTCGGCGGCGGCGTCAAGGCCGTCGAAGTGACGATCTCGGCTGCCCTCGACGGTGTGCCTGGGTTCGACGTGCTGTTCAATGCCTCGACGGCCGATGGGGCCGTGACAGTCGAGGGCGACGAGTTCGGGCGGACGGATGGGTCAGCGACGATCACGATCGATCGTCTCGACCTGACTGCGACCGGCTCCGCGGTTACCCTCGATGACTTCGGCGGCGACTTGGCACCGGGAGCCTCAAGGACGACGGGCGTCGAGCTGACAGCTCGAATCGACGTTGTCGGCGCGCAGTCGGAGACGGTGACGACCGTCGAGACGACGTCGTTCGTCGTGACCGTACACAACCCCGAGGGGGAGACCTCGACGGTCGGGCGGGCAAACACCGACGCGGCGTGATCGCGGGCGGGTTCGAGGTGGGGGTCTGAAGGGGTGAGTCTGAGGGGGCGGTGGTCGGCGCCGAATCGCGCGGTCGGATCGAGTCGTCGTCGGATACAAGACGGTGCCGCGGGACGATCCGATATGGACCTCTCCGAATTCAGTGGCCGACTGGACGACCGCCTCAACCACGACGCGTACGCCGATGTCGACGCCAGCGCCAACGGGCTTCAGGTCGGGCCAGCCAACGGATCCGTCGAACACGCTGCGTTCGCCGTCGACGGCGCAGAGCCGACAGTCCGAGAAGCGGCGGCCACCGGGGCCGATGTCCTCGTCGTTCACCATGGGTTCGTGTGGGGCGGCCTGGACCGAGTGACCGGCCCCGAATACGACCGCATCGCCTCGTGTATCGACGCCGGCGTTGCTCTGTACGTCTCTCACCTCCCGCTTGACGGCCACGACGGGCTCGGTAACGCTGCCGGCTTGGCGTCGTTTCTGGGTTGTGAGAGGTGCGAACCGTTCGGCGAGTACGGCGGCGTCACGATCGGTCAGCGCGCCCGTCCGGCGTCGCCGTGGTCGATCGAAGGGCTCCGCGATCGGCTCGCCGAGCTCGATACCGGCGGTCAGCCGGTCCGGACCCTCGAGTTCGGCCCGGAGACGATCGAGGACATCGCGATCGTGACCGGCTCGGGGGCCGACTGGATCCGCGAGGCGGCCGACGCCGGAGTCGACGCACTCGTTACTGGAGAGGGCAAACAGAAGGCCTACCACGAGGCGCGAGCGGCCGGACTGAACGTGTTCCTCGCCGGCCACTACGCGACGGAGACGTTTGGCGTCCAGCGGCTCAACGAACTCGTCGACGATTGGGGGATCGAGACGACGTTCGTCGACCACCCGACTGGGCTGTAGGCCGACGGGCCGCGCTCAGAGCACGCCGGTCGTCGTCGCTGCCTCGATCGCCGCTTCCTCGTCGATGCCGTCGCCCAAGATCGTGTAGCGGTCCCGTATCCCGTGGGCGCTCGTCATCGCCCGGACGAACTGTTCGTTCTCGATCCCGAGCCCGTCGGCGGTCGTCGGCGCGTCGATTCCGGCGAGTGCGTCCCTGACGCGGCGCCACTCGCC
>NZ_JBKEGK010000272.1:0-3144 GCF_046710025.1 Natronomonas sp. | reverse complement strand
GTCGTCAAGCGCTTCGACCGCGACCGTTTCACTCATCGTCGAACGCCTCGGCGAGTTCCTGCGAGCGCCGTTCGGCCGCACCGACAGCCTCGACGACCGCCTCGTCCGCGTCGCTGTTCCACAGCACTTCCATCCCCTCGATGGTGGTCCCGTTTGGCGAGCAGACCGCGTCGATGAGTTCGTCGACGCTTCGATCGTCCCGAAGGACGGTCTCAGCAGCCCCCTTAAATGTCTGTGCGGCGAGGGTTTCGGCCTGTTCGGGGTTGAGGCCACCGTCGACGCCGGCGGTCTTCACCGCGTCGATGAGATAGAACGCAAAGGCCGGGCCGCTTCCGTTGACCGCCGTCGAGATGTCCATCAGCGACTCATCGATCTCGACAAACTCCCCGAGGTCGTCGAGCAGTTCCCGGATCTCGTCGGTGAGGCCCTCGGTCGTCGCCGCCGCCGCCATATCCCCAGTCTCCGCCGCGAGGTTCGGCATGATCCGGACCACCGACGCGTCGGTTCGCTCGGCGACAAACCCCCGCGAAACCCCCGCCGCCAGCGTGACGAGTGTCTGGTCGGCGGAGAGGTCAAGATCCCCGAGCACCGCCTCAGCGATACCTGGCTTGACCGCGAGGACGACGATGTCGGCGTCGGCTGCCGCCGCGGTGTCGTCGGTCGTCTCGTCGGCGTGTGCCTCGACCGCCGCCCGCGCGTCGGGGTCGAGGTCGATCGCCGTCAGGTGGTGGCCGCCGGCGTGGGCGAGCCCTTTTAAGAATGCACCGCCCATGTTGCCGCAACCGATCACGCTCACTCGTGTCATCTTGGCCCTACCGAGTGCATCGAAAGCTATACCAACTACGGTTTTCGATCGCGTGGTGGTCACGTCCGACCGCCACGATGCTCGGGACGATCCTGCTGTAATGTGGGGGACCCGCTTCCGGTCCCGTTCCGGTGTGAAGGCTTGCTTCCGGTCCCGCTCCGCTGCGAGAACGCGCCTCCAGTTTGGCGACGAAACGCAACCATTTCGGTCTCGTCGCCCCAACCCCGAGCCGAATGGATCCCGCCGTCAGTTCGGTGCTCCTCGGGGAGGTTTTGCCACGGGTGGTGACCATCGCGGTCGCCATCGCCGGAGGTGTCGCCTTCGCGAACGCCCTCGTCGCATTCGGCGTGATCCGCTACATCGCGGCGCTATCGAAGCCACTGACCGGCCCTGCGAACCTCCCGGACGAGGTCGGCGGGGCCATTCTAACGACGGCCGCCTCAACGACCGCCGGCTATGGGATGCTCGCCGAGTACCGCGACTCGGGGCTTCTCGACGACCGGGCGACGCTCGTCGCCGTCACGATCAACACCTTCTTTGGGTTCGTCCAGCACATCTTCACCTTCTACGCGCCGGTGTTGATCCCGATTCTCGGGCTCCGCGTTGGCCTGCTGTACGTCGGCACCCGAGCCGGTATCTCCCTCGCCATCACGATCACAGGCGTGATTGCCGGCGCGTTCCTCCTGTCGAGCCGAAATATAAACCCCGAAGCGATGTCCGAGATCGACTCCGACGCCCGCGCCGACGGTGGCGACGATACCCGGACGGTCAGCGAGAAACTGCTTGACGCCGGATCGGGCGGTCTCGAGAAGACCCGCGAGATCCTGCCCCGGCTCACCGTCGTCTACACGCTCGTCGTGCTCGGGACGACGTACTACGACCTCGAAGCGCTGACCGGCGGAGCGGCCGACCCGTTGGCGGCGCTGACTGGACTGCCGAGCGCCGCCGTCCCCGTCATCGTCGTCTACGCGTTTGACACGACGAGCGGCGCGGTGACGATCGCGCCGCTCATCAAGGACGGAACGTTCACCGCACAAACCGCCGTGTCAGTCATGCTTATCGGCGGTATCGTCTCGTTTACCGTCTCGACGTTCAAGCGGTCGGTCCCCTTCCAGTACGGTATCTGGGGGGCGGAGTTCGGGACGAAAGTGATCATCGTGAACACCTCCCTGAAAATACTGTGGATCGCCATCGCGCTGGCTGGACTGCTGGCGCTGTAGCGTCGCTTTGTTCCGCCGCTTCTACGAGTTGGCGGCGGAGTCGATTCCGAACTCATTCAGCAGTCGGCGATAAAAAACGGCGCGACCGGTTCAGGGATGACTACGCTATTTGCGGCAGGCCGCCGCTCAGGCCTCGATCTCGATTTCGGTGCCGGTGACGGCCGCCCCCGCCGCTACCGGGAGCCGGACATCGAGGATCCCGTTGGCGTACTCGGCAGTGATCTCCTCGTCGTCGACGTTCTTCGGGAACCGGAACCGGCGGTGGTACGTCCGGCGCCGGTTGCGCTGTTCATCCTCGTGCTCGGCGGCGACGTTGAGGACGCCGTTCTCCCAAGACACCGTGATCTCCTCGGGGTCGAAGCCCGGCATCTCGGCGCTGAGGACGAACTCGTCGTCCTCCTCGTAGAGTTCGTAGTCGCTGTCACCGGTGCCGAACAGTCTGGTCGGGAAGTCGATGCCGCTCATCCAGGAGTCGGTCGAGCTCGTGGGTAATGCCATCGCTGTACACCTCGACTACAGGCGTAGATTGTTCGCGGTTCTATATAAAACCTTCGCAAATTCCCAAACGACTCTCGGGCCGCAACGCGGCCCTTTTGTCCAGCCCCACGCTACTTGGAGTGTGCACCTCCTCGCGACGACGAACGGCGGGTTGGAGTCGATCGCGGCCGGCGAGATCGACGACCTCGTCGGGCGCGACGCGTCCACACACCACCGCGGCGTCGTCGAGTTCGACGCCGACGAGTCGGACGTTTACGACCTCCATGTCAGGGGTCGAACCATCCATCGGATCATGGCGGTGCTGGCCGACGGACCCGCCGAGGAACTCGAGGACATCTATGAACTGACGGCACGGGCACCCGTCGCCGACCGCCTCCCGACATCGGACTTCGGTGTCGTCGGCACCCGCCACGGCGATCACGGGTTCACGAGCGTCCAAGTCGCCGAACGTGTCGGGCAGGCGGTTATCGACGCCTACCGCGACGCGACCGGGACGCGTCTTCCGGTCGACCTCGACGACCCGACCGTCCGTCTGGAGGCGTACCTCTACGACGACCGCTTCACGCTCGCAGTCGATCTGACCGGCGAATCCCTTCATAAGCGCCCCTACCGGGTCTGCGA
>NZ_JBKEGK010000271.1:0-3183 GCF_046710025.1 Natronomonas sp. | reverse complement strand
TCGACATCGAATTGGGCGACGATCCGAGCGATCGTGAGCGTCGCGCCGGCCAGTGCGAACCCCTGGCCGATACAGGCGTGGGGGCCGCTGGAGAAGGGCCGGTAGGCGTCGACGGCGTTCGGATCGCGCCGCTGCCAGCGGTCCGGATCGAACGTTTCGGGATCGTCGAAGTGGCGGCTGTCGCGTTGGATCGACCGCAACGGCATGACGACCGCCGAGCCGTCCTCAACGGTGTACTCACCCAACTCGACGTCGCCGTCCGCCTGTCGGAAGATCGCCCACGCAGGCGGGTACAGCCGGAGCGCCTCCCGGTAGGCCCGCTTCGTGTACGACAACCCAGCGAGATCGCCGTGGGTCGGCGGGCCGTCCCCGAGAACCTCGCGGGCCTCCTCGCGGACACGGCGTCGAGCTTCGGGGTGCCACGAGAGCAGACTCAAGGTATAAGAGAGACTCAGTGCAGTCGTCTCGTGGCCGGCGATGAGAAACGTTGCCACCTCGTCGCGGATCTGGTTCTCCGGGTAGTCGATGTCGGGGTCGTCCTCTGCCCGGATAAGCATCGTGAGCATGTCCATAGATTCGGGACGCTTGCCCTCGGCGAGCGTCTCTCGACGCTGTTGTATGAGGTCTTCGCTCAGTTCGCGAATGCCGGTGGCGGCCTCGCGGAACTCCTCGGAAACCGACGTGGGCACCCACTCCGGGAGGACGGTGTCGATGCTGAACTCAAACTCCTCGCCCGCGACACGCATCCACTCGTGGAACTGGTCGGCTTGGGCCTTACCGATATCAGTTCCGAGAAGAATCTCGCTTGCGACCCGGACCGTGAGCGACGTCATTTCGCGGTGGAGGTTCGTCTCGTGGGGGCCGCGCTCAGCCCAGCGCGTTGCGCGCTCCTCAATCCGCTCGCCGGTCGTGTTGGCATAGGCGGTGATCTGCCGCCCGCTGAAGGAGGGCGCAACGACCGAGCGCTGTTGAGACCACAACTCGCCCTCACTTTGGACGAGCCCCCGTTCGGCGATCATCGCCGCGGCGTCCTGTGCCGGGACTCGCTGGAAGTCGTCGGGGCGTTCGAGGGCCTCGCCGACAAGGTCGGGGCCGGTCAGGACGACGAGGGGTGGCCGTCCCGGAATCGGAATGCTGATTCCGTCGTCGTAGCGGGCCTGAACCCCGTCGAGGAACCGGATCGTGTCGGTCCCGAAGCGGAGTCCGTTTACCAAACCCGCCTCGGGCGGTGCGGGGAGTCGCGATGCCATATATTAATATATACCCTCGGCGGCTTGGGGCTTTCGCGTTCGGCAGCCGCCTCCGGAACCGGCCGCACATTTCGTCCGTCTCAGTTCGTCGTCGTGATCTCGATCACGTCGCGGTGGGACAACTCGGTGTCGGCCCCGATCTGTCGCTCCGTGCGAACGTCGTGGGCGTGCAGAAAGCCCTCGCCGATGTCGGTGTGCAGAAAGTAGGCGAACTCCTCGGCGGTCGAGCCGCCGGGGAAGACGAAACAGTCCTGCAGAAAGGAGCCGTCGTCCTGTGGCTTTCGCGCACCGGGGAACACCGCGATGGCGCCCAACTCCCCGAACAGTGCTGTCTCGATGGCCCGCTGGACGCCGGTTCCGCCGAACTCGTCGAGGAAGTCGCCGATCCGATCGAGGCCGGCCTCCTTTTCATCCGGAAGCGATTCGAGAATTTCGAACTCACTATCGCCGGGTCGATAGTTTAGCAGTCCGGCTTCGTCGCCGTTCTTGAGCGCCTTCTCGGCGTGAGCCGAGACGGGGACAATCGTCAGGTGCTCGTAGTCAGGATCGTCAGCGATCTCGGCGTAGTTTTCCTGTGCAGTCTCGGTGTCGACCTTGTTCGCCGCGATCACCATCGGCTTTGTTCGGATCCGAATTTCGCGGGCCAGCGCCTCGCGGTCCGCCGCCTCCCAGGCGTCCGGATCGAGTTCGAGACCCAGCGCGAGAATCACCTGCTTGAGTTCTTCCTCTTTGATTCCGAACGCGGACATCTGTTCGGCGAGGTCGGCTTCGATCGCCCGCTCCTCGCCGCCGTACCCCGATCGGTAGCGCTCGATCCCCTTCTCGAGGATGTCGAGATACCACATATCGAGTTCATTCTCGAGGAAATCGATGTCTTCGCGGGGATCGTGCCCCTCTGTCGGTTCCCCCTCCATGTCGGTTTGTCCGGTGAAGTCGACGACGTGGAGCAACACGTCCGCCTCGTTGAGATCCGAGAGGAACTGGTTGCCGAGACCCTTTCCCTCGTGTGCGCCGGGGACGAGTCCAGCCACGTCCACGAGTTTTGTCGGGACGAACCGGACGCCGTCGGCGCAGTAGCCGTGATTCGGCGTGCAGTCGTGGCCGAACTCCGGGCCGGCGCAGTCGACGCGGGCGTACGCCTCGCCGACCGACGGGTCGATGGTCGTGAACGGATAGGCCCCTTCAGGGACGTCGTTCATCGTCGCTGCGTTAAATAGGGTGGACTTGCCGACGGAGGGTTTGCCGACGAGTCCGATCGTATAGCTCATTACGCATATGGAGTCGAACAAGCCGCTAAAGGGTTATTAAACGCCCCGAGAGCGGGTGTGAGTGTCACGCGAGCAGCGCGGCCGTGACCGCGTTTCGGCCGATTCCGAACACGCCCCCGATTCGAGCGGGACGTCCGTCCGATCATCTGCGCCCGAGAGGTGGTCCGTGCGTCCCGTCGCCGCCCCGCGCTTCGGCCTCTGGGCTGCCGATCTGATCCTCTAAATCGCCAATGTGGAACGAAATTTGAACAGACTCTAGATCCACTCCGGACGCACTCTGTCCGGTTGTTGAAAAATACCTTTTGAGCCACTGATCGACGTGATACTCGTATGACGGAACACGAGACACGGCGACGGTTCATCGGAGCGACAGGCGCGCTCATGATCGCAGCACTGGCTGGTTGTACCGGTGACGGCGACGACGAGGGCGGTAGCGACGGGATGGACAACGAGAGCATGGACGACGAGGGCGGTAGCGACGGAATGGACGACGGGAGTATGGACGATGAGAGCATGGACGACGAAAGTATGGATGATAAAAGCATGGAGCACGGTGCGACGACGTTTACCGTACGGATCGAAAACGTCTCGTCGACCGATTTCTACGGGGCCGACACCGCGACGGGGGGGCAGATCTGGATTACGCCGGGGGCCTACGCCGTCCA
>NZ_JBKEGK010000270.1:0-3196 GCF_046710025.1 Natronomonas sp. | reverse complement strand
AGACGGTCACCGTCGTCGTCCCCGACGGCGAGCGTTTCGCCCGTCCCGGCAGAACGGGTGCCGCGCTTCGGCTCCTCGCGCTGACCGAGGGCGGCGAGTGTACCGCCGGCGAGCGGGCCCGGGCGGATGTCCGGGCCCGAGGCGAGGACGGGGACGCGACGCTCACCGCCTCGGGTCGGAGTGTCGGGGTCGACGCCCTCTCGGTCGCGTCGGAACGAGGGGTGGGGGAGGTGAAAGAATGAGCGTCGGCTGGAGGCGGGCATTTAGGCCGATTCGGGCCGCAATCAAGCGGGCATCCGCCGCGGTCAGGTGCCGAGCGGCCCGGCTGCTCGCGCTTGCAGGCGTCGCCGCGGTGCTCGGCGCCGTGCTGTCCGTGCTGTACGGGGTCGTCGTTATTACCGGAAATCCGGCGGCGTTTTTGCTCGTCGTCGTCGTGTCGGTCCTTGCTGGGACGCTTGCCGCGAGGCTGATTCGACCGCGCACGGCGACGCTTCTCGCGCTTGCCGCCGGGGTCTGCGGGAGCTATTTGTATATCCGATCGCTTCCCGGCAGCGTCGATGTCCTCGCGCTCGTTGCGCCGATACTCGGGGACGCCGTTGCGCTGCTGTCGGGGCTGTCGATCCTCCGAATTGTTAACGCCGACATCTGGGCGTTTTCGGCGGTTCCGGTGCCGGTGTTTCTGTCGTGCTATCTCGCCCTCCGGCGGCGCTATGTCGCCGCAAGCGCGGTTTCGGGGGTTGCACTCGGCCTTTTAGCGCTGACCGGTGACGCGACGACCGGTGAGACGCTCGCAGGGGTCGTGGGCGCGACTGTCGCCGCCGCGGTCGGAGACTGTGAGCGCCGGGGGGAACGGCTCATAGACGCCGACGGCGTCGCCATGGTGGTCGCGGTGATGCTCGTCTCGACGCTGTTCATCGGCGTCGTTCCGGGCGCGATCGGATCGGTCCTGCCGGCCGCCGGCGGCGGGTCGACGGTCGAATCGAGCTTGGTATACGCGGACGACAGCGTCTCCGTCGTCGGCTCGATCGAGCTCTCTCCGGAGCGGCGGTACGTCGTTGAGGCCGACGAGGCGGCCTACTGGCGGGTCGGAACGTACGATCGATACACCGGCGACGGGTGGGTTCGGAGCGGCTCAACCCAGAGGTACGACGGTCCAATTCCGGGGCCACCCGGCGAGAGCCGGACGCTCGAACAGACCTACACCACCGCGTCATCGGTCGCGACGCTTCCGGCCGCCCGACGGCCGACCCGCATCGGCGACGTTCCCGTTCCGGTCCGGGTCACGGACGGCGGGAGCTTCGAGCCGGTGAGCCCGCTCCAGGCGGGCGAGTCCTACCGTGTCGAGAGCGAGGTCCCCACCGGGCGTCCCGATGAGTTCCGGGCGGCGGGGACCGGCTACCCCGAGGGCATCGAGACGCGGTACACGCAACTGCCGAGCGACACGCCGGACCGCGTCGCCGAGCGGACGGCACGTCTGACCGCCAACGCCGAGAACCCCTACGACACCGCTCGGGTACTCGAGTACTGGTTCCGGACGGAGTACGAGTACAGCCTCGACGTCGATCGGCCGCGGGGGAACGTCGCCGACGCGTTTCTCTTCGAGATGGAGTCCGGCTACTGCGTGTACTTCGCGACGACGATGGTGACGATGCTCCGGACGCAGGGGATCCCGGCGCGGTTCGCCGTCGGCTACACGCCCGGCGAGGCGGTCGACGACGACGAGTGGGTCGTCCGTGGGTACAACTCTCACGCGTGGGTCGAGGTGTATGTCCCGGAGCACGGCTGGATCAAGTTCGACCCGACGCCCGCGACGCCGCGCCAGGAGACAGAGCAGGCGATTCTCGACGACGGCGACGGGAACGACGAGGAGACGACGGGGGCCGAAACGGCTACTCCGGCGGCCGAGGCGGAAGCCGGGACAGCGGATACCCCGACGCCCGGGGGCGGCGATACGGGCGATGTCGACGTGGACCCGATCGCCGCGGCGGATCAGAGCGCCGCCGAGGACGACCGCCCGCTCCTCCCGTCGGTCCCGTTGCCGAGCGGGGAAACAGTGGCTGCCGCGCTCGTCGCCGTATTGGCCGTGCTCGCCGTTCGGCGGCGTGGCCTCGGAGAACGGGTTTACCGGATAATCTGGCTCCGGCGGCTTCCGCGGGGCGATCCGGACGACGTGGTCGTCGGCGCGTACCGGCGAGCGGTCTATCTCGAGGAGCGCCGGGGAAGCGAGAAGATCATCGGAGAGACGCCCAGGCAGTTCCTCGGCGGCGACGAGCGCCTCGAGCGAATCGCCGAACGGTACGAGCGGGTGCGCTACGGCGGCGGCGTCGACGAGACGGCAGCAGTCGAGGCGCGAGCGGATCTCGCCGACCTGCTCGCGGAGCGCTCTCGGCTGCCGTGGCGGCGCGAAACACCCGAGGAGGGGTCCCGATAGTGTTTAATATAGCCGTCGTGTAAGCCCGAACTGTAATGTCGGAAGTCTGCTCGACGTGTGGACTCCCTGAGGAACTCTGCGTCTGCGAAGACGTCGCTAAAGAGTCCCAGGAGATCAACATCCGCATCGACGAGCGCCGATACGGTAAGGAGGTAACGGTCATCGAAGGGTTCGATCCGCGGGATGTCGACATGGATTCGCTATCGAGCGATCTGAAGTCGAAGTTCGCCTGCGGCGGCACCGTCGAGGACGACTCGATCGAACTCCAGGGCAACCACCTCGGGCGAGTCGAGGATTTCCTACAGGAGAAAGGGTTCAATGTCGCCTGACACCCGATAACCACGCGTCGAGCCCCGTTTTTTACCTGCTAATCGGCGAGTGTCACCGACACAGCCGTCGTAACCAACGCGACGTGACGCCGGACGATCGTTCGTCCGGGGAGTACCAAGATTTTATAAAAGATCGGAACCCGTTTGCACAAAGACGTTTAAAAGGGCGCGTCAGGCTCCTCGCCCTGCGTCGCCGTCGCCGGCTCTCCGGTTTCGAACTCGTAGGGCCACCCTTCGAGTCCGGGTTCGAGCGAATCGACCCGCCCGTCGAAGCCCTCGAATGAGCCGATGAGGCGCGCCGCTTGCACGCTCGCCTGCCCGTGCGGGCAGACCGTTACGACCCGGTCGTCGGCGTCGAACTCCTCGATTCGCCCGGTCAGTTCCGCGAAGGGGATGTTCTCGCTGCCGGGGATGTGCCGCCGCCGAAACTGCCCCG
>NZ_JBKEGK010000269.1:0-3212 GCF_046710025.1 Natronomonas sp. | reverse complement strand
ACTCTCCCGAGGCGTCGTCGTTCGGATCGTCGATACCGCCGTCGGTTCGGTGGGGCGCGGTCATGGGATCATCTTGCGAAGCGACTGTTGTTCGATGTGTAGTCGTACGTCGTTTCCGTCGGTCGCCGCGACGAGGTCGTGTCGTTGGCCGTCGATAATAAGCGTGTGGTCGGCGATCCGGCCCGGCGAGACCGAGAGGTGCTCCAGTTCCGTGATCGGCTCAGTGGGGTCGTACACGAACGTCCCGTTCTCGTTCGTGACGTTGACGCGCGCCGGAAGCCCCCAACCGTAGGACTCGAACTCCATCCGGATGTTCACGAGCGTCTCGCCGTCGACCCGATACTCGTCGTAAACGCGGGATTTCTCGACGCTGTGGGTGTACTCGAGGGCCACCGTGCTCCCGTCGTCGACCGGCTCCACGAGGTAGCGCTCACCCGTCTCGATGTCCTCGACTACGAGGACGGCCCCTGCCGGGGCCGCCGCCACAACGCCGACGAGAACGAGCACCGCGAGTGCGAGAATCGCGGCACTCGCGTTCGAGCGTGAAAGGTGGCCCATTGTTCCGAGTACTCGTTGTGGGATGGAATTTGAAACGGTTGTGAAACGGTTCGTCGACGGGCCGGTCGCGGGGATCGGGTTACGCGTCGAAGTAAGCCGCCGCCCCTTCGTGCAACTCGATGGACATCCCGTCCTGCGCGCTGTCGACCGTAATGAAGTCGGTCTTTATAGTGAGCTCGTCGAGGTTGTCGAAGAGAGCAGCCGTGACCGTCTCGACGGTGTCGGCCGACACGTCGGCATTCGTGGCGATCATCGCCTGCACGGCGACGGTCTCGATGTCCTCCTCGACGCCGCTGTACGTTCCAGCCGGGATCGTGTCGTCCGCAAACCAGGAGGCGTCCGCCTTGACGGCCTCGCGATTCTCGCCGCTGATCGGGACGAGTTCGACATCGTTCGTGTTCGCGAGGTCTTCGATCGCACCGACCGGCCAGCCGCCGACGACGAAGGCGGCGTCGATATCGCCGTTGGCGAGTTGCTCAGACGCCTGCGAGAAGCCGGCGTTTTGTTCGCTGTAATCGGTGATCCCGAGCGACTCAAGGATCTGCTGTGCGTTGACCTGCGTCCCCGAGCCGAGGTCGCCGGTGTTGATCGTCGCGCCGCTGAGATCGTCGACGGTGGAGATGTCGTTCCCCGCGAGCGTGACGAGTGTGATCGTCTCCGGATACAGCGTCGCGACGCCCCGGATCGTTTCGATCGCGTTGTCTTGGAAGGCATCGATGCCAGTTCCGTTCTTCGCGAACGAGGCGATATCGTTCTGGATGAGCGCGAAGTCGGCCGAGCCGTCGGCGAGGCTACCGACGTTTTCGACGCTCGCACCCGTGGACTGAACGTTCAACGAAAAGTCGGTGTTGGCCTCGACAACCGTCTTGAATTCGTTCGAGAGCGGGAAATAGGTCCCTCCGGTTCCGCCCGCGTGCCAGGTCAGTCGGGTTCCGCCGTTACCGTTGCCGTCACCGCCGCCATTGCCGTTACCGTTGCCGTCTCCACCGTTGCCATTCCCGTTGCCGTTTCCGTCGTCGCCGTTGCCCGTACATCCGGCGATACCGACGAGGCTGGCCGCTGCCGCTCCCTTCAGTAGTTTTCGCCGGTCAATAGTGTTACCAATGGGATTGTCCGTCATACTTATGTTATATATTTACCGTTTTATATATACATTGGGGTGCTGCCATCGGGCAGTCACCGCCGCATCACACAGACGGAGAGGCCGCCGCCAACGGTCCCGAGACCGTTGTTTGTAGGCCCGTGACATGACGGATCGCAGTTATTTGCGTGCAGGCGGGACACAAATCTGTGTCCAACGGTGGTGGCGCTCTACCGGCCGCCGCGGTCACCTCGCTCTCCCCTTCCCGACCACAGCACCCCGGAATCGCGCCACCGAGACGGGGTTATATCACCCCTATAGTTACACACCTCAGGCCGCGGGGCTACGATTTGTTTTATAAAAGCTCGGCGACGCACGAGCCGACGTTCGCAGCCTGGCCCACAAAGTGGTGATCGGCAGATAGGGTACGGACCTCGCCGCCGCGCGCTCGGACCCGATCTGCGACCGCCTCGGCGTCGACGGTCGTGTCCCGTTCGCCGTAAACCACCGCGATCGGACACCCGACATCGTCGACGGCGGCGACCGCGTCGATCTCCTCCGAGAGCCTCGCGGCCGGTGATAGCGCCACGATGCTCTCGGGCGGCGTCCCGGCCGCGGACTCGCGGGAAGCGGCGACCACGGCGAGACACCCCCCGAAACTGTAGCCGAAGAGGCGCACGTGCCTGTAGTTGGTTCGCGCCCACGCGAGGGCGTCGCGGGTGTCCCAAAGTTCGCCGCGCCCCTCGTCCCACGCCCCGTAATCGAATCGGAGACAGGCACCGTCTACGGCGTCGCTCACCGCCTCAACTCGGGGGTCAGTCCGGCTCCCGCCCATCTCCGGATGTGGCGGGCACGCGACCACGCAGCGGTCGCTCTCCGGCGAATCGAGCGTCCCGCGCACGTCCCGATCTGAGGGAATAACGACCGCCTCGCTCATTCCAGCAGTCGCTCCCCGGTCATCGCCTCGGGCACCTCGACACCGATCCGCGACAGGAGCGTCGGCGCGATGTCGGCGAGCGTCCCCCCAGATCGGACCGTGCACTCGCCGTCGGTGCCGTTCGGAGCGACGTAGACGAACGGCACCGGGTTCGTCGTGTGTGCCGTGTGTGGGTCCTCGGGCGTACCCATGTCGTCGGCGTTGCCGTGGTCGGCGGTCACGAAGAGATGTCCACCGGCTACCCGGACCGTCGCTTCGAGACGGGCGAGGTGGGTGTCGACGGCCTCGACGGCCGCGACCGCAGCGTCGAAATCACCCGTGTGGCCGACCATGTCCGGGTTGGCGTAGTTCAACACCAACACGTCGAGCGCTTGGCGTGCCGCCGCCGTATCACCGTCACCAACCCCGTTCTCAATCGCGTCGATCGCGGTGTCGGTCAGTGCAGCGGCCGACATCTCGGGACGCTCATCGTAGGTCGGGACGTCGGGGCTCGGGACGATCTCACGGTACTCGCCATTGAACGCGGTCTCGCGGCCGCCGTTCAAAAAGTAGGTCACGTGGGCGTACTTTTCGGACTCCGCCGCCCGAAGCTGCGTGCGCCCGGCCTCCGAGAGCGCCTCGCCAAGCGTCCGCTCG
>NZ_JBKEGK010000268.1:0-3215 GCF_046710025.1 Natronomonas sp. | reverse complement strand
ACGCCGGCCGAGGCGATCGAGGAGCGAGCCGCGAGCATCGAGCAGTTGCTCGACACCGCGAACGTGGTCTTGGAGTCCGAAACCGATGGCGGGGAGTTCGAACGCGTCGACGTCGGTGTCATCCTCCGAGAGGAGATCGCCGTAGTCCAGTCGGACGAACCTGACGTCTCGATCGATGCCGACATCGAGGCCGACCTCCACATCGAATCGGATCGCTTCGTCGGCGAGGTGTTCCGGAACGTCCTCGAGAACGCGGTCGTCCACAACCCGGCCGCGGACCTCACGATCTCTGTCACCGCGACCGCCACCGAGGGGGCGATCGAAGTCGAGATTGCCGACAATGGCGACGGCATCCCACCCGACATCCGCGAGAACCTCTTCGAACCGGGCGTCCACGGCCCTGAAAGCTCGGGCGACGGTATCGGGCTGTACCTCGTCGGAAAGCTCGTCGACGCCTACGGCGGCCGCGTCACCGCCTCGGAGCGATCACCGAGCGGGACGCGCTTTCTGTTCCAGTTCCCGCCGGCCCGATCAGACGGAGAGCGGCCCGGGTAGACCTGTCGGCCGTACCAAACTGTCTTGTTGATGGGTCACGTATACATCATCAATGCGGGCGTTAGTCGTCGGCGCTACCGGGTTTGTCGGATCGCGGCTGGTTCGGGCTCTCGACGAGGCGGGTCACGATGTGGTCGCGTTCTCCCGAAGTGCCGACAGCGAGTCGTTCCCGGAGGGCGTCGAACCCTTCGCCGGCGACCTCGGTGATCCGGAGTCGCTCGAGGGGCTCTGCGACGGCGTCGACGTCGCGTACTACCTGATCCACTCGCTCACCTCGGAGAACTTCGCCGAACTCGATCGTCGGTACGCGGCCCGCTTTCGCGAAATCGCCTCCGAGGCCGGCGTCGATCGGGTCGTCTACTTGAGCGGTATCAGCGGCGACGAGACTGACCTCTCGCCACACCTCGCCTCGCGCCGTGAGGTCGAGACCGTCCTCGCTGAGGGCGCATTTGATCTGACTGTGCTCCGGGCGGCGGTGATAATCGGCCCTGAGAGCGCGAGTTTCCGAATTGTCAACGACCTGACCGACCGTCTGCCAGTGTTGGTAGTCCCGCAGTGGGTTCGGACGCCGTGTCAGCCGATCGGAATCCAAGACGCGATTGACTATCTGATTGGGCTGTTGAACGTCGACGAAACTCGCGACAAGACGTACGACATCGGCGGTCCCTCGGTCTGTTCGTACGAGTCGCTGCTCCGGATGACGGCCGACCGGAAGGGACGGACAATACGCATTATTCCGGTTCCGGTGATGACGCCGAAACTCTCCTCGCACTGGCTTCGGTTCACGACTGACGTCCAGTACGCCATCGCGCGCCCGCTGGCCGAAAGCATGCGCCACCCGGTGACTGTCCGCGAGGATCACGACTTTCAGGATGCGGTCCCCATCGATCAGACTCCGATCGAGACGGCTATCGCGGCCTCGCTCGCGGAGTCGTCGTGATCACATAAACAACTATGAAGGTAGCCTGCGTAAACAGCGTATGGCAGACGCCGAGACAACCGAAGAGCAAATCGACGAGACGACCACCTGGCCGGACCTTGCGATCAGCCTCTACGATCGGCTCACCGGGCGGGGCGCGGAGATCATCTACGAGTTCGAGGATATGGAGGTCGAGGTTCCGAGCGGGACCGGCGAGGACGCCGAGCACGCCCGCTGGCGTCTCGACGGCGAACTTCGGGTGACGACCGAAGAGCGTGACTGAGGTCCCGGCCTCGCTGCACGTCGAGGCCGACTTGACGGTCTCTGTCGGCGACGCAGAGGCCGAGGTCCGCTCGACCGGTGACCGCCTCTTCGTCGAGTTTGATTCGCTGTCGGCCGCCCGCGCGATGGCCGATGCCCGACCGGAAGATGTCGTTGACCGGCTCCCGATGGCGTTGCGGGCGGTTGATCTCACAGTCGAGGCTCGGGTCCGGGGACGGACTGTTCTCGTCTCGGGACGGGACGCGGCCCCCGGCGCGCTCTCGGAGATCATCGGGATCGCACCCGACGAAATTCGGCTCGCGGGTGCCGCCGGGGCGGCGGCGGGGGCGGTCGAACCCTACGTTTACGCTCTCTACGAGCGCCTCACCGACGATCGATAACACAGCACAGATGTCCCACCGACAGCTTGACCCCGACTGGACAACTTGGAACGACGCGATAGACGATGTGCTCTCGGAAGAACTCAGCCGAGACGACGACATCTCGGTGACAGCCGAGGGGCTTGAAATCGATGTTCCACTCGCGTTCGGTGCTGAGGCGCCGCGTGCGACGTGGCGCTTCGACGGGGATCTCACGGTCCGCGTTGAGGGCGACGCTGACCCGCTCGCCGATTGGCTTCGCTTTTGGGCGCGCAGGTCGGGTGCAGGTCGCTGATCGGTTGCTCCCCCGCGTTGGCGGGCCGGGACCCTCCCCGCGCCGCGTTGTTGTCCGCCGCCTTATTCACCCGATCCGCGTCGCAACGCCTTTCGTCTGCCGGTAGTCGCTGTTCAATAGTGATTCAAGTCGATCAACGAGGGCCGCCTCGTCGCCCGGCTCCCACGCCGTCGGCTCCCGAATCGGGACGACGAGAAACCCTCGGCCGCGAATCTCGGTGGCGTGTAGGCGTTCGGCGTCGACCGGGAGCGACCGCGCCTGCGTCGTGAATTCCCGAAGAACGTACCCGAGCGGATCATCACCCACGGGAAGGAGGATGTGGGCGTTCAGCGCCCGGAGTTCGGCGTCGAGGTAGCGCTCGACATCGGCCGGATCGCCCGGCGCGAGCCGGAGATACGAGAGATAACAGTTCTCAAGAGTGGGACGATCGCTGTAGGGTTCGGCGGCGAAGCCGACAGCGTGGAGAACCGATTGGATCCGTTCGCCGGCGGTTGACCGGGTGAACGGGACGCCCGTCTCCGTTCCGCCGTGGGTGTCACCGTCGGCGCCGATCACGTGAAAGTCAGCGTTAACATCACCGTAGCCGTACACCGCTGGTTCTGCTGGGGCTCGCATGCCAAAGGGGTTCGAAGCGCGATCCGTGATTCGCTCCACAGCGGGGGCTAGAGGTTGGTAAATAAAAGTACGTGGGTGTCGGGTGACGCGTTACTCGTCGACGACGGCGACGGCGCCGTACATACCCTGCGCGCGGTGGGGGATGCAGACGTAGAGGACCGCACCGGCCTCGTCGACGGTCTGCTCGATG
>NZ_JBKEGK010000267.1:0-3226 GCF_046710025.1 Natronomonas sp. | reverse complement strand
GTCAGAGCCGTCTCGGATTTTGTCTTCACACTGTGGGCAGACGCGCGGGCTCTCAACGTCGTTCGGCGTAAAGACCCGTGCGTACGCTGCCGTCACGAACGCGCCGCAGTTTTGACATTCCGGCATATGCATACTGAAGAGCGCGATACACATAATAATAGTGTGGTACAGAATAGCGCGCCGTACGTCGAATCGGGCGGAGATCGACCCGGCCTGAGTGGCTGGGGCGTTCGGAGCACCCCGAGAGCCCGGTCGCGGCTGATCGCGTCGGCTCAGGGGGCCTGTGGCGAACAGTCCTTCATCTTGAGACGTCGGTCGAGGACAGTCACGCCAACTCCAGAAGCCGATCGATCTCGGCAGCCGTGTTGAACGCGTGAACCGATGCTCTGACGTCACCGGACGGCAGGTCTCGGATAACTACCCCAGCGTCGCTCGCCCGCTCAAGGAGCGCGTCGGGATCGTCCGACTCGAAGACGACCAGCCCGGATTCGTACTCGCGAGGCGAAACCAGCCGGTCGCCGAGGCCGGTCTTGAGCCGGTCGGTCAAGCGTTCGATGTGGTCTTCGATCGTGTCGAGGCCGACGGTTTCGATCGTCCCGATAGCCTCGATAAGGCCGGCGTAGGGGGCGACCGAAGTCGTCGAGACCTCGAATCGTCTCGCATCGGGGTGGTACTCGAGCCCCTCGCCGTTCGGCTCCGCTACGCTCCGATAGCCGATGTGGCGGGGCCGAAACGAGTCGAGCGAGTCGGGAGCGACGTAGGTAAAGCCGGCTCCCCACGGCCCGAGGAGCCACTTGTGGCCCGACGCACAGACGGCGTCGGCACCCCACTCGGTGACATCGATCGGGTGTTGGCCGACGGTTTGGACGGCGTCGACGATAACGAGCGCTCCGGCATCGTGAGCGATCTCGACGGCGCGCTCGACAGAGAGTTGGGTGCCGTGGACCCAGCTTTCGGAACTCAGACAGACGAGTTTGGCGTCCGCCACCGCCTCGCGGTAGGCCTCCATCGGGAGGCGACCGTCCGGGCACGAAAGCGTCGTTACCTCGACGCCCTGTTCCGTGAGGCGTCGCCACGGTAACACCCCCGAAGGATGTTCGAGGTCGGTATTGACGACCCGGTCACCGGGTTCCCAGTCGATCGCGTTGGCGATCCGGCTGATTCCGTCGCCGGTCGAGGCGACCAAGGCGATATCGTCTGATCGAACGCCGACGTGGCCGGCGACGGCTTCGCGGGCTTCCGCAAGGAGGTCGGCGGCGGCGGTGTAGTGGTCCGTTTCGCAGACATCGAACTCGTGTCGGCGCTGGGCCTCGGTGACGGCCTCGACGACGGATCGGGGGCTCGGGCCGCTGGCACCGGTGTTCATGTACGCGCACGACTCGCAGGCGGGAATGTCCGCACGAAGCGCGGCAGGGTCCATACCCGACGTTTGGCCGTCGGCGAAAAAACCCTGTGTATCCTCGACGGTGCGCCCGGGACCGCTTGCTGGCAGTCGAAAAGCGGCTCTCGCGGGCGTGGCACAAAGTGCTATACGTCCGGGCGTGTGGGTTCGGATATGCCGACGATCACCGTCAAAGGGGCCACGCTCCGATACGAGCGCTCGGGGCCGGCGGATCGGCCCGCAGTGGCGTTTCTTCCGGATGTTGGGTTCGGGCCGTGGGTGTGGGGCTGGCAGGCCCCCGAGTTCGCGGGGTCGTATCGGACGGTCGTTCAGGCAGCACGGGGAACCGACGGGTCGAAGGGGCCCGGCCCCTACACAATCGATCGGTTCGCGGCCGAGTTAGAGGCGATCCTCACCGACGCCGGAATCCGGCGTGTCCACCTCGTCGGGGCGGGACTCGGCGGGATGGTCGCGCTTCGATACGCCCGCGAGTACGGGCGCGCACGCTCGCTGTCGCTTCTCGGTGTGGCGGCCTCGGGCGATCGAATCGATCGAGCGGCGCTGTCGGCGTTGCATCCGGCCGATCCGGCGGGCTTCGAGGGATCTCTGTCGGTCGCGTTCACCGACCGGTTCCTCACCGAAACGGACCTCGGAGAACGGATCACGGCGTGGCGGCGCAAGGAGGACGCGACCGGCGAGGCGCTGTCGGGCCATCGCGAGGCCGCCCTCGGATTCGAGGCCGGGGCGCTGTACGAGCTGTCGCTCCCGGTACTCGTCTGTCACGGCGTCGACGACCCCATCGTGCCACCGGCCGCCGGCGAGGAACTGGCTGCCGAACTGCCGAACGGACGGTTCGAGGCCGTCGAGGGGAAACGGTGCTGTTACATCGAGCACGCCGCGGCCGTGGCGGACGCCATCGACGGGTTTATTGACGAAGTGGTCACCTCGAAAGCATAGCCGTGGATCGGTCGCTCGTAGGATCGGTCGCTCCCGGGATCACAAGAGTCGGCCGCGTCCAGGACTGACCCGGACGGGACATTTAGAAGCCATCTTATATACCAACCCCACACCCACGGTGCAGTGGCGCGCGCTCGGGGCCGTGTCCGAGGCGGGCGGCAAGCGAACGCGAGCCGACCCCCGAGGGCCGGCCTATTCCACGTGCGAGGGATGAGTGAGGCGCGAAGTGCCGAACGAATCGGTTGGGGAGGCGTGCGGCCTGCGGAGGCGGCTGTGAGGTGGCAGCAAGGTGTACTGTGCGGGGCGTTCCCGGCAAAACAGACGGGGATGTGCTGGAAGAAAGCCACCGGCCGCGGTTCGATCGGAGCCGCCCGAACCACGAGAACTCATAGATGGATCCGGAGCCCGATCCCGTACTAAGTAAATCTAACAGTCTGTGTTCCTAAATCTGATACTCTACGCTGCTAAAGCTGATACTCTACGCCGCTAAATCTGACAGTCTACGCTCCGGGATCGCCGCCGTCATCGGCTTCGAGCACGTCGAACGTCTTTTCGGCCCAGCGGACCGCGAACTCAGCCTCGTACTGGTCGTAGGCGGCGGTGTCAAGAGCGTCGAACGGCGTCGGAACTTCGACGTCGTGCTTGATCGCGCTGCAGGCGAGTTCGGCAGCGTCGGGAAATGATGTCCGGCCCAAGGCGACATCACGGGGGAGGTCGGCAAGGCGGGGTTCAAGCCGCTCGCCGGCGTCGACCCACTCGGCATAAAGCCTGGGGAAAGCGTCGGCCCAGTCGGCGAAGACAGGGCGCGCTGAACGGCCGACAAAGGCGGCAACGAGTGCGGCGGCGAGTTGGTAGGTGTCAGCCGACCCGAGCGAAGTCGCGTCGGCG
>NZ_JBKEGK010000266.1:0-3250 GCF_046710025.1 Natronomonas sp. | reverse complement strand
TCGCCGCGCTCGAAGTCGGCGGTCAGGATGCAATCCTTGCTGACCGGTGGGCCGGGTTGACGATACCGGCAGGGGTTATATAGGTCAGCGTTACGTGCCAATTTTTATTACTAATTCCCTCATTTAGGGTGCTCAAGCACGTCGACACCGCGAAATAACGATCCGGGTTGTCCATCCATGGCACGGATCTAGCCACCGGAGCAATTACTCATTATCCGATACTTTCTGCAAAATCACGGTAGTATGTCACTCGAAAGGCGCCTCGTCGAGTGTCGCCTGCCCCGCGTCGCCGAACCATCGGATTGCGACCCGTTGCCCCGATTCGAAACGTCGGTCCTCGAGTTCGATCCGGTCGCCTGGCCGGACGAGGCCCGTCTCCGCCTCCCAGACCGTTCCGTGGACCGCCCGGTCCGGCACGAGTGGGCGGTCCTCATAGACCAGAATTCGGAGTGACCCGGAGGACACAGATGTCCCACCGGCATGCTCAACGACCAGTTCGCCGGCCGCCGGATCGCCGGAGACTTCGAAGTCCGCGTCGGGGGCCGCCTCCTCAGGGAGGTCCGTCGTCAAAACGTAGGCCCCGCCCGCGGCGACGGCGAGGCCGAGAAGCACCACCGCGATCGCGGTCCGGTCCCGCACGCCTCACTCCTCGCGGAGCAGGCGATCGACGATTTCGTCGGGATCAAACCGTTCGATGTCCTCGTAACCTTGGCCAGTGCCAAGAAAGAGAATCGGCTTTCCGGTGACGTGGGCGATCGAGATCGCGGCGCCGCCCTGGGAGTCCGCGTCGGCTTTCGTCAGTATCGCACCGTCGACCTCGGCGGCGTCGTTGAACTCCTCGGCGCGGTTGGTCGCGTCCTGACCCGCAACCGCCTCGTCGACGAACAGCGTCATGTCGGGATCGACGACGCGGTCGATCTTCTCGAGTTGGGCCATCAGGTCGTTGGACGTGTGGAGTCGGCCGGCGGTGTCGCCCAATACGACGTCGACGCCGTTGGCGTCGGCGTACTCGACGGCGTCGTAGATGACCGCCGCGGGGTCGCCGCCTTGCTCGTGGGTGATGATCTTCGTGTCGAGCGCCTCGGCGTGCTCTTTGATCTGCTCGTTCGCGCCCGCCCGATAGGTGTCGCCGTTGGCCATCACCGACGACAGCCCGCGCTCCTCGAGCCACCGTGAGAGCTTCGCGATCGAGGTAGTCTTGCCGACGCCGTTGACGCCGGTGAATACGATCACAACCGGCTTTTCGGCCGATCTGATCCGGTCCTCGAAGTCGAACTGTCCGACGCTGATCACGTCGCGGAGCGCGTCGCCGATCGCCCGCTCGATGACCTGCTCGCCGGATTCAACCTGCTTTCGCGTGCCGCCGACCAGTTGTTCGCGGATGCGCTCGGTAATCTCGCGTGCGACACCCATCTCGACATCGCCCTGGAGAAGCTCAAGTTCCAGCGATTCGAGGGGCGCTTCGAGTTCCTCCTCGGTGATGACTGTCCGTCCGGTGGCGGCGAGGGCCGCCTTCTTGGCCAGCCCGGGGCCGTCGTCGTCTGCCGCGCCGGAATCCGGTTCAGCATCGGCTCTGTCAGCGCTCTCGGCTTCAGCGTCAACGTCGGCTGCTGGCTCCGCCTCACCCGCTGCTTCGGCGTCTGTCGCGGTTTCGGCGTCCGCCTCGGCGTCACCATCGGCCTCGGCCTCAACGTCACTTTTGAATTTGCCGAGTTTCTCCTTCAGTCCGTCGAACATCGCCCCTACTCGTCGTCCTGCTGCATCTGCTGTTGCATCTGTTGCATCTGCTGTTGTTGGGCCTGCTGGGCCTTGGCCTCAAGATCCTCTGTCTCCGCCTCGACCGCCTCAATCTCCTCTTCGAGGTCGGCGATCCGATCGTCGAGGGTTTCCTTTTTTCTTTCGAGGGAGTCGACTGCGCCGTCACTGTCGCGCTCGGCGGCGTAGCCGCCTCCGAGCGTGACAATGACCTCGTCCATGTCTTGGATCTCTGCGCGGACGTAGGCGTCCCCGCCGAGGGGAACCTGCACCGTCGCCCCGGAGTCGAGCGCTCCGATCGCTTCGATGGCCTCGTCGATCTCGCCTTGCTCCGTGCGGACGTTTTCGATCTCGTTTTGGATGGCCTCCTTCTCCTGCTCGAGGGCCTGCATCTGCTCTTGGATCTGCTGCATCGCACCGCCGCCACCGCCACCACCGAGGCTCATGCGTCCACCCCGTCGATGTCGATCTGGGTGCGCTTCAGGCCGTGCTGGGAGCCGAAGTTGGTGTAGACGCGCTCCTCGGCCACGTCGGCGTTCGGCGCATCAACTGTCGTCTCGAACTCCTGTTCGCCGAAGCGGGCGGGATAGCGCCCGCGTACCGTGAACTCACTCATACAACTAACACGTCGCGCAAGCCGGAAGTATCTTCCTAACTGTGCGACCGGGGGTGGTACCTCCGTTGGACTGCGATGCCCTACCCGAATGCGATTGAAGACGACGTATCCCTCAGATACGACGCGCGGCCGCCTCGCCCGCCAGCGGCGCGACGATAACCCCGGAGACGACGACAGCCATCCCGAGAAACGAGACGTACGGGGCGGATTCAAGACTGTAGACGATCGCAAACAGCGCGGTGAAGAACAGCCCAACCGCGGTGGCCGCGACCCCGCCCCGGGCCGTCGTCCGGCCATGCGCCACCGCGTCGCCGACGATACCCCACGTCAATCGCGCGCCGAGCGCCCCGCCGAGCGCGAGCATCGCCTCGGTCGTGTACCCGATCGCCCCCCCAACGAGCGCGACACCGAGCGCGAGCAGCATCGCTCGCCCCGGCTTCGATCCCCGGCCGCAGAGCCGGTAGACGGAGAGGAGGTACACCGACCCGACTGCCAGGCCGGCGGCGACGTCAACGAGGTAGTGAACGCCAAGGGCGACCCGCGACAGCGGGAGCAAGACACACAGTGTCGCCGCGGCAGCGTAGCTTCGGCGGCTTCCGACCAGCAGCCCGAGGCCGCCGTAGACGACCACTGCCGAGATGGCGTGCCCGCTCGGGAAGCCAAACCCCGACGCCGCGCCGATTTCGGCGTATAGGGGGAGGAGCGACGCAGGAACCATTTCGGCACCCGCCGGGTCGGCGGCACCGGGGGGACGCGGGAGCCGAAACAGTTCTTTGAGCACCGTCGTCGTGGCGAGACCGCCGAGCGCGAGTGCGATCGCAACGGCTGCTTGGGGGCGCGACAGCGACAGCGCCCCCGGAAACGCGGTACCGAACCAAT
>NZ_JBKEGK010000265.1:0-3290 GCF_046710025.1 Natronomonas sp. | reverse complement strand
GGGTGCGTGAGGTTGTACACGTCTCCCGGACCGAAAAAGTACGTCCGGGCGATATCGTGGCCCGCCAGCGCCCGATCCCGGAACGCAAGCACGTCCGGCATCGACCGAATGCTGTGCGTCAACGGATGGCCAACGGCCTCCGGATACGGCGGCTGGGGACGCTCTTTTGTGGACTGCTCGTCCATCGAAGCCATCTACTGCGTTCGTAGTCGCCGTTTCACAATAGTACTGGCGGGACGCCGCACCGGTGTCGGTGTTCGCTGCGTATCCGGGCAACGGGTCGTCTCAGAGCCGATCGGTGTCGATATCCCGGCCGGGCGGTGAGACGACGAGAAACCCTCGAAAGTGCATCAATTCGCCGCCGTAATCGCGAACCTCGCGGGCGAATCCGGCAGCGAGGTCATTCAGGTCTCCCTCGACGTTCAACACCACCACGTCGTCGCGTTTGACGTGATCGACCCACTTCTCCGGGTCGGTCGATCCATCGAGTACCCCGAGCACGACGCGGCCGCCCGCATCCGGTTCGTCCAATTCGCCCTCGGCGGTCTGTAAGTCGAGTTCGAAATCGCCCATACCGACCCCACCGGGCGGAATCGAAAAAGCCTGCCGGCCTACTATCCGCCTGTCCCGCCGTCGGGCGCGGACATGGCTGCGGTCCTGATCGTAGCTTTCGGCCCGCCCGATGCGGGTCGTTTTTGATTGTCCGTCCCGAACAATTCGCAGTGACCGACGAGCAATCCGACGCGGCGGGGCAGCCCGTGGATGCCGATGGCGAAGGGGCCAGCGATGCCGACAGCGAGGCGCCCGTCGATGTCGACGGTAAAGCGGTGGTTGACGCCGACAGCGGGATAGCCGTCGACGCCGGGCGCTTCTATGACGAACTCGACGCGCGAGGGCGACCGGTCGTAACGACCGCCGAGGTCGCGGCGGCCCTCGACCGCCCCGTTGAGGCGACGGGTGAAGCGCTCTCGCGGCTCGCAACTGACGGACACGTCGGACGACTCGACGTGACGGCGACCGAGACGGCCTGGCACGCGCCCGGACGGGCAGATGCCGACGAGCGCATCACTGTCTTCGAGAAGCGGCGGGACGTGATCGTTGACCAGCCCGCACAGTACACGCGGGCGCTGTTGACGCAGTTTGCTCACCTTGCCGACACGAACCGCGAAGGAGGATACATATACACGGTCCGCGAAGAGGACATCTGGAACGCCCCCTACGAGACCCTCCCCGAGTTGCTCTCGACGGTCCGGTCGGCGCTCGGCAGTCGATACGAGGCCCTAGAGGGGTGGATCGAAGGGCAGTGGGAGCGCGCCCACAAGTTCCGACTCTCGACGCACGACGACGGCTACGTCGTCTTGGAGGCGAAGAGCGCGGACCTGTTGGGCAACGTCGCCGATCCCCGACTCGACGACGACGTTCTGCGGGCCCGGATCGGCGACGAGTCGGCATGGGTCGCCGAGGATCGGACCGCCGAACTCAAGCGGACGCTGTACGAGGCTGGCTACCCGGTTCAAGACGACCGGGATCTCGAAACCGGGGACGATCTGCCGTTCGACCTCGAGCTCGGTCTTCGGCCCTACCAGGCCGACTGGATCGCCCGCTTTGCCGACTCGGGATCGGGCGTACTCGTCGGGCCACCGGGGTCGGGCAAGACGATCGCCGCGCTTGGCGTGATGGCCGACGTTGAGGGCGAGACGCTCGTGTTGGTCCCATCGAGAGAACTCGCGGGCCAGTGGCACGACGAGATACTGGAGCACACGACGTTGTCGCCCGATCAAGTCGGCGAGTACCACGGTGGGGCAAAGAAGATCCGACCGGTGACGATCGCCACCTACCGGACTGCGGGCATGGATCGCCACCGAACCCTGTTCGACTCCCGAAAGTGGGGGTTGATCGTCTTCGACGAAGTTCACCACATTCCTTCGCCGATCCACCGCCGGAGTGCCTCCCTCCAGACCAAACACCGGCTCGGGTTGACCGCGACGCCGGTGCGAGAGACCGAGGATCAAGAGGAGATCTACACACTCGTCGGCCCGCCGATCGGCACCGACTGGGAGGCGCTGTTCGAGGCCGGCTACGTCGCCGAACCGGAGGTCGAGATCCGGTTTCTCCCGTGGGCGTCGCCCTCGCACCGCGAGGAATACGCCGCCAGCGACGGCCACGGCCGCCGCCAAGCCGCGGCGACGAACCCCGCGAAGATCCGGGAAATCTCGGCGATCCTCCACCAGAACCGCGGTTCGAAAGCCATCGTTTTCGTCGAGTACATCGACCAAGGCGACGCGATCGCCGAGGCACTCAGCGCCCCGTTTATAAGCGGCGAGACGCCGCACGCCCGCCGGAGTCGGCTGTTCGACCGATTTAGGCGCGGCGCGGTGGACACGATCGTCGTTTCACGGGTCGGCGATGAGGGGATTGACCTCCCCGACGCGGAGGTCGCGATCGCGGCCTCGGGGCTCGGCGGGTCGCGCCGGCAGGGCGCCCAGCGGGCAGGCCGGACGATGCGCCCCGTGGGAAAGGCTCGAATGTACGTCCTTGCAACGCGGGGCACCGAAGAGGAAGACTTCGCGAGGAACCGGACGAAGCACCTCGCGGCGCGGGGTGTCCGGGTCCGCGAGACCGAACCGGTCGCCGTCGGTGACCCAAATGACGCGTCGGCGGCTCCCGGTGCCGGGGGCGGTTCAGAAAGCGATGTAAAAAAATAACGCGAAATGAGCCCCCGTCCGGAGGTCCGAACGCGACGCCCGGCAGGGGTGATTTAAGACACTGCCGAGCGAGAGATAGGACGTGACGCGCGGACCAGGCGAGGACGGGCCGAATACAGAACCGGACAGCGATAGCATTGCTCGGAAGATGGAGGAACGCCACGACCGACTGGCTCGCCACCCGACCCCCGGTCCACACAACTCGCTTCGGTCGTGGCCCGAGGCGAAACATCCGTTGCGGGTCGTTCTCAACTACGTGGCGATCGTCCTCGCTCGCCACGCGCCGAGTCTTAGAGTGAAAAACTGGCTACTTCGCTCGATCGGCGTCGCCGTCGGGTCGGGCGTCTCGTGGGGGCTCGAATCGACGCCGGACGTGTTCTGGCCCGAACTCGTCGCTGTCGAGGACGACGCGATCGTCGGCTACGACGCGACGCTTCTGTGCCACGAATTTCTTCAGGATGAGTACCGAACCGGCGAGATCCGAATCGGCGAGCGGGCGATGATCGGGGCCGGGGTCGTCGTGCTTCCCGGCGTCGAGATTGGCCCGGACGCACAGGTCGCCGCGAACTCTCTCGTCGCCGAGGA
>NZ_JBKEGK010000264.1:0-3326 GCF_046710025.1 Natronomonas sp. | reverse complement strand
TTAAATGTACGTCTCAAAGAGCCGGACGACGAGCGCCCGATCGAACGTCTGCTCCGGGACGGTCCGGCGCCATGCCACTTCGTCGATAGCGTGGTCGCCGGGGACGTCCGGGCGTTCGGGAGTCGACGCCACCGGCTGGCCAACGAAGGTCACAAAGCGAAATTCATAGGCGTCGCTTGAGTCCCGGCGGACGAACGTCTGCTCAGCAACGGCACCCAGATCGGTTATCTCGACATCGATCCCGGTCTCTTCACGGACCTCCCGACGCGCACCCGCTTCGGGCGTTTCGCCGGGTTCGAGGCGGCCACCGGGAAGTAGCCAGGTGTCGTCTTCGCGAACGAAGAGACCGCGGTCGCCGTCGACGACGAGCGCGCCGACACCACATGCACCGTCGTCACCCCGCTCGATCCCCTTCTCGAAGCGTGCGGGCTCGAGTTCGATCCGCTCTTGTTTGCGGTAATAGTCGTCGTACGCGTCGAACGGGTCGGGATCGGGCGGCGACATTCGGCTAATCAGGGTAGGTCGACGTCGATACTGTTCTGCAGCCCGGCAGCCTTGACGGTGTTGTACAGCAACATCGCCCGCGTCATCGGCCCGACACCGCCGGGAACCGGAGTGATCGCCCCGGCGACCTCGGCCACGCCCTCGTACGCAACGTCGCCGACGAGTTCGTAGCCTTTCTGCGTGTCGGCGTCGACACGGTTGACCCCGACGTCGATCACCGTCGCGCCCTCGCGCACCATCCCGGCGTCAACGAGTTCGGGGATGCCGACCGCCGCAACGACGATATCGGCGTTTCGGGTCTTCTCGGCGAGGTCGTCCGTCCGGGAGTGGCAGACGGTGACCGTCGCGTTCCCGTCGTCGGCCTTCCGGAGGAGCAAGTTTGCGAGCGGCTTGCCGACGATATTAGACCGCCCGATCACGACCGCGTCCGCACCTTCCGTCTCGATGTCGTAGGCCTCGAGAAGCTTCTGTATGCCGTGAGGTGTACAGGGCCGGTATCGGTCGTTGCCGGCGACGAGTCGGCCGACGTTCTCGGGGTGGAACCCGTCGACGTCCTTCATCGGGTCAATGCTGCGAAGCACGCGGCGACTGTCGATGTCATCAACGAGCGGCATCTGCACCAAGATACCATGTACTCCGGGATCGTCATTGAGGTCCTCAACCGTGTCGTACAGTTCCGCCGGCGGCGCGTCGGTGTCGATCTCGACGTGGATTCCGTTGATGCCGACCGCCTCGCAGTCGCGTTGTTTCATCGAGACGTACGTTTCGCTCGCGGGATCGTCGCTCATCAGGACGGTCGCGAGGCCCGGCTCGACGCCCTCGGCTTTCAGCCGGTCGATACTCCCAGCCAGCGAGTCGCGGATGTCGGCGGCGACGGCCTCGCCGTCGATACGTTCGGCCATTACCGGATCGGGGCGCTCCGGGCGTATCAACGATTCGGGTTCGTGGTGGGTTCCGGGTGCTCGCCCGACAAGATGTACACGTTTGTGCTACAGCTTCCCGCCGAGCACCTTTGTGGCGGTCAAAATTGGGTCCCACGTCGTGTTGAACGGCGGGGCGTACGCGAGGTCATAGTTCGACAACTCGCCGAGCGTCACCCCTTCCGTGACCGCACCGACCAGCGCGTGGCTGCGGTGGACAGCCCCCTCGCCGTACTCGCTAACGAGGCTCCCGCCGAGGACCTGACCGGACTCTCGGTCGGCGGTCAGCGTCACGCGAACCGTCCCGCTTTCGGGATAGTAGCCCGCCCTGGACTTCGCCTCGATGGTCTCCGTTACGGGGTCGAACCCGGCCTCTCGGGCCTCATCGTGATCGAGAACGCCCGTCCGTGCAGCCTCGATCTCGAAGGCTTTCACCGCCGCCGTCCCGGCGATCCCGCCGCCCTTGGTCGGCGTCCCAGCGATTGTTCGCCCGATCGCGCGGCCGTGTCTGTTCGCCGTCAACGCGAGCGGGACGTACGCCGGGTCGCCCGTCACGACGTGTTCAGCCTCCGCGCAGTCGCCGGCGGCGTACACGTCCTCAACGTTCGTCTCGCGATGGGCGTCCGTCGCGATGGCACCCGTCGGGCCAAGTTCGATGCCAGCCGCTTCGGCAAGATCCGTCCGCGGTCGGACACCTGCTCCGAGCAGCACCATCTCGACCGGCACGCGCTCGTCGGCGGTGACGACCGCCTCGACAACGCCGTCGCCGACGGTCGATTCGACCGCGGCGTTCAGATACACAGAGACACCCTGCTCGCCGAGGTGGTCGGCGACGGCCTCGCTCGTCGCATCGCTGAATCCCTTAAGAACCCGATCGCCGCGCTGGAAGAGATGCACCTCGAAACCGTTCTCGGCCAGCGCCTCGGCCATCTCGACGCCGATGTAGCCGCCGCCGACGATGCCGACCGGGCCGCTGCAGTTCTCGAGGTACTGGCACGCAGGGCCACTGTCGGGTTGGTCGTTCGGCGATGTCTCCCGCGAGCGGGCGACGAACTCTCTGAGCTCCTTTCCGTCGGTCATCGACCCGAGGGTGTAGACGCCGTTCAGATCGAGGCCGTCGATCGGCGGTTCGACCGCCGCCGCGCCGGTCGCGACGAGCAGGGCGTCGTAAGATTGGACCGTCTCGCCTTCGTCGCTCCGTGCAGTCACCGTTCGGCTGTCGGGGTCGATATCGACGACCTCGCGGCCCGTCCGGAGGTCGATGTCGCGCTCCTCGCGGAACTCCTCGGGCGTGACGGAGACGAGTTCCTCAAGCGTCTGAATCTCGCCTTTGATATAGTACGGGAGCCCGCACGCACCGTAGGATACCCACTCACCCTTCTCGAAGACGATCACATCGAGGTCGGGATCGTCCCGCTTGGCCTTGCTCGCGGCCGACATCCCGGCTGCATCACCGCCGACGACGACGAACGTTGTCATACCGAACCCGACCCGGCGAGCCGTAATAAATCCGGTCGCAGCGTGCACCGCGGCTGCGGACCCCTCGCGGATGTGTGATCGACTCGCCGATCACTCCCGAGTCGATTCAGCCGGCGGCCGGGTGTACCAAAGCGCCCACAGGATCAACACGCCCTGCAACGGGAGCCGCCCCCAGCGGACGAGCTCGGAGGGGTCGCCACCGCCCGGCATCCCCTCGACGACGACGCCGTGTGTCGCCATGTAGATGTTCGCCGGAAAGATCGCGACGAGCACCGCGACCGTCGCCCACGCCGCATACTGGCGGGTCCGTGGAAGCAACACGCCGACGCCGACCGCGATTTCGGCGACACCCGAGAGATACACCAGCGCGAGCGGTGCCGGGAGGATCGGCGGAACGATCTGGACGTACAGTTCGGGGACGAC
>NZ_JBKEGK010000263.1:0-3326 GCF_046710025.1 Natronomonas sp. | reverse complement strand
TCCACACCAGACAGCGCTACGTGCCGACCGACGCGACGCGCTGGACCGTCGAGGGGATGGCGGACTACTACGCCGCCCTCCTCGCATACGAGTCCGGCGACGTGGGCTACGCGGCGTTCCGCGATCGCCTCGAACGCGGAACCGACCCACAGTACGACGACGTTCGCCTCGCCGATCCGGGAACCTGGAGTGAAACCACCGCCGACTACGCTCGGGGGGCGCAGCTCTTTGCCCACCTCGACCGGCGGCTTCGCGCCGACGCCGACACGTCCCTTGACGCCGCCATCGCCGGGGTGAACAGGCCCAAGCGGGAGTTGACGCAACGACGGTTCCTCAGTGCGATCGGGTCGGCCGGCGGCACCGACGTTCGGGCCGACACCGAGCGGTACACCGAGACGACCGCGACGCCGCCGATCGCCTCCCGGAGCGACCACGTCGCCGCGTTCGGAGGGCCGGATATCCGGCGTTCAATCGCCGAGACAGCGGTGTCGGGCCCCTACCGGACCGGGCCCATCGACCCGCCGGAACTCGTCGTCGGCGAGACGCTCGAACTCGACGTTGTCGCCGAGAACGTCGGCACCGCTGCGGGCGGATTCGAGGTCGAACTCCGCGTCGATGGCGAGGCCGTCGCGATCCGCGAAGGCCGCCTTGACGCCGGCGTGTCGACAACACTCCGGTTCGCCCGCGAGTTCGATTCGACGGGCGAGTTCGAACTCGCAGTCGGTACCGAGCGGGCAGCTGTCACGGTCAGAGAGCCGGCCGGCATCGAGGTGGTGGGCCTCGACGTAGCCCCGGCGGCGCCGATACCAGGCGAACCGGTCACGCTCCGCGCGACAGTCGCCTCGGCGGCCGATCGCCCCGCGGCAGGCGAGGTGACCGTCCGCGCCGATGGCGACCCGATCGCGACCGAGTCCGTCCGGGTCGGCGAGGGGACGGTGACCGTCGAGACGACCGTCTCGTTCGATGATCCGGGCGAGTACGTCGTCTCCGCCGGAGGACAGCGGACGACAGTATCTGTCCGGGAAGACGCCGCTTCGCCCGGGATCGACCCGACCGGCCTCGACGACCAACCCGGACTCGGGGCGGGGATAGCCGTTATCGCAGTGCTCGTTGCGCTTGCGGCGGTGGGACGCCGCTGATCGGGTTAGCTGCCGCGCTGGCGATGACCTACAGCTCCTCGGCGATCGCCGGGGCGGCGCTCACCGCCGAAACCGCCCGCTCGACCGTGTCGGTGCCGTACACCGCCTCGACGCCGGCGGTCGCGAGTTTGGTTCGGGCGTTGGCGGCGAGCATCGGGTGGACGCAGGTGACGAAGACGCGCCCCGGGGCGGAAAGCTGGCCGATCGCGGTGCTCATTGTCGATCCGGTCGCGACAATGTCGTCGACCAACACTACGTCACGCTGGGCGGTGCTCGCGTCGTTGGGCCGGATCTCGACCTCGGTGTCGGAGTGGCGAACCTTCTCGAAGTAGTCGACGTCCCCGTCTCCGTAGGCGTCACGAACCGCTTCGGCGAGATCGATCGCGCCGGCGTCGGGTGACAGAAACAGCGGATCGGAGAGTTCCGGCAGCGGATCGGCGAGCCGGCCGGCCGCGTCGACGGTCGAACACGGCACCTCGAAAAAGTCGCTGATCGACGTCTCATGGGGGTTGACCGTCACCACCCGGTCGGTTCCGGTCGAGATGGCGCGCGCCATCGCTCGCGCCGAGATGGGTTCGCCGGGTTCGAACGCCTCGTCCTGTCTGCCGTAGCCCATGTACGGCAAGACTGTGACCACCTCCCCGGCCTGCCGTCGGGCGGCGTCCTGCAGTTGTAGCAACTCGATGTGCGTGGAATCCGAAACCGTCGATGCGACGACGACAGCCCTGTCGTCGGTGTCCGGAACGCGGACGAGCGTTTCGCCGTCCGCGAACCAGTCGTACTCGACGGCGGCGAGCGGTTCGTCGAGTTCGCTCGCAAGCGCCGCCGCCACCTCCTGTGACGCGGATCCCGGGACTATCATTGGCGGCTCTGTGTGCCCCGGGGGTAAACGCGTTTTTGTTCGTCGTCGCTCTCTGTCACCGCTCGACATCTTGAGACTCGCTGACGCTCCTCTCACCGCTCGCGGCTCTCCCCGTTCGCCGCTCGACATCTTGAGACTCGCTGACGCTCCTCTCACCGCTCGCGGCTCTCCCCGTTCGCCGCTCAACGTCTTGAGACTCGCTGACGCTCCTCTCACCGCTCACGAACGACAACAAATTCGGCGAGATCTTCCAGGTAGCCGACCGCCGCCGAGTCGCCGGGGTCGGCCGCCGACAGCGCCGACAGCGCGGCCTCGGACTCCTCGCGAGCGCGGTCGTTGATCTCTTCGGGCGTCAACTCGGTGATCCGAACCAGCGACGGCCGCTCCATGGCCTCGTCGCGCCCGGCCGGCTTGCCAAGCGCGTCGGCCTCGGCCGTCGCGTCGAGAACGTCGTCGCGGATCTGAAACGCGACTCCGACGCGCTCGGCGTACCCGCCGAACGACTCGATCGTGTATGTATCGGCGTTAGCGGCGATGGCTCCCAACTCGGCGGCGGCCCGAAACAGCGCGCCGGTCTTTCGGCGGGCCAATTCCATGTACTCCTCCTCGGTCGTCGGTTGGGCGACGAGTTCGGTCGCCTCGCCCTCACCCAACTCGACCATCGCCTCGGCGACGGTCCGCATCGCCCGGTCGTTGCTGCCGAACAGCGAGAACGCCTCCCCGAGCAGCCCGTCGCTCGTCGCTATTGCGGGGCCATAGCCGAACGCCGCCCACGTGCTCTCGACGCCGCGCCGGAGTTCCGACTCGTCGATGATGTCGTCGACGACGAGGGAGGCGTTGTGGACCAACTCGATCCCGACAGCGAAATCGACCGCCTCCGCGGAGGCCGCAGACCCGCGGCCGTCCTCGCCGACCAGCTCCCCGCCCGCTGCCTCGAAGGCGAGAAGCGTCACCATCGGCCGGACGCGCTTGCCGCCCGAGAGCGAGACGTGCTCCAACCGCTCCGCCATCGCCCCCGGTTCGGCCGCGTCGAGCACGGTCGCGAGCCGAGACTCGACAAGCGCCCGACGGCGCTCGAGATACTCCATGGCCAACGTAGGATTGGTGTTCGGAAGTACGTGACGGATACGACTGATCGTGCGGAGGTGGGCGAGCGCCGCCGTCCGTCGGTTCTCGATAAACCGGTCGTCGGCCCTCGCGCTGCCAGCTATACGCCGCAAGCGCCCATGGCAGCATTATCCTCGCCACGGCGCTCAGCGTCGGTGTACGGCCAGTACGCCGGCGCAAACGGGAGGACGATGAGGAGGCGGATGAGCAATTCCGGG
>NZ_JBKEGK010000262.1:0-3342 GCF_046710025.1 Natronomonas sp. | reverse complement strand
CTTGAGGAACGCCCGATCGTCACGGACATCACGATGGTCAAAGCGGGGATTACGGGGCGGGGGCACGACTGCCCCGTCCGGAAGGCGATCGGGAACGGCGCGGAGTTGGCCGCCGAAACCGGGATGACGCGGACCGCCGCGTCGGTGCTCGAACTCGATAGCGAGGGCGTCTACGACGGCGCAATCGCGACGATCGGCAACGCCCCCACGGCGGCGCTGGCGCTTGCCGACTGCATCGAACAGGGCACCCGTCCGGCCGTCGTTGTCGCCACGCCGGTCGGCTTCGTCAAGGCCGCCGAGAGCCGAGACCGGATCCGAGAGGTCTGTGCCGAGTGCGACGTGCCGGCGATCACGAACGTCGGTCGCCGCGGCGGCAGCGGCCTTGCGGCCGGGCTGACGAACGAACTGGTTCACGTCGCGAGCGACGCCCGCGACGGCGACGTGGAGTTGGAACGATGACCGACGGCGTCGAATTTCCTGACGATCCGGGCGCGTTCGCGGCCGAACGTAGCGAAGTCGAGTCCGCCGGCTCCGACACCCCGGTGTACGCCGTCGGGATCGGCCCCGGTAACCCGGAGTTCCTCACCCCACGGGGCGCACGCGCGATCCGGGAGGCCGACGTCGTCGTCGGCTTCGAAACCGTCGTCGAGTTCGTCGAGGACGAGATCGACGGCGACGCGCTGACCTGTGGCTACGGCGACGAGCCCGAAACCCTCGCGGCGTTCGCCGATCGGGTCGCCGGTGGCGAACGCGGGACGGCGGTGTTGATGGGCGATCCGAATCACTCCGGCTACCAGTTCGTCGGCAAGGTCGAGTCGGCGGTTGACGCACCCGTCGAGGTGATCCCCGGTATCTCTTCGGTGCAGATCGCAGCTTCGCGGGCGCGGACGCCGATGGAGGAGGCGACCTTCGTCACCCTCCACAAGAGGGGGCCGATCGAGGCCGACCTCGAACGGCTCGAACGGGATGTCGGCGACCGGCATCTACTCGTTATCCCTCGACCGTTCGATTGGATGCCGGAACGGATCGCCCACCGGCTGCTCGAATCGGGGGCGTCGGACCACGAGGCGCTTATTTGTGAGCGGCTAACCCACGACGACGAAGCGATCACGCACACGTCGCTGTCAGAACTCGCCGCTGACATCGACTCCCGCGAGGAGACGGCGTTCTCCGACCTGTCGGTGTTCGTCGTTCGACGGTAACTGCGGTCGTTGGGTGTTGATCCGTTCTACCCCACATACCCGAGCGCTTGGAGGCGGTCTTCCACATCTGAATCGTCGACCTCTCGGTCGATCTCGGGGTCGTGCGTGTCGCGGTCGGTCGCGGTCGTGGTCGCCCACGGCACCGTTCGGACCGCGGGGTGGAGACAGCCGACCGGATGGTCGTAGATCCCCCACTCCCCGAGCGCGTCGCCGTGATCTGCCGTGATTGCGACGCGCTCGGCGTCAACGTTGGAGAGGAGGAGTTCGACATCGTCGAGCGCCAACCGAAGGTTGTCTTGGTATGCTCTCCAGAACCTCTCCCGATCGATCTTGCCCTTGCGGAGCGCGTCGACGACGGTGTCGGAGAGCGCCGGGCCGAACGGGTCGGCGTCGAACCCCGCATCGAGATCGACGAACGGATGATGCGGCTGGACGTAGTGGACGATCAGTCGATCGGGGTCGTTCTCGCGGGCGATCCGGATCGCACGGTCGGTCATCGTCCGCGGGAGAACGGTGTCGGCTGTCCCGTCCCAGCCGTCGCGCCACACCTCCTCCAGGGTCTCGAAACGGTCGGCATCGAGCATCCGTTCGGAGAAAACGTTGCTCGTGACGTAGGCCGTCTCGGCCACCTCGTTGGCGTGCTCGTCGGTGAATGTCTTCGCCATCCACTCCTTGGACATGCTGCCAACCGATTCGACACGCTCGATATCTCCGAGGAAGTCGTACTCGTCGGCGACCGATTGGAGAAGGTCAACCCGGCAAGCGTCAAGAACGACGAGGAGGTCCCACTCGCGCTCGTAGACGTTCGTTCCGCGCGGGAGCGGCCAGGCGAGCCACCACAGACCGGTGTAGAGGTCGTAGGCGACGTCGCCGAGCCCTTCGATCCCTTTCTTTCGGATCTTCTCGGCGGAGACGGAGACCCAGTCGTCGAATCCCATGCGCGCCTGTGGGCGCTTCGACGTGAATTACGTATCGGAACGGATCGGGGACGTATCCGAGCGGGGGACTCACTGGAAGCGCTCGGGAGCGAGTCTGTACGCGAAGAGTACGCCGAGCGAGTCGGATTGCAGAGTTTTAAATACTCGAGGGACGATAAAACCAGAACATGATGCCGGGACTCGATCGTATCGCCGAAAACGCCGGGACGTGGCTCGGTATTACCGCCCTGCTCGTCGTCGGGTTCCTCACAGGGGCAGACATCTGGACGGTCGCTGTCCGACCGTTGTTCGTCATCGTCTTTCTCGAGGGGGCCGTCTACGTCGGGCTGTTCACCTTTGTCGTCCTCGCCACCGGGTCGTTGCTCGTCTATGACGTCTGGCGGGGCGATCCCGGCGAACGAGTGACCTCTGGGCCGCCGGTTCGAGCGATCGTGCCCGCCTATCGCGACGCCAGCGTCGTCGCCGAGAGCGTCACCAGCCTCCTCGAAAACGACTACGATCCGCTCGAGATCGCGGTCGTCGTTGAGCCCGATGACGACCGGACGCGGGCGAAGGCACGTGAGCTCGCCGAACGCTACGATCCCGTCACGTGTCTACTCAACGACCGTCCGGGGTCAAAGGCGGCCGCAATCAACTGTGCTGTCGAGCGTAGCGATGCCGAACACTTCGTCGTTTTCGACGCCGACGAACGCGCCTCTCCGGGGTTCGTTGCCACCGCAGTGGGCGAGTTGCTGGGGGAGACCGACGTCTTCCAAGGCCGGCGGCTCCCGCGGCCCACAGGGGCAGTTGAGACACTCGCCTACTGCGAGCGAGTCGTCGTCCAGACCGGTTACTTGATCGGCGAGTTCGTCGGGTTCACCCACTGTCAGAGTTCTGCGACCGGGTTCACGCGGGAGGCCTTCGACGCGGTCGGGGGCTACGCCGACGTGTTGACCGAGGACATCTACTTCTCCCACCAGTGTCACCGCGCCGGCCTCACCGTCACCGGGAACCGCCGGTGTACGAGTTCGATGGAGGCACCGCACTGCCTGCGGGATCTCTGGGGACAACGCAAGCGCTGGCGGATCGGCCACGTGCAGGTCGTCCATATGCGCCTTCGAGAAGCCCTTACTGGTGACCGCGACCTCACGGACGCCATCGCGGTCGGGCGGGCCGTGGGGGCCGTGCTCGCCGGTGGCGTGCTGTTGGTTTTGACCGCCCAC
>NZ_JBKEGK010000261.1:0-3366 GCF_046710025.1 Natronomonas sp. | reverse complement strand
ATACCCGCCTCTACCGCGTCGGCACAAAAGGGTTTTCCGCCTCTTGGGCCGACTACGAGCGTCACTCCAACGCCTGCATCGAGGCATAGAAGCGCTGGAGGGCGGTCAGGTGGCCGACGACGGCGAGTAAGCCCAATAGCCAGCCGACGGGCGGGTATCCGGCGATCGGCCCCGTGACAGCGGGCGAGATCGCCGTGACGACCCCGATTATCGCCAGGCGGTCCGCGCGCCCGACGAGGCCGCCGTAGACACGATCGAGTCCGACCGCCTGGGCCTGCGTGCCGAGATACGACGTCATCAACACGCCGGTGACCGCGAGCAGGCCCAGGAGATAGGCCTCCACGCCCGCGGCGAGGCCGGCGATGACAACGATGTCTGCGTACCGATCGAGCACGTGATCGAGCAGGTCGCCCGACACCGAATCCACCCCCTGCCGGCGTGCGAGGGCCCCGTCGATGAGGTCCATCCAGCCGTTGAGGAAGACGAAGGCCGCCCCGACGGGATACAGCGCCGGGATGGGACCAATCCCCAACAGCTCGGTCCCGGCGACGGCGTAGGCCCCGCCGGCGAGGGCGGCGAACCCGATCGCAACGACGCTGATGCCGTTCGGCGTCAGCCCGATCCGGTCAGCCGCCCCGACAAAGGGATCGAGCCCCCGCTCGGCCAGCGGCCTGAGTCTGTCGAGCGTCACAGATACCCCGTAAAGTCGACTGTTCCGGCCGAGGGTTGACGCTCGCCGGCGAGAACGGCTTCGACATCGGATCGTACCGCCTCGACGGACCGGTCGGTGGTGTCTATCTCGTACGTCGCATCGACGCCGTGTCGGTCGACGGTCTCGGAGAGGATTACGTCGAGCGCCTCCGCCTCGGCGTTCTCGGCTGCCTTCGCCTCGCTCTCCCCGCGGTCGAGTAATCGCGTTTCGAGGACGTCGGGCCGGCACCGCAACACGATCGCGCGGTCGACGTTGAGGTGGTGGGCGACGTGTGACTCGACGAGGATGTCCTCGCGGCCTTCGAGACGTGCCGAGACAGCTTCGAGATCAACAACGAGGCTGCCGCGGGCCTCATCGGTCCCCTCGGTCAGGCCGGCCTCCCGGACGAGATCGTTCAGGTGGAGCACGTTGAGGTCGGTCGCGAGGCCGTCCGTCGCCGTCGTCTTGCCGACGCCGGGGGTTCCGGTCACCGCGACCCTCATAGGAGGTCGTTGAGCACCTCCACCGCGCGTTTTGTTCCTTGGCGCGTCCCGCAGGTGACCCGAACGCACCCTGGAAGCCCGAACGATGTCGTGTCGCGGACGATGACCCCCTTGCGTTGGGCTGCCTCGGCGATTTCGGCCCCGTCCCCGACGTCGCAGAGCACGAAGTTCCCGGAACTCTCCCACGTCGGGCACTCGATCGTGTCGCGGATGTACCCCCTCGCCCACTTCGCGGTCTCGAGAGTCTGTTCGAGGAAGTCGTCGTCATCAAGCGCAGCAAGGCCGGCTCGACAGGCGATCTCCGAGGCGGCAAAGGGAGTGTTGATCCGGGCGTATGCGTCGGCCCACGCCTCGGGGACGATGGCGTATCCGAGCCGCAGCCCCGCGAGGCCGTAGGCCTTCGAGAACGTCCGGAGCACCGCGACGTCCTCGCGCTCCGCGAGAAGGTCGATCGCCGGGGGGGACTCGGAGAACTCGATGTAGGCCTCGTCGACGAGCGCGAGTGTCTCGTCGTCGGTTCCCTCGGCGATCGCCTCGACATCGGCGCGATCGATCTCGCTGCCGGTCGGGTTGTGCGGGCTCGTGAGGTAGAGTATCCGCTCGCCGTCGTAGTGCTCAAGCACCGTCTCGGCGGACTGCTCGAAGTCGTCGGCGCGCCGGATCGGGTACTCGTTGACCGAGCCGTGGTGATAGCGGGCGCTCATCGCGTAGTATGCAAAGCCCGGGTCGGGGACGAGCACGTCGTCGCCCGGCCTCAACAGCGCCCGAGCGAGGTAGTCAAGCGCCCCGTCGCCGCCGTTGGCGAGCCACACCTGCGCCGGGGTGACGCCGTGTCTCTCGGCAAGCCGCTCCCTGAGATCGGCGGCGGAGGACTTCGGATAGGTGTGGACCGACGGCGCGTACGACTCAATCGCCTCGACGGCCTTCGGCGCGGGACCGAGCGCGTTTTCGTTCGAGGAGAGCTTCACGAGGTCGTCGGGGTCGATGCCCAACTCGCGGGCCACCTCCTCGACCCCCCGACCGGCCTCGTAGGCGACGTGATCCGATAGGTCCCGTGGATGCATGCGTGGGTCAAACGGTCGGTCGGTCTTAAGAAGTGCGCAACGGAGCGCAGCGAAACACCGCTCTAACCGTTCCGTTCAAAAGGGTTGACGCGGTAGCGACCGGTACATGAACGGGACGAGTGGCGTGATCGTCGCCGGCGGACTGTCGGTCCGGATGGGCGACACTGAAAAGACCGTCGTCGATGTCGGCGGGACCCCGCTCATACGGCGGGTCGCGGACCGGCTGTGCGCGGCGACCGACAAACTGGTGATCAACTGCCGTGAGGAGCAGCGCGACCCGATCGCCGAGGCGCTTGAGGGGCTCGATCCCCGGTTCGCTATCGACGAGATCCCCGATCGTGGCCCGGTCGCCGGGATCAAGACTGGACTTGAGGTGTCGGATACAGAGTACTCGGCGATCGTCGCGGCGGATATGCCGTTTCTGGACCCCGGCATCGTCCAGTACCTCTTCGAGCGGGCGGCGGACCACGAGGTCGCCGTCCCACGGCCGAGCGAGTGGTTCGAGCCGCTCCACGCCGTTTATAAGACCGTGCCCGCCGTCGCGGCCTGCGAGCGCGCCCTCGAGGAGGAGAACCCACGCATTATCGAGCCGCTGTCGACGCTCGACCGGGTGGTTGTCGACCGTGACGAACTGCTCGCCCACGGCTCCCTCGATACGTTCGAAAGTGTCGATACGCCCGAGGACATCGCGTGGGCCGAATCGGAACTTGAGTAGTCTCGCTGCTCTCACTCTCGTTTTTTCGTCTCCACTCTCGTCCCCGCGTTCACTCTCGCTGTCTCGTTCTCACGTCCGTTCCCACCCCCTGCCTCGTTTTCCGGTCTCGCTTTCGTCCCCGTCCTGCACTTCTCACCTGCTCCGCGGTCCGCCCGCGCCAACATCCCACGCCGACCGCCCGCCGTCGGTCCGAGACGATGACTTATAAGCCCCCCGCGCCCGGCGATACGGTATGGTCGTAGACACCGCGATGTACACGATACATACCGGATTCTCCGCGCTGTGGGCCGGCTCAGTGCTGTTCGTCGCCGCGGCGGTGCTCCCGCTGGCAATGGACGGCGAACTCTCGCCGGACGCCTTCGGGAGTGTCGTCTCCACGCTCCGGTGGGTGAC
>NZ_JBKEGK010000260.1:0-3381 GCF_046710025.1 Natronomonas sp. | reverse complement strand
CGGACAGCGTCCTCGGGATATTATCTCATAAACAGCGTGCCGATGAAATACATATTATTTATAACTATCTTGTCGGGGAAACAGACGATATTTATATCGTATTGTTGTCTGGGACTCCCGCCCCCCGAACTCGTACGCCACCAGCCGTCCGAACTAGTTCCCGATCGGTTGACGGACGAATCTTGAACGAGGCCACATCCGTCCGGTATCACGGCAGACACGCCGTACTTCGGCCGTTTATATACCGGTTCGGCTGAACGCCGACGGCCTCGATATTGGTGAAAAGACGAGCCGGTGTTACTGGTAATCCACTTCGCCGTCGCCCTCGCCGACCCACCCCTCCCGGTCCGGTTCGCGGGAGGCCAGCGGGTCGATGTCCTTGTACCACGGGACGTTTTTCAGTTGTTCTTTGTTGTACGCCAGGTCGTCTTTGGTGTCCCCGGTAAACTCGAAGTTCTGGGTCAACAGGATCGCGTCAACGGGACAGACCTCCTCGCACAGCCGGCAGTAGATGCACTGACCGATGTGGAGGTTGTACTGCTCGCCGTTGCGCATGTCGTCCGTGACGATCTGGATCGTGTCGTTCGGACAGACCTTCTCGCACTGGCGACACCAGATGCAGCGCTCCTGTGAGAACTTGTGGACGCCCCGAAAGCGCGGGGAGACCTCCGGAGTCTCCTCGGGGTACTGGACCGTGAACTTCTCGCCGTCCAGGGCGTGTTTCATCGTCGTTGCCATCGATTTGAGCATTCCGATCATCAGGCGATCACTCCTACGATTACGGCGGTCAATACGAGATTCGCAAGCGACAGTACGAGCATTCCCTTCCAGCCGATCTCGATCAGCTGGTCGATGCGGAGCCGCGGCAGCGCCGACCGAGCCCACTGGGTGAACAGGTAGACAGCCCAGATCTTTGCGATGAACCAGACGATCCCGATGCTCGCGGGGCCGGGACCGGCGGGGCCACCCAAGAACAGCGTCGCGATGACTGCGCCGCCGAGGAAGATGTGCAGGAACTCACCGAGGTAGATCAACACAAAATAGACGCTTGAGTACTCGGTCTGGTAGCCGGCGACGATCTCCGTCGGTGCCTCCGGGATGTCGAAGGGGTTGCGGCCGACCTCCATCAGGTTCGCGATGATGAACAGCACGAACGCGAAGGGGTTGACGAAGGCGTACCACGCCGGGATCGAGACCACGCCGAGATCGAGCAACGGTTCAGCCTGGGCGGCGACGATCTCGCTCATCTGCAGCGACCCGGCGAACAGCACGACCGAGACCGCGATCAGGATAAGCGGGATCTCGTAGGCGAGATTCTGGGCGACAGCCCGGAGCCCGCCGAGCATCGAGAACTTGTTGTTCGAGGCGTAGCCGGCCATCACGAGCCCCAAGGAGGCGATCGACGCGATCGCGAACACGTACACGAGTCCGACTTCGGGGTCTGCGAGGTGGATCCCGCTGCCCATCGGAATTACGGCGAACCCGAGCAGCGCGGAGAACGCGAGGACGATCGGCGCGAGGTCCCACGCCGGGCGGTCGGCCCCCTCTGGCACGATGAGTTCCTTCGAGAGCAGCCGGACCGCGTCGGCCACGATGATCACGAGCCCGAAGGGGCCGAGTCGGTTGACCGCGTAGCGGTCGGTGAACGCGGCGGTCACCTTCCGTTTGGCCCACGGCCCGGCGATCGCGGTCATCGTCATCATCAGCGAGCCGACAATCGTAGCGCCGATGACGGCGGCGATCGCGGTACCGAGTGGCCCCGAACCGAACGGCAACAGCTCGACGATCCGATCGGGCAGCGGCGCGCCCTGCAGCGTGGCGAGCGCCGACGCCATCACCGGTCGACCTCCCCGAGGACGATGTCGAGGCTGCCGAGCGAGGCGACCAGATCGGGGATGTACTCGCCTTCGGCCATCTCCCGCAGGGTGTGGAGGTTACAGAAACACGGGCTGCGGATCTTGAACCGGGCGGGCTTGTCGGTGCCGTCCGAGCGCATGTAGATCCCTAATTCGCCCTTCGCGGCCTCGACACCTCGGTAGACCTCCGTGTCAGGGTCGGGCTTCAGCGTCCGGGGGACGTTCGACTGGATTTCGCGGTCGTCCTCCGGCCAGTCCTCGAGCAGATCGACACACTGTTCGATGATCTTTGCGGACTCTTCGACCTCGCGCATCCGGACGAGGACGCGGCTGTAGTTGTCGCAGCCCTCCTCGGTGATGACGTCCCAATCAAGCTCCTCGTAATAGCCGTAGGGGTCGTCCCGACGGAGGTCGAAGTCGATGCCCGACCCACGGGCGACGGGGCCGGTCGCGCCGTACTGTTTTGCGACCTCGGGCGGAAGTTCGCCGGTGTCAACACAGCGGACCTGGAAGATCTCGTTCGAAGTGATGAGGTTGTGGTACTCGGTCGTCTTCTCAGGCAACCCGTCAAGGAAGTCCCGGATCTTCTCGAAGAACTCCTCGCGGGGTTCGGGGAGGTCCCAGGCGACCCCGCCGAGCCGGAGGTAATTGAACATGAGCCGCTGGCCTGTCAGGTCCTCGAGGATGTTCTGGACGACCTCCCGATCGCGGAAGGCGTACTGGAAAACCGCCGTGAAGTCGCCGAAAACGTCCAGCGCGAACGTGCCGAGGGCCAGCATGTGGCTCGCGATCCGGCACAGCTCGGCGGACATCGTCCGGATGACCTGCGCGTACTCCGGGACGTCGATATCAGCTAGGTCCTCGGCCGCGCGTGCGTACGCCCACTCGTTGAGGATGCCGGCGGAGACGTAGTCCCACCGATCTGGGTACGGCATGATCTGGTGACGGTACGTCGACTGCTGGCACATCTGCTCCTCACAGCGATGGAGGTAGCCGATGTCGGGCTCGACGTCGGCGATCTGCTCGCCGTCGAGGACGGTCTTGACGTGGAGCACGCCGTGGGTCGCCGGGTGGTGGGGGCCGATGTTGATGAACATCGTATCCGACTCCGACCCCTCGCCGCGGGTGTCCGGCTGCAGTGGGTTGGCGTGCTCGCGGAACGGGACGACCTGCGGCTTCTCGGGGTTGTAATCCAGCCCCAGCGGGTGGCCCTGCCACGTCTCGGGCAGCAGGATCCGGCGCATGTCGGGGTGGCCGTCGTACTCGATGCCGACAAGGTCGTAGGCTTCCCGCTCGTGCCACTCGGCGGTCCGGTAGACGGGCTCGCCGGTCTCGCTGACCGGCTCGTCCGTCGGCGTCGGGACGACGACGCCGACCTCCTGTGTCGGATCGTCGTACTTTTTGAGGTGGTAGATCGATTCGAATCGATCCTCGTACTGCTGTGCGGTGACGCTCGAGCAGTAGTCGAAGCCCGCGTCCTCGCGAAGCGTCGAGAGCGCGTCCTGCACCTCGTCGGGGCGGACGA
>NZ_JBKEGK010000259.1:0-3440 GCF_046710025.1 Natronomonas sp. | reverse complement strand
TTGTGCGCGACGGCCTTGCTGCCGACGGAGATGAGCGTCCCTTTGTCATCGTGTGTCCACTCGACGAGCGGTTCGCCGCGAATCGCGCGTGCGATGTTCTCGCCGGCGACCTCCGCAGCCTGCCAGGCAGCCTGTGCCGTCGGCGGTGCGGGGTTGTCCTGATCTGCCTGGTCGATGAGCGCGGCGTCGCCGAGCGCGAATACGCGCTCGGCGGACGTTCGGAAGTCGGACGCCGCTTCGATCCGGTTGCTTCGCTCGTCCTTGTCGACGGCCGCGGTTTCAGCCGCGTCCTGGCCGGTGATACCACCGGCCCAAAGCAGCACGTCGTAGTCAAGTTCCTTCTCGTCGCCGATGTACACCGTCTCGTCGTCGACCTTGCCGATGAACTCGCCGGTGTGTATCTCGACGTTTTTATCCTCGAGGAGCTTTCGGAGCTTCGCCTGCACGACGGGATCGTTGTTCGGGAAGACGTTGTCTAACCCCTCTACGAGGTGGATCTCCAGCGGCGCACGGTGTTTGTCGCGGAACTCCGCGATCTCGCCAGCCGACTGGATACCGGAGAGTCCGGCGCCGCCGACGACGACCTGTGCGGGGTCGTTTCTGGCGGCTTCGCGGGCGGCCTCAGTGACCGCATCGTGGATTTCGAGAGCGTCCTCAAGACTCTTGAGGGTGAGCGAGTGCTCCTCGAGTCCCTCAATGCCGAAGAAAGCGGTCTTCGAACCGATGCCGAGGAGCAGATAGTCGTACTCGACGGTCGAATCGTCGGCGAGCGTGAGCAGCCGCTCATCGGTATCGATAGCGTCGACGCGGCCGTGCACGAACCGCGTCGCGGGCGATTTGATCTCGGAGATATCGAAGGTGATCTTTTCTTTGAGATCCGGGTTCCGGATACAGCGGTGGGACTCGTGAAGCACTAGATGGTGGTCGATGTCCGATATCCAAGTGAGATCGGCCTCACCGTCGAGTTCTGATTCGAGCCGCTTGATCGCGCCGGTACCGGCGTAGCCGGATCCGAGCACGACGACATCCTCTGTCATATCTATATGTCGGGTTCCCATCGATACAAAGCTGTTGGAAACGGTTCATCGCTGAGAGATGCGTATTGTGCTACGGACGCTTTGTGGTGAAGAAACGTGTGATCGTTGTCGTTTTAATTCAAAAGCTTACATTCGTGGGAACCGTTGCAGAGGTGACGACCGGAGCGTCACTCCGGCGTATCGTCGTACCGGAGAGTTAGTGGAGTGGCTCCTCGTCGCCGGCCGGCGCCTCCATGTTGTCGATGGTGAGAATAAGGCTGTTGTTGGTGTCGTCTTTGCCCTCGAGTTGGCCCTCGATGAGGAGTTTCGAGAGCGGCGTCGGTCCGACGCTAATGTCATCTCCCTCGTCAAACTCCGATATCGATCCCTGAAGTTTGACCTCGGCCCGACAGAGCTCGGGGTGGTGAACGCTCGTCAGATCTATTTCTTGGACGTTCGCTTTTACGAGATCGCCTTTGTGCCGGAACGGCACGTCTGCCGCCTGGTCCATCTCTTGGATTTTCAACGCGTCGTACGCTGTGGCAGTCGGTTTGTACCCGCCTTTCGGCCCAGGTACGCCTTCGACGAGTTGGAGCGCTTTGAGGCTCTGCATCTGGTTGCGGATCGTCCCCGGGTTCCGGTCGACCTCGTTAGCGATATCCTCGCCTTTAACCGCGCTTTCGGAGTCGCGAAAGAGGTTAATGAGTTCTTGGAGGATCGTTTTCTGGCTGGGAGTAAGTTCGATCGATGACATAACGTACAATTTGGTAGTTTGTGACTTAAAGGCGACGGTGGGCCGGGTCATCGGGGGCGAAGGCGGCACCCAGGAGTCATCAGAAGCGAAGGCGGCATCCAAGAGTCATCGGAAGCGAAGGCGGCGTCCAGGACGTTACCGGCGCGCTCGGTCGTCGGATTCTGATAGCCTGACAGCCTACTCTCCGGATGCACCCAGAGAGCGCGAGGAGTTCACGACGACGAGCGTACTCGACGCCGCCATCGCGACAGCCGCCAACAGCGGATTCAATAACCCGAGCGCGGCCATCGGGATCGCGAGGCCGTTGTAGAGGAACGCCCACCCGAGGTTCTGTTTGATACGACCGTTGGTCCGTTCGGCGATCCGGAACGTCTCGGCGACCGAACGAAGGTCGTCGTCGACGATGACCGCGTCGGCGGCATCGCTCGCGAGTCGGGTGCCGCTGCCGAGCGCGACGCCGAGGTCGGCCGCCGCGAGCGCGGGGGCGTCGTTGCTGCCGTCGCCGACCATCGCAACCGGGCCCTGGCCCCCGAGCCGTCGGATTGTCTCGGCCTTCGCCTCAGGCGGGACGCCCGCAAACACCTCCGAAACCCCACCGACGGTCCGGAACCGGTCCGCGGCGGCCCCCTCGTCGCCGGTCAACACGACAACAGATCGATCCGACGAGAGTGTCTCGACGGCCTCGCGCCACTCCACTCGCGGCGTATCGCCCACCACGATGACCCCCCGAGCACGGGCATCCCATCCGACGACGACCGGGACATCACCGTCGGATCTGGCGTCCGTGATCCGCTCGTTCAGGTCGCCGTCGATCTCGAACCCCCGGTCTCGGAGAAGTTCAGGGTGTCCAACGACGGTTTCTGAGCCCTCTATCGGGGCGCTGACGCCACGGGCCGTCCGGTCGAACGAGCCCGGATCGACCGCCGTCGAGCCGCCGTCAGTCGCCGTACCATCGGCGGGGTGTTTCGAACCGGCCTCAGCGTTGTCACCGATGCCGTCGGCTGGGTCGACACCACCGTCGAGATTGACGCCGCCAACGTGGTCAACAATCGCCGCTGCGATCGGGTGTTCGGAGAGCGACTCGACGGCGGCCGCCCGCGAGCACACCTCCTCCGGCGCGTCAGCGTGGACCGAAACGACCGACATCGATCCTTCAGTCAGTGTTCCTGTCTTGTCTAACACGACGGTTTCGATGTCCGGGGCATCCTCGAAGACCGCCTCAGCGGTCACGATAATCCCCCGATCGGTGGCGGTTTTGATCCCGGCAGCGATGGCAAGCGGTGTCGCGAGACCGAGCGCACACGGGCACGAGACGATGAGAACAGTCAGTCCGACCAGCATGGCGGCCGTGACGCCGCCGCCGGAGAGCAACGTCCACCCTGCGACCGCCGCCGCGACGGCGATAACGAGCGGGACGAAAACGGTCGCGAGGCGGTCGGCGAGCCGCTGGATACCCGGGGTCGAACTCTGAATCTCCCACAGTAGTTCGACGAGTCTATCCAGCGTGCTCGTCGCGGTGTCGTCGACGACCACGACGAGTGGCGCGTCCGTGACGACCGTCCCACCTGCTACCCGGTCGCCCGGGCGCTTGCTGACCGGCGCTGATTCGCCGGTGATGAGGGACTCGTCGACCGCTGCCGTTCCCTCTCGAACCTCGCCGTCGAGGGGGA
>NZ_JBKEGK010000258.1:0-3441 GCF_046710025.1 Natronomonas sp. | reverse complement strand
GTCGATCGCCGGAGCCGTTTGGCACAGCTGTGTTATACACTGGCGTCATCGAGCGTTAGCGGCGCTACGCGTGTACGGGCCGTTTTGCTATTTGATACCCGGCGATAATCGACGTATCGTCTCTTAATACTTCGATTCTCCGGTATAGATTACCAACGGTAATACGGCGCTCGACTGCGGATACGTTATGATTATGGATTGATACTTGTGTTTGGATGCCGTAACGTTAAGTATGAGCACCGATCACTCCGACAGCTTTGGCGTGCGTCACCCGACTGTCATTCCGGAGAACTTCGAGCGGGCTGACGTCGACCCCGATACGGACGACGAGTAGTGCAGCCAGCGCCGATAGGGGATTTGATTGCCGGTTTCGACGACCGCTGTCGGGTTTGCCGGTCGAAACGAAACTTATTGTAGCCGCCACTCGGAAAGCGACGTATGGGACTGTTTGATCGGCTCCGTGGCGGGAGCGGACCACGAGTCGCTTTCTTCGGTATCGACGGTGTACCGTACTCGTTGATCGCCGATAACGAGGAAACGTTCGAAAACCTCCACGCCATCGCGTCGGGCGGTAAGATCGACTCGATCGTGCCGCCGGAATCGAGCGCATGTTGGCCGGCGCTGACGACTGGCGTGAACCCGGGATCGACCGGCGTCTACGGCTTTCAAGATCGCGAAATCGACAGCTATGAGACGTACGTCCCGATGGGACAGGACGTCCAGGCGACGCGGCTGTGGTCCCGCGTCGACAACGCCGGCGGGGAGTCGACGGTGATGAACGTTCCCGTCACGTTCCCCCCGGATCGGGACATCCAGCGGATGGTCAGCGGCTTTCTCTCACCGGGTGTGGAAAAGGCGGCCTACCCCGATGAACTCCGCGAGACGCTTGAGGGACTCGATTACAAGATCGACGTCAACGCGAAACTCGGGCATAAAGACGACAAAGAGGCGTTTATCGAGGATGCACACCAGACCCTCGATGCCCGCTTCGAGGCGTTCAAACGATACATTGAGACCGACGACTGGGACCTCTTTTTCGGCGTCTTTATGACGACCGACCGGGTGAACCACTTCCTGTTCAAGCACTACGCCGAGGACGGCGAGTACAAGGAGGAGTTCCTCGAGTTCTATGCGAAACTCGACGGCTACCTCGGGGAGTTGCGCGGAATGCTCGACGAGGAGACGACAATGGTCGTCGCCTCCGATCACGGGTTCACGTCGCTCGATTACGAGGTCAAGTGCAACATCTGGCTCGAGAAGCAGGGGTGGCTCTCATACAAGAACGACGACCACGACAGCCTCGGCGACATCGCCGACGACACCCGGGCGTACTCGCTTATTCCGGGTCGCTTCTACATCAATCTCGAGGGGCGCGAGCCACGTGGATCCGTCCCCGAGGAGGAGTACGAGGCTGCCCGGAAAGAACTCAAAAGCGATCTGGAGGCGCTCGAAGGGCCGGAGGGGACCCCCGTCGCCGATCGCGTCGTGACGAAGGAGGACGCCTTCCGCGGGGACCACGACGAGATCGCCCCCGACCTCGTCGTCATCCCGAACGACGGCTTCGATCTCAAGTCCGGCTTCCGCGGCGGCGATGCGGTGTTCGACACCGGGCCGCGGAACGGGATGCACAGCTTCGAGAACGCCTGCCTGTTCGTCGACGACGACGGCGCGAAGATCGATGACGCAGACCTCTATGATATCGCGCCGACAGTTCTCGAACTCCTCGACATCGGGATCGACCGCGGGGAGTTCGACGGCGCCTCGTTGGTGTAGGGCGACTCCTCTCCCAATCGAGTCGTTCGCGCCCGGTAGTTCATAACCGATCGCGAGCCACCCCACGGTATGCCTCCGACAGAGGCCGACCACGACCCCGCCCCGACCGGGACCGACCACGATCGTGAGACACTTGAGCGGCGACTCGAGGCCGTCGAACGGGCGCTCTCGGAGGAGAAACCGCTTGAACGTGCGGACCGCCTCGATGAACTGGAGTCGCGCGTCGCCGAACTCGAAGCCGCGGTACAGGCGCTGCGCGGATACGTCGGGTCGGTCCGGGCGGTCAACGAGGAGATCGAACTGCGGGCCGACCGCGCCCTCCGGAAGGCCGAGGCTGTCGAGCGAAACACCGCCCCGGAACGGTCCAACCATGGAGCCGGGTCGGACCCCGACACCGATGGCGGAGCCGTCACCGTTTCGGACCCCGGCCGGGCCTCCGAGTCCGAGTCGGAGACCGAGTCACGTACCGGATCGGCGTCCACGATAGACGACCGTCCAACACCCCTCGAACGGCTCCGCGAGCGGCTGTGATCCGCGTCGTCCTCGCCGTCGCGCTGGCCACCGCGATCTTCGGCCTCGTGATGCCGAGCGCCGAGCGCGCAGACCGGGAGCGAAACGCCGCGCTCGCGCTCGAGGAACTCGAACGCCTGCGTGACGCCGCCGAACGGCTCGCCGCCGGGAACGATCCTGTCGCGCCGGGCCGGGACCCGGCCGCGACGACCGTCACGATCGAACCGCCCGACCCGACGTTCGCCGCCCCCGGTCGGCTCCGGATCGCGAACGGCAGCCTGCGGTGGGAATCGCCGACCGGGCACGACAGCACGGTCGACGTTGCGGTCCCGATCCGCATCGACGCCCCGGCGGTCCTCACCGAACGAACGCGCGTTCGACTATCGTTGGTTCGGACCAACGGCGAGACCGCCGTTCGAATCCGGATCGATCGGGGAAGGAGTTAAATATGAACACGCGCCCAGACCCCCCGTGTTCGACCGACTGCTGTCATCGGAGGACGAATGCCGCTGTGAGCCGACGTTCGAGGCCGACCGCCTCTCCGTCGAGAGCGACGAGTGTCCGGGCGGCGGACGGCTCATCGAGGAGCCGGCCTGCCGTCGGACCGTCGTCGAGGCGCTCGAACGGCGCGATGTCGAGTCCGTCCGGACGCGATCAGCCGGGTTCGAGCGCGCCTACGAGGACGAGGCAGCCGGCTTTCTCGTTGCCGCCGGCCGCTTTGTTGACGCTGCGTCGTTCCACGACGAGGCCCTCGCCGATCGTACCCGCGAAGACCCTCTCGGAGCCGCGCGGGCAGCCGCCGGACGAGACGGCCCTGTTGCGGATGTTGTTGCCGAATCCGGGCTGGCTGTTTTTCTCGGCAGCGACTACCGGACGGCGTTGCGCCCGCAAATCGGCCCGACGGTCGCTAAATCCCGCGTCGCTACGCGCCCCCCGTCCCAGGCGACGTTGCGCGACCGTTACGAACTCGACACGGGCGGGGTCGTCCGCCGCTACGACGGCGCGGAGATGGGGACGTATCATCTCACGCCCGCCGAACACCGCCTCGACCCCGAGGACACCGCAACGCTCGCGGCGGCGCACGGTCGGTTGGCCCGTGGCGCGATAGAGGGGGGTGAGCGCGCGCCCGCTCGCGCCGTCAGGTCGGTCGCAGATCCC
>NZ_JBKEGK010000257.1:0-3450 GCF_046710025.1 Natronomonas sp. | reverse complement strand
CGCTCACATTTCCGACCGGCGACGACGGGAACCTCGAAACAGCTGACATCCCGCTGGCCACGGCCTGGCGGAATCTCGAGGCGGCGTACGATCGCGGGTGGGCGCGAACCCTCGGCGTCTGTAACGCATCGCGGGCGCAGTTGGAGACGATCCTCGAGTCCGGAACCGTCCCGCCGGCGATCGTCCAGATCGAACGCCACCCGTATAAGCCGCAAACGGATCTCGTCTCGTTTTGTCACGACCGGGGGATCCGTGTCGTCGCCCACTCGCCGCTGTCGGCGCCCGGGCTGCTCGAGGAACCCACGATAGAGCGGATCGCCGCCGAGCGTGGGCTCTCGCCTGCGGAGGTCGTCATCGCGTGGAATGTCACGAACGGCGTCGTTCCGATCCCCTCGAGTACCACCCCAGACCACCTCGTCTCGAACCTGGCCGCGGCCGCGACCCGGTTGCGCCCCGCGGAGTGTGCGCAACTCGAATCGCTCCGCGACCCGGAGTTCGAACGCTGAACCGGCGGACTGCGCTCGATGGTTCCAGCCGGCAGTAAAACTATGTGAGTTAGTGTCGTAGATCAAGTATGGCAACGGCTGACTCCCAACAGCTGGAACTCAGCACCGATACCCTCCGCGGTCTCCACTGGATGGGCATCCTCACCGCGCTCGTCTCCGCCGCCATCCACCTCCTGCTCGGGGTCCGGATGCTCCCCTCGGGGATGGCGATCAGTTTCGTCCTCGCCGGGCTTGGCTTTCTGGGTGCGATCGCCCTCGTGTTGTTCGATTACCGTCGCCGGGCGGTCTACGCCCTCGGCATCCCGTTCACGCTGGTCCAGATCGTCCTGTGGTACTATTTCAACTTCGCGGCCGGCCCAAAGTCGTTTCCGGCCGACGTGGGCACGCTCGGGATCATCGACAAGGTCGCACAGGTCGTTCTCATTGTGGTTCTCGTCGTGCTGTTACGGTAGCCGAGATTTCCCAACGGCCCGGGCGTTGCTGGGCCGGGGGGTCGAATCTTGCCGCCGCACCCGCGCTTTAGTCGGGCGTGGACGTAACATAGGTGAGTGGTCCCCGCATGAGCGACCCGTGCCGAATCGAGAAGCCAGTCCCATCCGCCCCGACCACCGGGATCGGGCAGCCAGGCCGAAGCGGGTACCTCCGGGGGGGCACCGATGAGCAAATTCGGGCGTGATCGCCGGATACACCTTGGTCTGGGGGTCGGACTGCCGTTGCTCGCCGCCGTCGCGCTCGCAGTCACGCTCCGGTGGGTGCTTCCGGTGGGGCCGACGGGTCAGTGGGGACTCTCTCCGGCGGTCGTCGCCGGACTCTGTTTGGCGGGCCAACTCTGGTACGTTGGGTACAGACTCGGTTCGACGCGGCCCGGCGGCGTCCAGAGTCGGCTCCTCGGGTTGGCGAACACGCTGACGCTGTTTCGGGGGGCGCTCTACGCGGTCGTGGCCGGCTTCGCTGTCCTGCCACCCGAGACCAGCCTCGCGTGGGCGCCGGCGCTCTGTTATGGCGTCGGGATCGTCCTCGATAAACTCGACGGCACTGTCGCACGAAGCGTCGGCAGCGAGACCGATCTCGGCAAGCGCCTCGACGTGGCCTTCGACACGTTCGGATTCGTCGCCGCCCCCGTCGTGGCAGTGTCGTGGGGCCTGTTGCCCGCTTGGTATCTCTCGATATCGGCGGCTCGCTACCTCTTCGTTGGCGGGATCCGCTGGCGACGGTTGCGGGGGCACCCTGTCTTCGACCGCCCCGACAGCGACCTCGGTAAGTATCTCGCCGGCATCCAGATGGCGTTTCTGACCATCGCGCTCGTCCCGGCCGCGCCGACCGGCTTGGTCCATGCGGTCGCGCCAGTCGTTCTTGCGCCGTCAGTTGCCGTGTTCGTCCGGGATTATCTCGCCGTCAGCGGTCGGCTCTACCGACACACCCAGGGCCAAGGTTAAGTCGGGTCGCAGCCGTAGTTCGGACGGATGCTGTTCGTGACCCACCTCGCCGCGGCCGCGGTCGTTGGCCGCCTCTCGCGGCTACCGACGGCGCCTCTCGTCGTCGGCGCGGCCGCCCCCGACGTCCTCGACAAGCCTCTCGGAGCGGCGGGGATCGTCGAGTTGTACCACTCGGTCGGCCACAGCGCACTGGCGGTCGTGGCGCTTCTCACGCTCGCACTGTTCTTGCGCGTCGGCACGGCGCTCACGATCGGGTGGGTCTCGCATCTCTTTCTTGACGTGGTTCACGTCGTAATCAACGGCCGCCCGGGCCACGCGCTGTTTCTGTTGTGGCCGCTCAAACGGTCGACCGATCCGCTCGGTCTTCCGCCGGTCGCGTTCGTCCGGCACTACATCGGGACGTCGTCGTTTTATATCGAGGTCGTCCTGTGGCTTGCGCTTGTCGGGGGACTCGCCCACGGGCGGTTCCGGAATGCGCCCACTCACAGCGGGTGACGTCGCTTCACGAACGCCGCTCCGTCGTGACTCACCGGTGCGTCGAGCGGACGGGGTCGATCGAAGTGCCCAGAAGCGTCTGAAACTGTCGGCTCCCGCCGATAGAAACGCCTTTCAGCCTCGGCGGGGTTCCCTCAGATAATGACTAGCGTCAAGGGGTTCCGAGTCGAGGAGCAGGCGACAGCCGACTCGCTCGGGACCGGTGCGTTCGTCTTCACCGACGACTACTCGGTGTTCGACTGGGGCAAGATGCCCGACGCCATCCCGAACAAGGGCGCGTCGCTGTGTGCGATGGGTGCAGCCAACTTCGAACGGCTTGAGGCCGAGGGAATCGCGACCCACTACCGCGGCGTCGTCGGCGGCGGCGGCGAGGTCGCCGGTCTCGACTCGGTCGCGACCCCGCCCCGCGAGATGGCGATCGAGTTGACCCGCGTTCCGGACCTGCCCCACGAGGGGCGGGAGTACGACTACACCGCCTACCACGAGGCCGCGGGCGAAAACTACCTGATTCCCCTCGAAATCGTCTTCAGAAACACTGTCCCGGTCGGCTCGTCGCTACGTTCGCGGGCCGACCCGGAGGATTTCGGCCTCAACGGCGGCGAGTGGCCCGACAGCCCCGTCGACCTTCCCGACCCCGTCGTGGAGTTCTCGACGAAGTACGAGGAGTCAGACCGGTATCTCTCCCGAGAGAACGCCGACTACATCGCGGGACACGCCGACATCGACGACCTCGAGTCGATCGCCCGCGAGGTCAACCGGATCGTCACCGAGACGGCCGCCGACGCCGGCCTCAAACACGAGGACGGCAAGATCGAGTGTCTCTACTACGACGGCGACATCCGGGTAGCAGACGTGGTTGGCACCTTCGACGAAAACCGCTTTTCGTACGACGGTCAACAGCTCTCGAAGGAGGTCCTCAGACAGTACCACAAGCGCACCCAGCCGGAGTGGGTTGAGGCGGTCGCCGAGGCGAAGACCGAAGCAAAAGCCGACGACGTCGCCGACTGGCGCGA
>NZ_JBKEGK010000256.1:0-3460 GCF_046710025.1 Natronomonas sp. | reverse complement strand
GCCGAACCATCGGCAGCGTGCGGGTGACGGGTACCGATAGAGCCCGTCGCCTGTCTCAGTAGAGGCTACAGCACATGCAGCACCTCTGGTATGCCCTCATAGCGCTCGTCGCCTACGCGACGGTCGCACCCCTGACGGAGGTCGCCACGCAGGACCTCCCAGCCGACAGCGCCGCGCTGGTGACGAACGGGATGCTCGCGACCGTCACGCTCGCGGTCGTGACGGTCTTTCTGATGACGTTCGAGGGGTAAACTGCCCACCGTGGCGCCACAGCGGAGGGATGACTTTTGTCTGTCGGCGATCAACGCCCGGTATGGCACGCGAATCCGACGCGGACGAACTGGAATACGGCGACCGAGCACCGGCGTTCGAGTTACGGGGCACCGACGACCGGACGTACGATCTCGAATCCTTCGACGATCACGACGCCTTGCTCGTCGTGTTCATGTGCAATCATTGCCCGTACGTGCAAGCAAAGTTCGGGGCGATGAACGCGATTGCCACCGAGTACGCCGACGTCGCGGTTGTTGGGATCAACTCTAACGACGCCGAGGAGTACCCCGAAGACTCCTTTGAGAACATGGTCGAGTACGTCGACCGCGGCGAGATCGACATCACGGCGTACCTGCGCGACGATACGGCCACCGCCGCAAAAGAGTACGGCGCGGTTTGTACGCCCGATCCGTTCCTGTTCGAGAACGACGACGACACGTTCCGGCTGGCGTATCACGGTCGCTTCGACGACGCGATGAACCCCGACGACGAGTCCTCCGGGGAGCCAGGTGACGATATGCGCGACGCGATCGACGCCGTACTCGCGGGCGAAGAACCCGAGGAGACGTTCCTCCCCTCGCAGGGCTGTTCCATCAAGTGGCCAAACTGAGTTGGACTACCGGCGATTGTGACGGGTGTGCCGTACCGATCACCGACTCTGAAGATGCTTGGGGGAAGATATAGGATCGCTCGCACCCGAGCCGTCGCATGGGCGTTCCAGACGACATCGAGGCGTTCGTGGCCGCGGTCGGCCCCGAACCGGACCCGGTGCTCGCCGAGATGGACCGCCGCGCCGAAACGACGGACTTCCCGACCGTCGGTCCCGCGGTGGGCGGGTGGCTCCGGGCGCTTGCCGATCTCGTCGGCGCCGAACGGGTGTTCGAGTTCGGTTCCGGATTCGGTTACTCCGCGTACTGGTTTCTCGGTGGGATGGCCGAAGACGGAGAGATTGTCCTCACAGAGATCGACGCCGAGGAGCTTGATGCCGCCCGGGAGTATCTCGAACGGGGCGGGTACACCGACCGCGCGCGTTTCGAGTTAGGGGACGCGATCGGGATCGTCGACGGCTGCAAAGGCCCTTTCGACATCGCGTTGATCGACAACGAGAAAGACCGGTACGTCGAGGCGTTCGAGGCGATCCGGCAAAAGATCCCCGTCGGCGGCCTCGTCCTCGCCGACAACGCGATCGAGGGCCCCTACGAGTTCGGGACGATACGCCGACTGATGGCCGATGACAGCGAGCAGTTCGACGACCCACATGCCGACGCGGCCCGCGGAATCGCGGCATATCTCGATCACGTCCGGTCCGCCGAGGAGTTCGAGACGACGCTGCTTCCCGTCGGGGAGGGACTCGCAGTCACTCGACGAGTCGGGTGAGGCGGCGTATCCTGGCCGGCGGTGCGTGCTGACGACCGGACGGGCACTACTGTAACGGTTTCATCGAAATCAACGCGGTAGGGACGACGACCCGGATCGTCAGGATCGACCCCGTACTCACCACGAACGGGCGGCTCCTCTGATGTGGTACGCCAGCAGTCCGATCGTCACCCAGTCGAGAATGTACAGTATCGACGTGTACGCGACCGTCGTACGCGAAATCACGACGGCGAAATCCCGATGCCGCTCCCGGCGAATCGGGCGGTGGAGCCTCCCGGTTCCAACAGTTATCCTCACTTGACGTCGACGATCTCGATCTCGAACGTCAGCGTCTCACCGGCGAGTCGGGGGTTGAAATCCACCTTGACGACCTCCTCGCCACTGTGGACGACCTCGCCGTGTTGGCCGTTCTGTGCCTCAAGATAGGAGCCCTCCTCGGGGGTCTGGCCGCCGAGCATCTCGCGGAGCTCCTCGGTATCGAACTCTTGAATGCGCTCCTCACTATGTTCGCCGTAGCCCTTCTCCGGCGGGATCGTGAGCGTCGTCGTCGTCCCGGCCTCCAGACCGACCAGCCCCTCTTCCATTCCCTCGATGACTTCTTCGGCACCGACGTCGACCGTCAGCGGCGCGTACTCGCGGTCTGGCTGGGCCTCCGCCAACCCCGTTTCTTCGGCGACGGACTCCCGGGAGGTGTCGAAAACAGTCTCGTCGTCCAATCGGCCGGTGTACTCAAGGGTCACGGAATCGCCAGTAGCTATCGTCATACTGAGCCAAGGAACGCCACACACAAAACCCGTTTCATTACGCACTTGGTCAGAAAGAAATCGCGGGACTTGGTTCGAACCGCTTAAAACTCCGCTCCGCTCGGTTTTCAGGGTTCGGATCCGCTGGCGACCCCACTCTGCACGATCTTTCGGAGATGGCATGCGCGGGACCGGATTTGAACCGGCGGACCCCTACGGGACAGCGTCCTAAGCGCTGCGCCTTTGGCCTAGCTCGGCAACCCGCGCGCAGTTATCTTCTCGCCGTCTGGCGATCTTGCGGATTCCCGTACACGGGACACTGACATCAAACTTTTGTATCGCAACACCTCGAAGCGGTGTGCGGTATTAGGGGGCCTCGCCTTCTCGGACCGTCAGTACGGGAACGTCGGACAGTCGGACGACTTTCTCCGTGACGCTCCCGAGCAAGTATCGGTCCAAGCCGGTTCTGCCGTGTGTTCCCATGACCACCATGTCAATATCGTGTGCCTCGGCGTAGTCGAGAATACCCTCGAATGCGGTTCCCTCCCGGACGGCGGTTTCCGTTTCGGCGTCGTCGAATCGCGCTGCTGCTTCCGTAACGATCTCCTGTCCGTACTTTTCGACTGCCGCCTGGGTCTCGTCGCTTTTGGTCCGGTCACCGATCATTCCTTCCCCGCTTCCCTCCGGATCGCCGACCATCCCCCCCTGTCCCATCACTTCCGTATCGCTGGCGAGACCGTGGGGTCCGGAGCGCTCGGCCACGTAGAGCACGTGGACGGTCGCCCCGTAGGTTTCCGCCAAGTTACGACAGTTGTCCAGCGCTGCCTCCGCACCACCACTCCCGTCAGTCGGGTATAGAATGTCTGTGTACATTGTTTGACTCCTCCATCTGCACCGATCGGATGACGTTTAACGTGAGGGGACTAATTTCTTGCGTATAGTTCACAGCAACCACGAGTCCATGCGTGGCCGCCGTCGTACGACCGCCGCCCGCCGGACAACAGCAGTACTGACCCCCGGTTGCGGCGCCAGTGCTGCAGGGGGCCATACCGTTCTACGTCGCCAAC
>NZ_JBKEGK010000255.1:0-3510 GCF_046710025.1 Natronomonas sp. | reverse complement strand
ATGAAAAGACCCACCACTAGCGCGGCCGTTCGACCGGAACCCTCGATCTGGTCCGATGAGCGCGCCCTCTTCCATCGAGGTCTGAACCGAGCCGGTCTACTGAAATCCTAACAGTCCGTGTCTTCTCGTTAAGAATCCCTGTGAGCGCTAACGAACGCACGACGGAGGACGGTCAGAAGCACGTACGTCTCGTACTTTTGGGTCTGACAGTGCTCGCAGGGCTGCATGTCTGCGACGATTTCCTTGATGTCGCCGTCGTACTCATCGGTGAGCGTGGCGAGCGCGTCCGTGATCTGGGGCTGGACCGCATCTATCATCTCTTTGACGGCAGCATCCGCTGAGTCCGGGAGTGAGTACGAGAGGACAATCGTGTTCGCGTGGTAGTACTTTGTCGTCCCGCCGCGACCCTCCTCGAAGCGAACGACGTCGACGAGGCCGGCGTCCCGTAGCTCGTTGATGTGGTGTCGAACCGTGTTCTCGGTTCGGTCGATGCCGCGATCGGCGAGGCTCCCGTGGACCTCGCTCGCGGTCAGGGCCTCCTCGGACAGGATATCGAGGATCATCGCCCGCATCGGTTCGTCGATCGCGTCCGAGACCTGCGTGTCTCGCACCGCGATGTCGTCGAGGCGTTGATCGGTACCGGAGTTGCTCATACGAAAACCGAGCGCGAGCACGGGGGAAAAAACGGCGGGATGCGAGCGGAGAGGTATCTACCGAGGAACCAGTCCCGAATGGACCCCGAGACCGAAAGCCCTAGACGACCCGTTTGACTGTTCCAACAACCTATTTCCGTACCCAAACATATCATCTAAAAAATACTTATTGGGGTATGGCCACTATCTCAAATCGTAATGAGCGACACAACGCAGTTCCGCGTCTTGGACTTCGACTGTCCGAGTTGTGCAAGCACCGTCGAACGCGCTCTCTCGAACGTCGACGGCGTCGAAGACGTCGAGGTGCACTACTCGACCGGTCGCGTCGAGATCGAGTACGACGACGGCGTTTCCGACCCCAACGCCTTCGCACAGACCATCGAAAACCAGGGCTACACGCCTCAGCCCGCCTAAGGAGACCGATCATGGATACCCAATCGATCGAACAGTACTATCGCCAACATCGGAAGGCCATCGTCGTCGCGATGAGTGGTCTCCTCTACGCTGGCGGCTGGAGTATCGGCTACGTCCCCGGCTTTGACGCCGCGAGCACCGCGATCTTGATCCTCGCGGCGATCATCGGCGGCTACGACATCGCCAAGACCGCCTACTACGAGGTCAAAAGCCGAACACTCGGCATCAAGACGCTGGTGACGCTGGCCGCTGTCGGCGCGATCGCTATTGGATCGTACTGGGAAGCCGCCGCGGTGGTCTTCCTGTTCGCGCTGGGATCGTACCTCGAAGGGCGGACGATGCGCAAGACGCGTAACGCGCTCGAAGAGCTCCTCGAAATGACGCCGGATACGGCCACCGTGCGCCGCGACGGCGAGCAAAAAGAGGTGCCCGCTCGCGAGGTCGAAGCGGGCGAGATTGTCATCGTCAAACCCGGCGAGAAGATCCCCGTCGACGGCGACGTCGTGGAGGGGGAAAGCGCCGTCAATCAAGCACCGGTCACCGGCGAGAGCGCCCCCGTCCACAAGGCCGACGGCGACGAGGTCTACGCCGGGACGGTCAACCAGGAAGGAGCGTTGGAAGTCACGACTACCGGTGCCGGCACGGACACGACGCTCCAACGGATCATTCAACGCGTCGAGGAGGCCCAAGAGGCCCAGTCGCCGACCGAGAGTCTGATCGACCGCTTCGCCAAATACTACACCCCGGCCGTTATCGCGCTCGCCATCGGAGCGTACGCGGTCACGCAGAACGCGGTCCTCTCGCTAACGCTGCTGGTCATCGGCTGTCCCGGTGCGCTGGTCATCGGGCCGCCGGTGAGCATTGTCTCGGCCATCGGTAACGCCGCGCGAAACGGCGTTCTCATGAAGGGCGGTGAGCACCTCGAGCAGGCGGGTAAGATCGACTTGGTCGCCTTCGACAAGACCGGCACGCTCACCAAAGGCGAGACGGCAGTCGCCGACGTCGAAGGATTCGACGCCGATGACGACGAGGTGCTGGACCTGGCAGCCATCGCCGAAATGAAGAGCGAACACCATCTCGGCGACGCCATCCTCGATGCGGCCCAGAACCGCCGGGACCCCGTGACTGACGGTGGGGCAACTACCGCCGAATCGGGCACTCGGTCGCCGACGGAGACCGGCTCGCTCTCCGAACCGGACGACTTCGAGGTAGTCGCCGGGAAGGGCGTCGTCGCTCACCACGACGACCGCGAGATCGTCGTCGGGAACCGCGCGCTCCTCGACGAGCGCGGAATCGACCTTCCGAACGACGTCGCCGAGTACGTCCGCGACCGTGAGGAGCGCGGCGAGACCGCCATCCACGTCGTCCTCAACGGAACTGTAGTCGGCGCTATCGCGCTCCACGATGAACTGCGCGACGCTGCGCCTGGCGTCATCCAGGAGTTACGGGACGCCGGGATCGAGGCGGTGATGCTTACCGGCGACAACGAACGCGTCGCGGCCGCGGTCGCCGAAGAGATCGGCATCGACGACTACCGCGCCGAGTTGCTGCCCGAGAACAAACAGGATGTCGTTACGGAGTACCAGGCCGATGGGCACGTCGTGGCGATGACCGGCGACGGCATCAACGATGCGCCGGCGCTGGCGACCGCTGACGTCGGCATCGCCATGGGTGCAGCCGGGACGGATACCGCCATCGAGACGGCGGACATCGCGTTGATGGCCGACGACCTCGAGCGCATCCCCTACGCGGTGAAACTCAGCAAAGCCACGCGCTGGAATGTCCTCGAAAACGTCGGGCTGGCCCTCGTGGTGGTGACGATGCTGCTCGCGGGCGTGCTGACGAGCTACGTCACCCTCGCGCTCGGGATGCTCGTCCACGAGGCCAGCGTCCTCGCCGTGATCGGCAACGGCATGCGCCTGCTGCGGTACTGAACGGACTCGAATCACGAACGAGCGATCGCAACCGACTCACAATGTCAGAAAACACGACTCCGACCGACACGAACCGCACCGAGGAGAATTGGGCTGTCGAATACGACGTCGAACCGATCCGCGTCCGCGATCCCGTCGCGGAAGCACTCGGTGTCCTCAAGCCGGGTGCCCCGTTCGTCATCACCTATCGAGACGCGGTGAAAGAAGCGGGACACTCCTGTCCGACCGCCTCGGGTGCCTACCGGATCGCCCAGCTCGGACTCGACGCTCTGTATCCCGACAGCGATCCCGTCCGAAGCGAGATCGAAGTGCAGGCGGCCGGTCCCCGGGACGACGCCACATACGGCGTGATGAGCCGCATCGTCTCGCACGTGACCGGCGCGACCGAAGACGACGGCTTCGGCGGACTCGCCGGCGGCTACGGCGGACGCCGTGACCTCTTGCGGTTCGACGCGTTAGACCCGGACACTCCGGACCCGACGTTCCGATTCCGACGAACCGACACGGAC
>NZ_JBKEGK010000254.1:0-3519 GCF_046710025.1 Natronomonas sp. | reverse complement strand
CCGTACAGCGAAATCCCTCGAACGCACTCATACGTCTGCTTCGAGCCCCCCCCGCAAAGCCCTGTCCTTCGCGGCCGTCGCCGGGGGCTGTCCGCCGCCATCGCGCGTCACACCCCGCACACGTCGGCACCGCCCTGTCGAACGTGTTCCGGATAGTGTGTCTCGTAGGATTCTCTGGACTGGCTGCCAGTATAATACCCATCCGCCTAAAACGAATGAAACACTGTGTACGTGGCTATAATTCGGCTGCTGAGCTACAATAAGACTTTTTAACCGAACCATACGTCCGAACCCACAGTTGATGAAGCCAGACAACGACGCCGTCTCGGCGGACGCGAACGAGGAACGGTTGCGCATTGAGGACGGACTGATCGTGAACGCACAGGGTGCCGTCGACGTCGTCCACGAGACCTCCCGATCGGTCGACAGCCAGTTGGCTTCGATCCGCGAGGCCGCCGGCACACAGGTCGAGGACATGGACTCGGTCGCCGACGACGTCGCCGACCTGAGCGCGACGATCCAAGAGGCCGCCGCGGGGGCCGACGAGGTGAGCGAGACGACCGAACGGGCGGCAACCGCGGCGACCGAGGGGCGCGAGGCGACCGACGAAGCGGCGAGTGCGATGACGACAGCCGCGGCGGCGACCCGACAGGTTCAGACGCAGGTCGAGGCGCTGGCCGACCACGTCGAGCGGATCGACCGGGTGGTCGAGACCATCGACCGGATCGCCGACGAGACGAACCTGCTCGCGCTCAACGCCTCCATCGAGGCCGCCCGCGCGGACGACGACGCCGGCTTCTCGGTCGTCGCCGAGGAGGTCAAATCGCTCGCCGAGGAGTCGCGTTCGGAGACCGAGCGGATCGAGGACGCCGTCGGGGAGATCCAGTCCGTGACCGCCGACGTGAGCGACGCGCTCGACTCGGCCGTCGAGGCGGTCGAGACCGGGGCCGAGCGGATCGAGGCGGCCGAGTCGGAACTCGACGTCGTCGACGAGGAGATGACGGCGGCGACGGCCGGCGTCGACGAGGTGTCGACGGCCGTCTCGGAGGGGGCCGACGCGAGCACGCGTGTCGCGGGCGCCTGCTCGGGCACCGCCGACGCCGCCCGTGACATCGACCGGGCGGTCGAAACGATCGGCGAGGAGCGCACCGACAACACCGACCTGCTCACCGAAATCGACGATGCTCTCTCGAGTGTCAGGCGACGCCGCGAGGCCCGCCTCGAGGCCGCCCAGACGGTCCCGACCGGGATCGACGGCTTCGACGCCGACGGCGGCCTCCCGGCCGGTTCCCGGAGCGTGATCGTCACGGACACGACGGACGATCCGGCACTTGAGCGTACCGTCGCCGGAGCCGTCGCGGAGTGCTGTGCGACGGCGATCGACGCCGGATGGGCCGTCTCGCTGTCGCCGCCGCCGGCGCTGGATCGGTCGACGCTGGCGGACGCGCTGCGCCGACACGCGGGGGTCACAGCAACCGACGCCCTGGCGGGCGATCGGCTCTTCATGCTCGACCTCTTCGGTTCCTGGAGTGCCGACGACAACGTGATCGACGTGACGGAGACTGGGTTAGAGCGGGCCAACGAGCAGGTCGACGCAGCGCGGGACCGATCGCTGTTCGTGATCGGTACCATCGCCGGCGAGTGCGAACTAATGGGCGAGGCGGCCGCCCGCGAGACGGCCTACGAGAACGACGGCGACGTGCTCGGCGACGACGATCTCGTGCTCAACGTTGTCGACGAAGCGTCCGTATCCGCACAACTGCGCTCGTTTTATGTCGGCGCGGCCGACCGGAGTTGCCGGATCGAGTCGACCGGCGGACGGTAGCCGTCCCCCGATCGCCGGCGACGTTAGCGCGTCACTCGGCGAAGTAGCTGGTGAAAAAGCCCGACAGGAACGCCGAGACAGCGACGGCGAGGGCGACCTCGTGGAGGACCCACGGGCCGTCGTCGTCGTCGGCCGCGGCGACGGTGACGGCGACGCTGATTGCGAGCGAGACGATGCCGTTGATGAGGTGTTTACCGAGTCCCATGAGTGATCCTACGGGCCGACCGAAATAATTCCCCTGTTTGCGTCCCGGCCGGCGCTGGGGAGTCGCCTCAAAATCACGGTCAAACGATGGGCCGCCACGGTCGTTACTCTCCGCCGTCGTCCGGACACGGAAACCGGTTTGTCGGTCCCGCTCGAAGCCGGTGTATGCACGTCGTCGTCGCCGGTGGCGGCCTCGCCGGATTGGTCGCCGCGCGGCACCTCGCCGAGGCCGGGGCCGAAGTCGAACTGTTTGAGGCGCGCGAACGCGCTGGCGGCCGCGTCCGCACGCGCTCCGTGGACGGATACACCCTCGATCGGGGGTTTCAGGTACTCTTCACCGCCTACCCGGCTGCACGCCGGGAACTCGACTTCGAGGCGCTCGACCTACGGCGGTTCGCCCCCGGTGCGACGATCGCGCGGCCGAACCGCCGGTCGACGCTCGCCGATCCCCTCGGCGACCCGAGCGCTGCTCTCCCGACGATTCTGAACCGCGATGTTCGGACGGCCGACAAACTCCGGCTCTTTCGGCTCCAGCGGGAACTCGAACGCCGCGAGTGGGACGAGATCTTCGGGGATGACGACACGACTATTAGAGAATACTTGGCGGAACAGGGCTTCTCTCGAGCGTTCGTCGAGCGCTTTGCGGCCCCCTTCTACGGCGGGATCACGCTTAACCGTGAGCTTGGCACCGCGAGTTCGGTGTTCGAGTACACGTTTAAATCGCTCTCGGAGGGGGATACCGTTGTCCCCGCCGGCGGGATGGGCGAGATCCCAGCCCAACTCCGGGACCGCGCCGAGGCCGCGGGTGTGGACATCGTAACCGAAGTCGCCGTCACGGAACTCGACACTGAGCCCCTCGCTGTCGAAACCGGAGCCGGAGACCGCTCGCCGGACGCCGTCGTCGTTGCGACGGACCCGGAGACGGCCGGCGAGCTGACGGGTGTCGAGACGCCCACGGGAACAAAAGCCTCCACGACGGTTCACTGCTCGCTGCCCGAGCACCAGCGGCTCGACACGGGTTCGCGGATCATATTGAACGCGGCTGATGCCGAGCCGAACACCGTTGCACCCATGAGCGCAGCCGCCCCGGAGTACGCCCCCGACGGCCGACAGCTGTTGAGCGCGACGTTTCTCGGCTCCCGCGAGGCCGACGACGAGGCGCTCGGCGAAACCGTTCGAACGGCGCTATCGGCGTGGTTTCCCGAGAACCACTTCGGTGGCTTCGAGGTCGTTGGCGTCGACCGGGTCGAGTTCGCGCAGTTCGAGCAGCCACCGGGGTTCCACGCCGCTCTCCCCGCGACGGAGTCGCCTGAGGGGCCGGTGTTTCTCGCCGGCGACTACACCGAGTGGTCCTCGATCCAAGGCGCGCTGGCAAGCGGCCGGCAGGCCGCCGAGGCCGCACTAGACACGATTCGGTAGCCGCACGTCCCTGTCGCAGCCCCGGCGGGGCAGCGCCGGACGCGACCCGGCAGCCACGTCTCCTCGTCGTC
>NZ_JBKEGK010000253.1:0-3531 GCF_046710025.1 Natronomonas sp. | reverse complement strand
CTTACCGAGCCGACGGTGTACGTCGACGGCGAGGCGATTGAGTTACCGACGCCGGAGGCGTAGTCGACTCCGCTGATGAGGGGTGCGGTTCCGCTGCTTGCGGCCGCCTGACCGCGACGCGGGCCGGAGCCACGCGCTTATACGTCCGGGCGGTCAACTTCTCGTAATGAGTCAACAGCGCGTCGCGGTCCGGTGTCCGTCGTGTTCGCCGGGCGCCGAGACCGTCCACGAGGTACTGAACCGCGGCGGTGGCGTCACCGTCCGGTGCAGCGAGTGCGGCCACGTCCACAAGACGACCATAGAGGAGGAGACGACCGTCGAGCGCCGGGTCGTCGTCTCACAGGACGGGGAGTCGATGGAGTCAACCGTCGAGGTCCCGCCGGAGGAACGGCTGGTTGTCGGCGACGAGTTCCTCGTCGAGACCGACGAGGCGATCCTGACCGCCCGCGTCACTTCGCTTGAAGGACCGGATGGCGCTCGATCCGACGGTGCCGACGCCACCGACGTCGAGACAGTCTGGGCCCGCGCCGTCGGCAACGTTACCGTCAACCTGACGCTACATCCCAAGGAGGGAACCCACGACGAGAGCCGAAGCGTCCGGATTCAGGTTCCCGGCGACGAGTCGTTCGTCATCGGCCGAACCCACGAGTACGGCGGCGAGGAGTTCAGCGTCGAACGGATACTCGTCCGCGAGGACGCGACCGACTACGAGCGCTTGGACTTCGACTTCGAGGGCGATTCGGTACTCGCAAAGGATATCAAGCGACTCTACGCCCGCGACGAGGACGCACAGGCCCGGGCGTGGTCGGGCTGGTAGAGGCGGCGATGGTCGGACGAAACTCGGACGACGGGGCCAGGGATGGCAGTCGGACGAACGGCGATGAGGGGGCCGACGACGATCGAAGCGATGAGACAGATAATAATCGATTCAGAGAGGCCCGCCAACAGCTTGTCGACGCGCTCGTCGACCGGGGTCGGATCGAGCGACCGGCGACGATCCGGGCCCTCCGGTCGGTCCCGCGCCACGAGTTCGTTCCCGAACCGCGCCGGGATGCGGCCTACGCCGACCGTCCCCTACCGATCGGGGCCGGCCAGACGATTTCCGCGCCTCACATGGTCGGGATCATGTGTGATCGGCTTGCGCCCGACTCCGGCGACCGAATCCTCGAGATCGGTACGGGCTGCGGGTACCACGCGGCCGTGACTGCCGAGATTGTCGGAAGCGAGAACGTCTACACCGTCGAGTACGTCGGTGAGTTGGCGGCCGAGGCCCGCCGCCGTCTGGAGCGACTCGGCTACGGCGACGTTCACGTCCGGGCCGGTGACGGCTGGGCGGGCTGGCCCGAACACGCCCCCTACGACGGCGCGTATCTCACCTGCGCCGCGCCGGAGCTTCCGGAGGCAGTCGCGACGCAGGTCCGCGTTGGGGGCCGGATCGTCGCCCCAGTTGGGGAGGGAACCCAGACGCTCGTCGAGGCCACCCGGACCGAGGACGGCCTCGACCGGAAGAGCCACGGCGGCGTCCGGTTCGTCCCAATGGAGGGCAGCGAGTAGCGGTACCTATCAATTGACTTTATTCATCGTTGTGGCCAAACCGTGCCGTTTGGCCACCCGTGTTTGCCCCTCAGATCGTCGCATTTCGCCCGGGCGTTCCGGACGATGTCCCTGGAGGGGACTGTATCAATATGACGGCGACAGAAGGTATACACGGCACGAGCACCACTATCTTAGTGTATATGTCGGAGTCCGAACGCACCCGGCGGGACGTTCTCGCGGCGGGTGGCGCGGCCGTGCTCGCGGGGCTAGCAGGATGTAACACCACGTCAGGCAAAACAGCGTCGGGCGGGACCACCCCGGCGGAGACATCGACGCCGTCGTCTGAAACGGATCCGGAACCGGAGGCGGACAGCGAGTACGCGAGGGCGTATCGACAAACGATTGAGTCAGTTGTCCTCGTCGAAACCGACCAGGGCCAAGGAACCGGGTTCATGTTCGATGACAGCCACGTCGTGACGAACGCCCACGTTGTCGGGGCGGCCTCGGAGAGCGAAGTCCGGTTCAACACCGGAGAGTGGAGCACGGGAGAGGTTGTCGGGACGGACCCCGACAGCGACCTGGCAGCGATCGCCGTCGACGACGTGCCGCCGTCCGCGACGCCGCTTCAGTTCGCGGAGGCCGGCGCGACAATCGGGCAGAAGGTCGTCGCGATCGGAAACCCGTACGACCTGAACGGCTCGCTCACGACGGGCGTTGTCAGCGGAACCGATCGGTCGATCCCGGCCCCGACCGGATTCAGCATTCCGGACGCGATCCAGACGGACGCTCCCGTCAACCCGGGGAACAGCGGTGGCCCACTGGTCTCGCTGGATGGCCGCGTGGTCGCCGTTATCAACTCCGGCGGGGGCGACAACATCGCATTCGGCATCTCCGCAGCGCTTACCCAGCGCGTCGTTCCGGCGTTGATCGATGCCGGAACTTACGAGCACTCCTATCTCGGCGTTTCCTTCGGCGAAGTCTCGCCGGAGGTGGCCCGGGTGAACAATCTTGAGGACCCGCGCGGGCTCATGATCGTTGACGTGAGGGACGGCGCCCCCGCCGACGGCGTCCTCCGCCCCAGCGAGGAGTTCCGGTCGGTCGGTCGGGAACGCCTGCCGGTCGGGGGCGACGTGGTAATCGCCATCGACGGAACGGAACTCGCGACCGCCGAGGACCTCGGCGGATACCTCTCGCTGCAGACCCAGCCCGGTGACACGGTCGATCTGACGGTTCTCCGCGACGGAAGCGAGCGGACGGTCGAACTCGAACTTGGAACGCGCCCTGCGGAAGTGTAGCCGCGTTCGGATACCGTTGAGCCGGTCGATCCGAACCCGGTGAGCAGACTGAGGAACTCACTCAGGCACGCACTATGGAAGCCACTTGGGGCCTCACGCACGCGAGCAGCAGGGAAACGGACACACGCTCGCGTCGACCGGAAACAAGCCTGAGGACCACTCAACAGCGTCGAAGAGTCTGCGATCGAACCGTGCAACGGCGGGCGTCACCCGTGTCGCTCGATTCAATAGGCTCCGGCCCGCAGTTCAGATATGGACCCCGCGGTGCTCCGGGACGACATGGTCGACAGCCTCGAACACGACGCCAAGGCCGTCGTCCGCTCGGAGCGAGTTAGCGTCGCGATGCGGACGGTGCCCCGGGAGCCCTTCGTCGCCGAGGACGCCGCGGCGTACGCCGATCGCTCCTTCGAGCGCCTCGGCACGCGCGTGTTATCGCCGAGCGCGGCCGGACGGCTGTTCGAGGCGCTCGATGTCCGCCCCGACGACGCCGTCCTCGTCGTCGGCATCGGGGTCGGCTACACCGCCGCGGTGCTTGCCGAACTCACCGACGAGGCCAGCGTCCACGGGATCGACATCGCCCGGCGGCTCGTGTACGACGCCCGTTCGAACCTCTCGTCTGCGGGGTACCCCGGGGTGCTCGTCGACTGTCGGGACGGAGCTCGCGGTCTCGCCGAATACGCCCCCTACGACCGCATCCTGC
>NZ_JBKEGK010000252.1:0-3532 GCF_046710025.1 Natronomonas sp. | reverse complement strand
GCCGCGATGATCGCCATCGAGGACGGGATCGTCGGGGAGGGTACGTCGGGCGGCGTGGCCGTGAACGCGGACCACTTCGAGCGTGCGTTGGCGGAGACGGCACCGTCGGCGGACGGCCGCGGGCAGCCTCAGGGCGGCCGCGAGCCGTTTCGAGGGTGATCTAGGCGCGTTCCTCGTGGAGATTGAGCACGAAGTAGGCGATCCCGAACGCGGTGACCAATTCGACCCCCGCAGTGAGCCAGAACGCGGTGCCGAAGCTCAGGCCGAACGTCTGCAGCGTCGGAAGCGAAAACAGCGCCGCGGCGGCTAACACGGCACAGATGGCGATCCCGACGACTGAGTAGGTGTTCAATACGGCGACAGGTTCGGATGGTTCGTCGGTCATAAAAAAACTGATTTCGGCTGGTTCGGCCGCGATACCTATACCGGTGTCCGATCAGTCGGCGGTCGCAGCGGCCGACGGCTCCGGAGCTTCGGTGTCGCCGAGGATCGCGCGACTGCGGAGCAGGATGAGCCCGAACCCGACCTTCGCGCTCACATCAAGCACCATGAACGCGAGCGTCTCGACGCCGAGACCGACGACGCCGGCACCCTCGGTCCCGATGATCCACAGGATCGGGTACGCGGTCCAAAGAACCAGCGTCAACACAGTCAACGTGTTGAACGTGCTCTGGACCTCCTCCGAGCGCTGCTTCGCCGCACTGCGGAGGCTCGTGGCGAGGAAGTACAGCACAACGATCATCGAGATGGTGCTGATAAGCCACCACGTGTACCGTGCGAGCATCGTCTCCGAGAGGGCGCCCACGAGACCGGTGACGATCATGAGCGCGTCGACGCCGATCAGCGTGCCGATGGTGACCCGGTCGACCTTCGCGAGCAATGCGAGGTCAAGCAGGAGCAGCGGCGTGGTGAACAGCCAGTCGGCGTACCGCGCATAGTAGATGTCGAGCATACCGCGACCCGCGACTTCGACCTCGGTTAGCCCGATGCCGAAGAACATCGACAGATACGCGGCCGACGCGATGCCCGGCACGAGGATCGTGATCGCGTAGTACTCACGGGCCTCCTCATCGGTGACCCCCCATCCCTTGATGAGGAAGTAGAAGGTCCCCATGAGCATGAACAACGTTCCGATACCCAGCCACAGCGTTTCGGGTCGACCGTCTCCGAGGAGGTCGAACCCTGCTTGTAGTATTGCTGCCTCCATATGCACTTGAACATATGATGGCAAGTATTATGTCATCTATACCAACATAGTTGGGTATCTGCGCTCGCCGCTCCGATAGCGGGTGGTCGAAGCCACTCGGTTCACGCTGCGTAGCGAGGGACGACGAACGTATATAAATCACGGACCAACCAGGAATTAATGTCTGTCCGTTCCGTAGCACCCCCATGGGCGATAAAGAGGCCGATTCGGACACGGAGTCGACAGTCGAGACCGAACGGGAGATAGCCGTCGATGATGAGGGGGAGGCCGCCATCGACGTCGAGGCGATGGACGCCTACCAACGCCGAATAGAGGAGATGTCCGCCGAAATAGAACAGCGCGAGCAAACCATCGGTGAGTTGGAGTCCGTGGTTGAATCCCAATCGGAGCGCATTGACGAACTCGAAAGTCAGTTTCTGGATCTGTCCGCTCGCGTCGCCGACGGCAGGAACCTCGGAGTCTGTCCGGAATGCAACGGCGCGACAGAGCGGAAAAGCCGGCTGTTTCGTAGCGACACGATCGAGTGCGTTCGGTGTGGCAAGGTCATCCACACGTACTAAGCCGCATCGTCCGTAGGTCTCGCCCGCCGGAGCGTCACATCGGTCGGCGTGTCGGCCGAGAACCGACTGGTGTTCCCATTCCCGTCGTACAGCGGGGTCCGTCGACTTCCGTTTCGGGTATCTATTACATCCCGCTGCCGGGGAGCCAAGCTACGACCGCGACAGCCGTTCGCGGAGGATGTCAGTGATACCCCGATCAGCGTCGACGACATCGCGTCGATACTGCATGTAGACGGCGCCGAGGGGCGGTTGGACGAGATACGCGAGCGCGATGGGTAACACCGACTCCGCAGGCGGGAATCCGGGCGCAGCCGCGATGGCGAGCGCGATCGAGAGGTTTCGCATACTCGTCGCGTACACGAGCGCCACCGATTGCGTCTCCGAGAGCAGCAGACGGCCGACGCCCGCGCCGACAGCCAGGATGAGTGTATAAAACACGACGAGCGGGACGATCGTGGCCACGGACGAGACGGGATCGGCGAGGATGCTCTCGGCGCGGATCGCCATCGCGATGAAGACGATGAGCATCACGCCGAACGAGGAGACGCCGCCGAAGGTGGGTTTGAACGTCTCGAAGCGATCGGGGCCGTAGCGCCGAAGGAGCAGCCGCCGGGTCAGGGTGCCCGCCACCATCGGGATCGCGACGACGATCGCCAACTGGCGGTACAGCGCGTTCGGGTCAAAGCCGACATCGCCGCCGACGAGCGCGGAGAGGTACATCGGCAGGATGAATACGGCGACGACCAGGTTGACCGCGATCGCGACGAGGGCAGCCTCCAGATCCCCGCCGGCGAGGCCGGTCCAGGCGGCCGTCATCCCCGAGGTCGGAATAAGCGCGATCAGGTAAAGCCCGATCGCGTAGGCGGGGTCACCGGCGAAAAACAGCCGGGCGAGCCCGATTGCGATGATCGGCGCGATGCCGAAGTTCACCAGCAGGCTCGCCCCGACCGGAGCGACGTGTTCGCGGGCGGCGAGCACCTCCCGAAGGTCGATGTTGATCATCATCGGGTAGATCATCACGAAGAGCACCGGGACGACGGCCGCTTGCAGGGCGCTCCGGGTGTCGGGGCCGACGACCTGCCCCACAAGCAGGCCCGCGAGGAGCGAGCCCACGACGACGTATATGAGGTTCTGCTTCAGCTGTCGCAACGCCGCGCCGATCACGCGCCGTCACCTCCGAACGCTGTGGCAACAGCATACGGTTGTTGGTCGATGAGACACAACCGAGATAGCGATCTGGGCCAGAAAGCTCTTTTATCCGTCTCTCTCATTGGTATATTGTATTAATTGTACAATATAAAGAGTTACGCTCGCCGCATGGCGTCCCGTCCCAACCGGCTCCGAGGCACATATCAATCCCCCGCCCGAATATCGACGTATGAGCGGCGACGCCCTCGTCTACGACGACGACTGTGGCTTCTGTACGTGGTGGGCCGACTACTTCGCCCGGCGGAGCGATCTCGATGTCGTCGGGTTCAGCGAACTCACCGACGAACAACGCGCCCGGCTCCCCGAGGACTTCGAGTCGTGCGCGCACCTCCTGACCGACGACGCGGTCTACTCCTGCGGCGCGGCGGCCGAGGAGGCGTTCGCTATGGCAGATATCCCACCGGGATCTCGCGATCTCACCCGGTTCTTCCGGCAGTTCGACGACTATCGGCGGCTTCGCGAGCGGCTTTACCGCGAGGTCGCGGATCGACGCGACGTGTTGGGGCTTTTCGTCTCGAAGGACCGCCTCGACGATTAGCGGAGCGGGAACGCTCGA
>NZ_JBKEGK010000251.1:0-3610 GCF_046710025.1 Natronomonas sp. | reverse complement strand
CTGCAGCAACGTCCACATGCGAGAATTGCGGCTGGACGGTGCAGACGACTGTGGCTGTCGAAGGACTGGACGAAGCCGACTATCCGCCCACGTGCGAGGACTGCGGCGGTGCGCTCAAACCCGACACGGTGCTCTTCGGCGAACAAATGCCCCTCGGCGCCATGCGCGAGGCCAGACGCCTCGCCGAGGAAACCGACGTGATGCTGGCCATCGGGTCGTCGCTAACGGTGGATCCGGCGGCGAGCCTGCCTCGAATGGCTGGTCGCGGCGACGCGACGCTCGGTATCATCAACCTCGATGAAACGCCCGTCGACCCGTTCGCCGACTATGTCCTCCATGAACCAGTTGAAGAAGCGCTGCCGGCCATTGTCGACGCGATCGGGGACTGATACTTTCGGCCGCGTCGGACCGCGACGGCACTTCCGAATTGGAAAGGCCAGACATTCATTGAAAACCGTTGACATGGCAGGTACAAACCTGTTCGGCGAACCGTTTTTGTGAGCAAGTTGGGCAATATAGGAGGTTTCTCCGCCGAATCGACGTTCCCAAATACTGGGAACGAGCAGCCTGTTTACTTCAATCCCGTTCCGAGAGAAGGAGTGTATTGAAAATTTTCCACACAACCCAGGGCCCACTATGACAAACGAATGGACGATCGTCGTGTGCGTAAAGCAGGTTCCCGACGCTGACGAAGTCTCCATCGATCCGCAGACGGGGACGCTGAACCGCGCCGACGCGGCAGCCGTGATGAACAAGCCGGACCGCAACGCCGTCGAGGCCGCCCTCGATGTGCGCGACGAGGTCGGGGGCGAAGTGATCGCCGTCACCATGGGGCCGCCGTGGGCGGATGAAGTGCTGCAGACCGCCGTCGGCCTCGGTGCCGATGATGGGGTGCTCCTGACGGACAAGGCCTTCGCCGGCAGTGATACGTGGCCGACGAGCCTCGCGCTCGCCCGGACCGCCGACGAACTCGACGCCGACATCGTCATCTGTGGGGAGGAAAGCACCGACTCCTCGACGGGACAGGTACCCCCTGGAATGGCCGCCCACAACGGCTGGGCCCAGCTCACCTACGTCGAGGACCTCGAACCGCACCCCGAGGACGAGGAACTCGTTGCCAGACGTGACGTTGAAGGAGGATACGAGCGGGTCGCCGCCAGCCTCCCGGTCGTCGTCGCCTACGAGTTCGGCGAGAACGCGCCCCGAATCGCTGGCCTGCACCGGAAGATCTTCTCGGAGACCGAGTTCGAACCACAGGTCTGGTCGGCCGCGGACATCGGCGTCGAGGACGAAGTGGGCCTCGACGTCTCGCCGACCCAGGTCGGTGGCATGGACACGGCCGATCCGGTCGAACGGGAACGTGAGACCGTCGAGACGCCCGAGGACCTGTTCGAGGCGATGGCCGAGGACGTCCACCGACTCCGTGGGGAGGTGACCGCCGATGACTGACGTCGATCCCGACGAGTACGAGGATGTTTGGGTGTTTATCGAGGTCCACGGCGACGAGGTCGCGTCGGTGTCCTGGGAACTCCTCTCGGAGGGCCGACGCCTCGCCGACGAGAAGGGCGAGGACCTCGTCGCGCTGGTGATCGGGCGGGACGTGAAAACCGTCGCCGAAGAAGCTATCGCCCACGGGGCCGACCGCGCGCTCGTCGCGGACGATCCGGTGTTCGAACCCTACCGGGCCGATCCCTACGGCGACCAGTTCCGCCACCTCGTCGAGGAGTACAAGCCTGATATCGCGCTAATCGGCGGGACCCACACCGGTCGGGATTTCGCCGGCCGCGTAGCAGTGCCGACCCATGCCGGGCTGACGGCCGACTGCACGGAACTCGACGTGGACGACGACGGGTTGTTGCTGGCCCGTCGGCCCACCTTCGGCGGCGACGCGATGGCGACGATCAAGTGCGAAACCCACCGCCCGCAAATGGCGACGGTCCGACCGGGCGTGTTCGACGTCGACGAGCACGATCCCGAACGGGAGGGCGAGATCAAGAACACCGAGGTCGTCGTCGAGGAGTCGGATACGCTCTCGCGCGTTCTCGAACGGTCGGTCGGTGACGTGGCCGACATCACGGACGCCGACATCGTGGTCGCCGGTGGCGCGGGCGTCGAGGGCGACTTCTCCCCCATCGAGGACCTTGCCGACGCGCTCGATGCGGAAGTCGCGGCCTCCCGCGCCGCGGTCGACGAGGGCTGGATCGAGGCCCCCCGCCAGGTAGGCCAGACCGGCAAAACTGTCCGGCCCGCCCTCTACATTGCGGCTGGGATCAGCGGCGCCGTCCAGCACCTCGAGGGGATGAACGACAGCGAGACCGTCGTCGCGATCAACTCCGACCCGAACGCCCCGATCTTCGAGCACGCCGACTACGGGATCGTGGGCGACCTCTTCGAGGTCTGTCCCGCGCTGGCCGAGATGATTCGAGAGGAGACCCGACGGGAGGTGCCTGTCTGATGTCCGTCGAAAGCGAGAGCAAGGGAGACGCTACGTCGAACGAGCACATCAATTACGACGGCGACTTCGACGCCATCATTGTCGGCGCCGGCCTGTCCGGGTCGGCCGCTGCGCTGACGATGGCCGAGGAGGGGCTAGAACCGATCATCATCGAACGGGGTCAGTCGCCTGGCACCAAGAACGTCTTCGGCGGCGTGCTGTTCACGCCGACCATCCGCGAACTGGTCGACCTCGATGACGCGCCACTCGAACGCTATGTCGCCGAGAAGCGGTACGGCTTCTTGAGCGAGCGTGACGAAACGGCGATCTCGATGCGGCCAGGCGAGTGGCTCGACGAACCCCATAACGACGCCTACACCGTCCTCCGCGGGGATTTCGACGAATGGTTCGCCGAACAGGCCGAGGAGGCCGGCGCGACCGTCGTCACTGAGACGACCGTCACTGACGTCCTTCGGGACGAGGACGGCCGCGTCGTCGGCGTCGACACCGACCGCCCGAACGGCGAACTCCGCGCCCCGGTCGTCGTCCTGGCCGAGGGCGCCAACTCCCTGGTCGGCGAGGGCGCGGGCCTCCGGGACCACCACGAGCGCGACGAGGTGGCGGTCACGGCCAAGGAAGTCCTGAAGTTCGATCGCGAGACGATCGAGGAACGGTTCCGCCTGCACGGCGAGGCCGGCGCGGCCTTCAACTACTTCGGCGAGGGCGCAGTCGGTGACGGCGTCGGCGGCGGGTACATTTACACCAACAAACGCACCGTGAGCGTCGGCGTCGTCTACCGCATCGAGGACGCCGCGACGGGCCAGTCGCCCGACGAGGTGCTGGACGAGTTCAAACAGCATCCGGCGATTGCTCCACTCGTCCGGGATGGGCATCTCGTGGAGTACTCCGCGCACGCTGTCCCCGAAGGCGGCGCCGACGCGATGCCTGATCTGGTGCACGACGGTGCGCTGATCGTCGGCGACGCCGCCGGCCTCGTGTTGAACAACGGCGTCCACCTCGAGGGGACCAACATGGCCGTCGAAAGCGGTTATCACGCCGGCCGCGCGGTGGCCTCGGCAATGGCGAACGGTGGCGTCGACGACCGCGCGCTGGCCACCTACGAGACGGAACTGGAGAACTCCTTTGTCGTCCAGAACCTGGAGCATTACAACTGGT
>NZ_JBKEGK010000250.1:0-3614 GCF_046710025.1 Natronomonas sp. | reverse complement strand
TTGAGGATCGCCATCGAGAACCTCATCGAGAACGCGGTCGAGCACCACCCGGAGGCGGCGACCGTCGACATCGAGTTGACGGCCGACGACGAGTGGATCGACATCACAGTCGCGGACGACGGGGCGGGCATCCCGGAGCGCGAGCGGGCCGTCGTGAGCGGCACCCGCGAGATAACCCAACTCGATCACAGCGTCGGGCTCGGGTTGTGGCTCTCGCGGTGGATCGTAAGCGGCGTGAACGGACAGCTCCTGTTCGGCGACTGTGAGTGCGGGTCGGAGGTGACGCTCCGGCTCCGCCGGGCGGACGACCGGGACGAGGAGTGAGCGGCCGGATCGCGCGGAAATCGAAAGCGGTCGGGGCGCACAGGCCGTGGGTATGAATACCCCGACGGCCCTGGCTTCGGTATGGACGTAACCAACGTGACCGCGGCGGCGGAGACGTTCACCTGCAACGCCTACCTCGCTGAGGGCGACCGGACCGTCCTCGTCGACGCCGGGGCATACGAAGGAGTCGTCGACGCCATCGCGGACCACACCGACGCTCTCGATGCCGTGGTGGTGACCCACCAACACAGCGATCACATCGCGCAATTGGACGCGGTGTTGGATGCCTTTGACGCGCCGTTGTACGCCTACGCCGACCACCCCCGGCGGGACGGGGCCCTAGACGACGGCGATCAACTCTTCGTCGGCGATGAGCCGTTCGACGTGGTCTACACGCCCGGCCACGCCGGCGACCACGTAGCCTTGGTCTCGGAGACGACGCTTTTCAGCGGCGACGTGGTCGTCCACGACGACGGAGCGTTCGACGACGGGAGTTTCGGACGGACCGACATGCCCGGCCAGTCCAGAGAGCGGCTCATCGAAAGCATCGAGACGCTGCTGGACGCGATGGGCGACGGCGTCGAGCACATGTACGCCGGCCACGGCGGGACGTTCCACGGCGACGTCCGCGATATCGTCGAAACCGCGCTCTCGCGGGCCGAAAGGCGCGAGCCAAAGTATCCCGGAGAGTGAGTCGAGGAGACGGACCGAGACAGGTGGCGAAGACGAACGCCACAAAAGCGTCGGGGCGCGCCCGTATTTACGCGATCAAGAAACGTTTTCCGACGAGCGGGATCGACGGCGGGGTCGGCGGCGGTCCCGGGAGAACGGCGAAGACGAACACGAGGTAATAAACGGCCACGAGGAGCAAAAACGCGCCGACCGCGCGGTTGATCGGGTCCGAGTATCGCGCGAGCGTCCTCGTGATCCGGCGGCCGAACGACTCCGAGAGGAGCGCAAAGGCGAGCAGCGGCGCGCCGATGCCCAGCCCGAAGAGGAGAAAGCCGACCAGATTCGGGATCGTGCCGTCGAACAGCACCGCTTGGCGGGCAAAGAAGAGCCCGATAAACCCCGGATTACACGGGATGATGATCCCGCCAAAAAAGAACCCGTAGCCGAACGCCGACGCGTAGGGGTGGTCCGCGTGCGGCGGGTCAACAGAGGGAAGCCGTGAGAACCCCGCGGGGTCGGCGAGCAACACCGCCCCGATCACGCCGAGGACGCCGAACGCCCACGGGCCGAACCGGCCGACGAACCCGCTTTCGATGCCGACGCCCAGGACGACGACGAAGAGATAGCCGGCGGCGGCCATGAAGCTGATCACGCCTGCAACGACCAATAGGCCGAGGACGGCTGGCGACCTGGATCGGGCGTCGTCGCCCGCACTAGCGAGGTACGAGACAAACGCCGGGTACAGCGGTAGGACACAGACAGCTGTCAGCGGCGTCGCAACGCCGATCCAGAACATCTCCGCGAACGCCAGGAGGCTCATCCGCAATCGGTGTTGATCCGAGATTCGATCGTCGCGGCGTCGGAGATCTTATCGATTTCGTGTGTGCCGCCACCGGAACACTGGAGTATGACGGGCGATTGCGGCGGGGAAACAGCTCTGGGGCCGAACTCCTCGACGAGGGCATTGGCGACGGAGTTGGGCGCAACGGCGAAGCGGCTGTGGTCGGCGTAGCCGTTTTCCTCGGCGTACTCGAGGACATCGTCGTTGGCCTCGCCGTCGCCTATGTTCAACTGGACGACCGCCAGATTTTGATCGCGGTCACGCTGAAGCGTATCGATCTCGCTGTTTTGACTGCCGCAGGTGCTACACCAAATGGCGAAAGGGTGTACCAGCGCGGGCCCATCAAGCTCCGAGACCGTGAACTGCTCGTCGGTCGTGACGTCGGTCAGTTCAGCCGTCCGCCATGCCGTCGTCTCGTCGCCACCAGTTCCGTCGCCATCGCCGCCGCTGTCGCCGTCGGACCCGCCGCCGGGGTCGCTGTCGTCGCCGGTACCGAGACATCCCGAGACAGCGACAGCGCCGCTACCGAGGGCTGCAAGGACCGTTCGGCGTGTTCGTTGAGTCATCTTTCGAACGCTACGAGTCGGAGTAACAAAATCCCCTCGTCGATCGTGCACCCTCGGAGCACGCCCGGTCCGGTGCCGGACGTGCCACGTGTGTTTTGGGGCGCGTCACCCGCCCTCTCATCGAGGGTGACCATACGGAATGATAACAAAGAACTACGTGGGGATAGGTCCTACAGATCGTATGCCCCGTCGATCGACTCTGGCTGCTGTTTCGGGCGTGTTCGCGTGGCTACTCGCTCGACCGGCAGCCGCGCACGTCGATTACGTCACCGAAGGGGACGGCGAACAGATCGACCCGGTAGCGTTCACCGTCGAGGTGCTCTCCGACCCGTTCAACGCCGCGGTGCTGTTTGGATCCGGGGCTGCGATCACCGGCGTCCTCGTCGTGTATCTGTGGCTGCGGCCGACGATCACCGATATCGTCGTCCTCCGCGAGAAACTCGCCAGTTACGGCGATCTCATCCCGTGGATGCTCCGGTTGTCGATCGGACTTCCGCTCGTCGGAGCCGGCTTCCAAGGGTATCTGTTCGCGCCGACCCTGACGTTTGACCCAACGGCGAATCCCGTGCTCAGAGCGTTGTTAATCGGCATCGGGTTCTGCTTGCTGTTCGGGCTCGGAATCCGGATCGTCTCTGCGCTCGGGCTGTCGCTTTTCATCTGGGTGCTCGTGACCACCGATCCTGGCGTCGTCATCGCGATGGAATACGTACCGATACTCCTCTCGCTGCTCATCCTAGGAGGCGGACGGCCGAGCGCCGACGACATGCTGTTGGAGGTTGCGAGTACCGCTGACACGTACTACGGCCGTATCGATCCGGTCCACCACCTGAAGGCGTTCCTCGACGAGACGATGGCACCGTTTCGTCGGTACGTGCCGACGGTCCTTCGAGTCGGGATGGGGGTCACGTTCATTTATCTCGGCTTGATCCAGAAACTCGCCACCCCCGGCCAGTCGCTGCTCGTCGTCGATCGGTATGATCTCACGTCCGTCGTTCCGGTTGACCCCGGCCTTTGGGTCGTCGGGGCAGGGATCACCGAGATCGCCGTCGGGATAGCGTTGATCGCCGGCTTCTTTACCCGCGGTGCAGCCGCAGTCTCGTTTATCCTGTTTACCACGACGCTGTTCGGGCTGCCTGACGATCCGGTGTTGGCTCACATTTCGCTCTTCGGGATGGCGTCGGCGGTGTTCACCCTCGGCGCTGGGCCACTCT
>NZ_JBKEGK010000249.1:0-3617 GCF_046710025.1 Natronomonas sp. | reverse complement strand
GGAACAGAATCGCGGGTGTATATGACGATCCGGAGTCCAGGGTTACAGTCCGCGGCCACTGTCACCGATGTCGCCAGTCCCGCGTCGGTCAACACGAGCGCGTCTGCGCTCTCAACGCCGGCAGCCTCCAAGGAGGATCGACTCGCGGTCCCCTCGGCGTAGCGTACCGTCCCGCCCTGCGTTTCGAGGGCGGCACCGATGCCGTCCGGATCGTCGCCCGCGATGATTACCTCACTCATATTCGATCGTTGCCGGAGGTTTGTGCGTCACGTCGTAAACGACGCGCGCGACGGTCTCGTTTTCGCCCGTAATGCGCGATTGGATGCGCTGTAGCGTCGCCCAGTCGACCTCTTGAGCGCGGGCAGTCATTCCATCGCGGGACTCGACCGAGCGCACGGCGACGACCCAGCCGTGGACGCGGTTGTCACCCTTAACGCCGGTCGCTTTCCCGAGCACCGCTGCGAGCGCCTGCCACGGCTCGTGCTCCTCGAGTTCCTCCTCGACGACGTGGTTGGCCTCGCGAGCGACCGCAAGTTTCTCTTCGGTCACCTCTCCGAGGACTCGGACGGCGAGCCCCGGCCCGGGGAACGGCATCCGCTCGGAGACGACCTCCTCGAGGCCGAGTTCGCGAGCGACTTCGCGAACCTCGTCCTTGTAGAGGTCCCGCATCGGCTCGACGATCCCCTCGAAGTCGACGACCTCGGGGAGTCCGCCGACGTTGTGGTGGGACTTGATCGTCCCCTCGCTCTCGATCCGGTCGGGGTAGATCGTCCCCTGGACGAGGAACTGGGCGTCGACCTCACGGGCCACCGTCTCGAACTCGCGGATGAACCCCTCGCCGATGGCGTGGCGCTTCTCCTCAGGATCGGTGACGCCAGATAACGCGTCGAGGAAGCGCTCGCGGGCGTCGACGATCCGGAGGCTCTCCATGTACGAGAACGTCTCCGCTATCTCCTCGGTCTCGCCCTTCCGCATTAGTCCAGTATCGACGTAGACGGGCGTGAGTTGGTCGCCGACGGCCTCGTAGGCCAGCGCGGCGGCCGTCGAAGAGTCGACGCCGCCCGACAGCGCGATTACCGCGTTCGCGTCGCCGATCGCGTCGCCGATCTCTTCGATCTTCTCGTCGATGAACGATTCGGGATCGACCATCAGGCCGTCACCTCCTCGGGGTCCGTCTCGTCCGTCTCGAGGATCGTTTCGACGAACTCAACGAACGGCGGCGAGGCCCGGCCCGGCCGCGAGCGGAATTCGGGGTGGAACTGCGTTCCGAAAAAGAACGGGTGCTCGGGGAGTTCGAGGATCTCCATCCGGTTGCCCGCCCGCCCCGAGAAAACGAGTCCCGCCTCTTCTAAGTCGTCGATGTACTCTGGGTTGACCTCGTAGCGGTGGCGGTGGCGCTCGGTACAGGACGTGTCGTCATAGACGTCGTGGGCCAGCGTGCCGGGGTCGATCTCGGTCTCGTGAGCGCCGAGCCGCATCGTTCCGCCCATGTCCTCGATCTCATACTGTTCAGGGAGGATGTCGATGACCGGGTGGGGGGTCGATTCGTCCATCTCCGCCGAGTGGGCGTCCTCGAAGCCACAGACGTTGCGAGCGACCTCGACGACGGCCATCTGGAAACCAAGACAGAGCCCAAGGAACGGAACGTCGTTCTCGCGGGCGTAACGGGCGGCCTCAATCTTGCCGCCCATCCCGCGGGCGCCGAACCCACCGGGGACGATGATCCCGTCGGCGTCGGCGAGGTGACCCGCGTTGGCGTCGTCCATCTCGTCGGCGTCGACCCACAGAACGTCGATCTCGGTGTTGGTCTCGAAGCCGGCGTGCTTCAACGACTCGTGAATCGAGAGGTAGGCGTCCTCAAGAGCGTACTTGCCGACTAAGGCGATCTCGATCTCGTCGGTCGCCTCCCGCGTGACGATGTCACGCCATTCGTTGTGGCGTTCGGACTCGGGAACCGCGTCCGATTCGAGGCCGAGTTCGGACATGACGTACTTGTCAAGCCCCTCGTCTTCGATCATCAAGGGGACGTGATAGATATCCTTGACGTCGGGGTTCGAGAACACCGCGTCGACGGGAACGTCACAGAACAGCGCGATCTTTTCTTTTGTTTCGGCGTCGAGTCTGTCGTCGCAGCGACCGACGAGGACGTCGGGCTGGAGGCCGATCGAGCGGAGTTCCTTGACGGAGTGTTGGGTCGGTTTCGTCTTTTGCTCGCCGTTTTTCGAGTATGGGACCAGCGTAACGTGAGTAAAGAGAATATCCTCGTCGTCCTCTTCGTGGGCGAACTGCCGGAGCGCCTCAAGATAGGGCATCCCCTCGATGTCACCCACCGTGCCGCCGACTTCGATGAGACAGACATCGTGGCCCGCCGCAGCCTCCCTGATCCGGCGTTTGATATCGTCGGTGATATGCGGGATTATCTGAACAGTGTCGCCGAGGTAATCGCCGGCGCGCTCCTTCTCGATGACGTGGCGGTAGGTCTTGCCCGTCGTGACGTTGTGGTCGAACGTCATGTCGATATCGAGGAAGCGCTCGTAGTTCCCGAGATCAAGGTCGACCTCGCCGCCGTCCTTCAGCACGTACACCTCGCCGTGCTGGTAGGGGTTCATCGTTCCGGCATCGACGTTGAGGTACGGGTCGATTTTCACCGCCGTCACGTCGAACCCGGCGTTTTCGAGCAACCGCCCGGTGCTCGCCGCTGTGATGCCTTTGCCGAGCCCGGACATCACACCGCCGGTGACGAATACGAATTTGTTTCCCAGTGTGGGGTCGTAGTCAGTAAGCTCCGTCGGCATACTGACGGTGCGCGAGCGTCGAACAAAACGATTTCGAACGACCGTTTTGCACGTTCCGGCACTCGCGCGCCGAGCCGTCACGCAGGCCTCATCGTCGGTGAAACGCCTCGCTCGGCGTACAGCGGCGCTCCGCCAGGGTGTATTTCAATCGGAGACCGCGTCAGCGACAAACGGGACCCGCGCCCACGGCTGATGGAAATCGCCTGAATGCGCGTGTTTCCGGCCACCCAGTCGTCGTGATCCACGATCTCCACGTGCATATGCGTTTGAGAGATGGTGCGACGATACTACGCTAACGGCGCGGTCACACTGACGGAACGATCACGCCCGTTGGGGCGCGGGCTCCGCGTTCGCCTCGACACCGGGGTCAGCCCCTCGCCTGTTCCGGAGGGTGAGAAGTGCGAACAGGGCGAACCCGACGCCGCGGAGGGCCAAATCGAGCATGAGGGCGTCGACGGAGACGGACACACCAACGAGTCCGAGGGCGTCGAAGACGGACTCGGAAAGCAGCCCCGGGGCCATCAACAGCAGCGAACTGGCGGCAAAGCCGACCCGACTGAACCGGTCGACGCGGGTGTACAGCGTCCCGATGACGGTGGCACCGAGCGCGATCACACCGAGGAAGACCCCGACAACGGGGACGAGAATCTCCGGAATCGAATACGACAGCTCGGCGAGGTCGTTGAACCCGACCACACGGTATCGTTCCCGAATCGGCAGATCCGCGGCGTTCGCCTTCTCGCGCAACAGGACGATCCCCGGTGCGAGCACGAACGCGAAGGGAACGATCGCCTTGTTTAACGACAGCGAGAACGCCTTTAT
>NZ_JBKEGK010000248.1:0-3621 GCF_046710025.1 Natronomonas sp. | reverse complement strand
CTCGGCCGCCACTTCTCCTTGCTGTCCCACTGGCGTTCCTGAGTCCGCCGCTGGCCATCGGCTGTCTGCTCGCCGTTGTGGTGACGGTTTGGTTCCACCGCGATCCCCGGCGTTCACCCCCGCCGTCGGGGATCGTCTCCCCTGCTGACGGTCGGGTATCGGTCGTCCGCCGCGAGGACAACCGCGTCCGTGTCGCGGTGTTCATGAACGTCACGGACGTCCACATCAACCGCGCACCGGCCGAGGGGACGATTGAGGCGGTCGAACACACTCCGGGAAAACACCTCCCCGCGTTCAGCAAGGAGTCAGAGCGCAACGAGCGCGTTCGGATCGATCTCGGGGATCACGGGGTGACCCTTGTGGCGGGCGCGGTGGCCCGCCGGATTCACCCCTACGTCGAGGGAGGCGAGACGCTTGCCCGCGGGGACCGTATCGGGCACATCTCCTTTGGATCGCGTGCCGACGTGCTCCTTTCCCCGACGTACGACCTCGACGATGTCCGGGTGATAGAAGGCCAGCGCGTCCGGGCCGGCGAGACGGTGATCGCCGCCCGCGACGATGACTGACCGGCCGTGATCGGCTCACGCCGTCGCTCCGCCGTCCTGTCGCTCCCCCGCCTGTTCGGTTCTGCGGCCCGGCGGCCCGCCCGAACCGTCCCCCTTTTGCCGGCGCCGCCCAAACGACTTCGGGATGACTGAGCGAAGCGACATCGCGCCCGAAACGCTCGGCGTCAGCCTCGACCCCGAGGGCGTCGAGGTGGAGTACGTCGACGGCCGGTCCGTCTTCTACCACGGCGTCCCACAAAAGCGCGAAGAGAACGTCGTCTGTCCACCCGGCCGCGACGTCCACGTCCTCGTCACCTCGCCCGGCGGGACCGAGGGCGTCATGATGTACGTCAACGACCGGACTACCGCCGATAGGATCCTCGAATCGACGGGTGTGGGTCGGATCGTCCTCGAACGCGGCGAGACGGCGTCGCTGTTCCCCGGCGTCGACGTCGAGAACCGCGGCTACCGGATCGAGGTCTCTGCCGACCCCGAGGTCGCCCGCGGCCGAGTGTTCGTCTTCGCCGAGGACGAAACCGGCGAGGCGGCCTACGAGCTCATTGCCGACACCGGAGATGAGGGCAACAGCGCCAACGCCGCAGGCACCGACGCCGCCGGCAGTACCGACACCGGCCGCGACGACGAAACTAACGAGGGGAGCGAGGCCTGATGCCGCTTAAAAAGGGATGGGAGGAACTCGAACGGTCGACGGTCGGGTCGGTGCCGGATCGCTACGGGATCTACGAACTCGGGGACGACGAAGGAACCGTTCTCGAGGTCGATCATGGACCGCTGCGGAGTGAACTCAAGGAAGCACTCGCCTACGGGGACGCGGCACGGGTCCGTTGGCAATCGACGCAGAACCGCGCCGAGGCTGAACAGTTAGTCGCGGCACATCGCGATCGATTAGATTCGAAGTGAGCGGCCGGGGGCGGAGTGAATGGCTGGGGGTGAACTGAGCGGCCACCCCCGGATCAGATGATCGGCTTCGGAGTGAACTCCCCCCGGATTGTCGGTCTCGATGCCGGAATCAACCAATCGTCCCGGACCGCCCGGCGGTCGGCGTCCGCTTCGGGCAGCAACACATTTGACATTTTATCGTTTACGGGAAATATATATTTACTGTTAATAAGTCTCTTGCTGTTTTCCCGCCGATTGATAACGGTGATACCACTTACACCCCCGAACGGGACACCATCGTCAGGGCGACAGTGTTTCACTACCGCTTTGGGAACAGTTACCAGTACTGCGGCCGGGCGTTAGTGCCATATATAAAAGCTGGCGATCCGAAAGCCGGCCTCTGGCGAGACGACAGACCATTCCGTAGCGAAACGGCTCTCTCAGAGCCCATCTATCTATCATCGCGCAAGCGTCGGGGTGACAGCGAGCACGCCCTCCGGCGATCAGTCGACGGCTGTCACGCTCTCTCGTTGACTCCTACTGAAGCGCCGATGCGTTCCTGCATCCGCAGAGGTTCCTGATATTAATTACATTAGCATATCTTATATAAATTTTTTATAACTAATGTGGACGGCCGCGGTTCAGTACTCCGGGTTCTCCTCGGCGACCCCGTCCCGCTGGTTCGCCAGCCTGGCGAGGGTAAACAGCAGGTCGGACAGCCGGTTGAGATACGCCCTGACCTCCTCGTTGGCCCCGTCCGTCTCGGCCGTGAACACGACCGCCCTTCGCTCCGCTCGCCGGCAGACCGAGCGGGCGTGGTGAAGCCTCGACCCCGCCTCGCCGCCACCGGGGAGGACAAACGACTCGAGCGGCTCAAGTTCATCGTTTGCCTCGTCTATCCACGCCTCTAGTTGTTCTGTGTGTTCGGCCGTGACCACCGGATCGTCCTCGTCCGGGTCCGGGTTCGCGAGCTCCGCCTGCGCGATGTGCAGGTGATTCTGTATCGATCGCAGCATCTCGTCGACATCATCAAATCCCGTCGGACGGGCCAGCCCCACGAGCGAGTTGAGTTCGTCGACGTTCCCGTAGGCGGTTATCCGCGGACTGGCCTTCGAGATACGGCTCATGTCCCGGAGGTCCGTTTTTCCCTCGTCGCCGCGTCGTGTGTATATTTTCATCTGTCTGAATCGGTGTGTCGCGTGTTTCGGTCGTCGCTCTGTACGTCGCTTCGATCGCCCGTCGGTCAGCTCTCGACGAACTCGCCGATCGGTTGGCTGTGTCCGCAGTGCGGACAGGACCACTCCGTTCCGGAGAGATCCGCCTTTGTGATGTCACTCAGGCCCCAGTAGCCGTCGCACTCCCCACAGTTTACGTGGGCCAGGGTCTCGATGTACGCCGTGTGTTCCGTTGACATTCCACCTAATATACTATTGTTTATAGATAAAAAACCGTTGCGTTCTTCGGAGACTGCCTTCGCAGTCTTCGCGTGGCTCATCACACCTGACTCTACCCGACCTGCTTGAGCGGCATCCGCTTTGCGAGTCGGGCGGCGTTTGATCCCAACCTTCGGGCGTCCTCCGTGGTAGGTTCTGCGACGTCGAACAGCGGGTCGTCGCTCGGGAGTTGTTTGTGGTGGACGATCACGCGGGCATCCGGGGTCACGCCGACTCCGATCTTGAGCTTCGAGTCCATCGCCGCCCCATGAGCGACGGCGACGCTATCGTCATCGTATCCCGGCTGGACGGCCCAGGAGACTCCTTCCTCCTCGATCCCGTGTTCGATGTACTGAACGAGGTCGGGTTCCCGGTCGCCGATGCACCGCACGAAGACCCGGGGCACGTCATCGCTGGATTCGACCTCGCCTCGACAGCCACTCATACCATGTGGTATGTTACTCCGTGTGTATAACTTTACTGCCCGTCAGCCTGCAGGCGCGTCCGCTCGAGCGCCGAGGTGAGCTCTCCCGGAATCTCGAACTCAAGATGTGAGCCCCCCTCAATATGTGAGAGCACGAGCCCAGTCGCGACGGCGTTCCGCGGCCCCGTCTCCCCCCGGACGTTTGCGCGGCCACAGACGATCCCGTATTCGGCGAGCGCGTCCGAGATCATCTCCGGAATCTCGAAATCGAGCGACGAGCGTCCGGTCATGACCACGAACGGCAGATGACGAATGTTTT
>NZ_JBKEGK010000247.1:0-3634 GCF_046710025.1 Natronomonas sp. | reverse complement strand
CGGACGACGGTAACCGGAACGGGCGAACGCCGGACGACCGTTTCGGCGACGCTGCCGAGTAGAACACGGCTCGCGCCGGTTCGGCCGTGGCTCCCGATGGTGATCAAGTCGATGTCGTGCTCGTCGGCGTACTCGACGGTCACGTTGGACGGCTTGCCGGACTCGATAGCTGTCTCGACATCGACGCCCTGATCAGTCAACCGCTCGCGGACATCCTCAAGAAGATTCTCGGCGTGTTGTTGTTTGTTTTCGCGCATCTGCTCGAGGTCGGTCATCACGCCGGATTCAAACCCGCCAGCCGGGTAGTCGGACGGATCGATAACGTGTAGTGCCGTGATCGTCGCGTCGGGGTAGTGATCCGCGGCGAACGCGAGGGCGTCCGACGCCGGCTCGGACCCATCGACCGGGACAAGTACATTTCGGGGCATATTTAGGCAAATATGTCCGGGGATATTAAAGATAGTGCTGACTCCCCACCGATAGGATCGCGACCGTCACTCGAGTCGGCGGATCCGGAACTCGGCGTACCCGCCGAAAGCGAGGTCCAACGAGCCGATCCACCAGTTCCATCGCTCGACCGGGCCGCCACGCGGGGCATCGGCCAGTTGGACGACGACGTGCTCGGGGCTGAGTTCGATGTTGGCGTCCGTCTCGTATTGGCCGCTGTCGGCGAGGTCGCGAGCGTGTCGTGCGACGACTCGACGCGCCTCGGCGTCGTCGCCGAACGTCTCGAGTCCCATCAAGAGCGCTGCGTCGTCGAACGCGGCCCCCTTGGCAGCCTCATCAGGATCGTTCACGCCGGGGGTAGCGGCGCGGCGGACTTGAGCCCCCGGTTCACAGCCCGGCGTGCCGGCGGCGTCACCGTCGGAATGAAAATGAACACCTATCAATCCCGGGGCTGAAGCGGCGATATGAGCACGACATCGCCATTCCTGGGGGGTGGTGACCCGGCGGGGACGGTTCTTTTTACGAGGCTACTTGCCCACGCCTCGATCACCGTTGCAGCCGCGATACTCCTCGCGTTCCTCAGCGTCTACGTCCGGCGCGTCCTCGCCGAGGGATTCGAGTACGAGTGGGGCTACCTTGCGGTCGGCATCGGGGCCGGCGCCGTCTACGGCCTCTCTGGCATTGCGACCGATCTGACCGGGTACGCGTGGCTCGCCGCCTTCACCGAGGGCGCGGTGCTGTTTTTCATACTTTTTATTGCGCTCGGAATCCGGGCAATGTATCACGCCGACCGACCGGCCGATGGCGGTCGGTTGTTGCCGGTCTGGGTCGACGGTCTCGTCATCGCAGGGTTCGTTGCCGCCTGGTGGGTGGGCTACTTCGCGGCGGGCGGGTGGACCCGCCCGGTGGTCGCCGTCGGGTGGATCGGGGCCTCGGCGTGGGCGCTGTTTTACGCCATCCGGACGACGCGGGCACACGAGGGAACCACGTTCTCGGCGATTACGCGACACCTGCTGCCGGCCATCCTCTGTGTGGTGGTCATTGTCGTGACCGATCTGACGCGGAGCGTTACCGCCGTCGACGGGGCCGCCGTCGAGGCCGTTTGGCTTGTCGGAACGGTGCTCGTCGCCGCCTTCCTGTTCAACACCGCGATCGCCATCCGTCAACAGGCGGGCGAGGTCGACCGGATGTACGACCGGACGACGTGGCGACAACAGAGTCTGGACGATTGAGGCGCTCCCGCCGGGAACGGCTGGATCCGAAGACCCTTTTCGAGACGCGCGTGTAATGTTCGTATGTCACGGCAGACACGCCGACGCTTCCTCGCCGGAGCGGCGGGACTCGCGGCCGGCCTCGCCGGTTGTGCCACCGGCGTCCGAGACACCCCTGATCCCGTACCGCCATCGGAGACGACCGCGGAGGCCGACTCGCGGTACGCGGCGGCGTTCGAGCGGACCATCGAGTCGGTCGCCTTCGTCGGCGCCGCCGGCGGCAGCGGATCGGGGTTCGTCCACGACGGCGTCATCGTCACGAATCAACACGTCGTCGGCGACGCCGAGACGGCCGACATCCGGTTCGAAAACGGCGAGTGGCGGAGCGCGGGCGTCACCGCGACGGACGTCTACGCCGACCTTGCGGTGCTGTCGACGGACATCCCCGAGTACGCCCGGCCGCTGTCGTTCGTCGACTCGATCCCTGCCGTTGGGACCGAAGTGCTCGCGCTGGGCAGCCCCTTTGGGCTCGAATCCTCCGTGTCCTCGGGCATCATAAGCGGTCGGAATCGGTCGCTCCCGAACGAGCAGACCGGCTTTGCGATCCCCAATACCGTCCAGACGGACGCCGGCTTGGACCCCGGCAACAGCGGCGGCCCGGTCGTCACGATGGAGGGACAGGTGACCGGCGTCGCCGTCGCCGGGGCCGGCACAAGCGTCGGGTTCGCCGTCTCGCCGCTGCTCGCCGGCCGAGTGTTGCCGGAACTCATCGAGACGGGCAACTACGACCACCCCTTCCTCGGGATCAGGCTGATCGAGGTGACGCCGACGGTCGCCGAGGCCAACGGGCTTGGTCAACCGCGCGGGGTGCTCGTCATCGAGACGACCGAAGACGCGCCTTCAGGGACGGAACTCCGCGGAGTGACCGGCGAGCGGACGGTCGACGGGCGGACCGTCCCCGTCGGTGGCGACGTGCTCGTCGAACTCGCCGGCACCGCCATCCGCTCCAACGCCGACCTGGGAACGGCGCTGGCGCTCGAACTCTCGCCCGGTGACCGGGTCCCGGCGACAGTTATTCGCGACGGCGAGCAACGCGAGATAACCGTCGCCATCGGCGCACGGCCCGATCCCGGGGAGAGAGCATAGTGGACGACAGTCGAAGGAGTACGCCGCCGGCTTACTCCTCGTTGCCCTCGCCTTCACCCGACTCGGCGTCCTCCAGTGCGCCACGCAACTCGGGGATCGTCGCGGTGAGTTCGCCCACCTGTTCGCGGGCCTCGGCGATCTGCGAAAGCGTCGTCTCGAGCTCCCCGATTTCCGTCTCAAGATCGTCCGCGTCCTCGAACGCATCGGCCTTCCGACCGATCGCAAACCACTTTTTAGCGTCCCGGAGGTGTTCCTCGGCATCGCCGACGCCGAGCGCCCCCTTCAGCCCGTTGAGAACGCCGAGCGTGTTGTCGGCGTCGGCGTCCCAGACATCGTCGGGGGCCGGCAGCGCCGCGTTCGCCGCCGCGAGGCTGGCCTCGACGTCTTCGCGCATTTCGGCCGCGGCTTCGTCGAACAGGTCGTCGTCGTCGAGCGTGGCCTGACTCATACACAACGTTTCGCACGGCCGCGGTTAAAAACACGCCGCAAAGCGAAAGTGGACGTGGACCCCGGCGACGCCGCGGTCACGCGCCCGCCCGCTCTTCGACCCGGTTGAGTTCCATTCGTGGGTAGTCGCCGTCCATCGCCATTGAGGCGACAACGACGCTGTCGTCGTACTCGATCCTGAGTTCGACCTCCATGAACCGGCCGGTGAGTTCGGTGTAGTCGGCGGATTGCCCCTCGAGGACGGCCGCCAGTTCGTCCTCGAGAACGTCGACGTCGACGCCGGCACAGAAGGGTTGGTTTTCGATCGACTCCTCGATGGCGCGCCCGAGGCTCGCGGCGCTCCCCGGCGAGACGGGCGTGCCCGCGAACTGGTGATAGAGGCT
>NZ_JBKEGK010000246.1:0-3665 GCF_046710025.1 Natronomonas sp. | reverse complement strand
CCTGGCAGGCTGCGGAGGTCGCCGGCGAGAACATCGCACGCGCGATTCGCGGCGAACCGCTCGTCGAGTGGACACACGATGACAAAGGGACGCTCATCTCCGTCGGCAGCAAGGCCGTCGCGCACAACGTAAAGGGACTCCCGGTGGACACGTTCGGCGGCCCAGCGGCGAAGGCGCTAAAAAAGACCGTCGCAGCCCGCTGGATCACCACGGTGACCGGATTCGGGGACGCCGCGAAGGCGTTCCCGGACATGTAACAACGTTCGGAAAAGGCTCACGCGTCGTCAAGCGATAGGCCGGCGTGCCAGCGGTCGACGCCCGCACGTTCTTTGATACGGTCCATCCGACCAAGGAGTGCCGCGGCCAACGACGCCGTCTCGGCCGCCTTTCGCTGCCCTTCTGTCCGGAACTCACCGGTTACCCGGTTGGCGTAGACAGTGCAGACGGCCCCCGCTCGGAGCCCGTACAACCCTGCAAGCGTCAGAATCGCGCTCGCCTCCATCTCAAAGTTGAGTACGCCCGCCTCGCGGAGCGCTTCGATTCGCTCGTCGCTACCGGCCGCCCGGAACCCGCCGACACCCGGGCGGGACTGGCCGGCATAAAACGAGTCGGTCGAGCAGGTGACGCCAAGATGGTACTCGTGGCCGAGGCGTTCCGCCGCGGTCACCAATGCGGTCACGACCTCGCCGTGAGCGCTCGCCGGATAGTCCTCGCGAACGTACTCGTCGCTCGTTCCTTCCTGTCTGACCGCGCCCGTGGTGATAACGAGATCGCCGATATCGACGTCCCGCTGGATCGCCCCACACGAGCCGACACGGAGGAACGACTCCACACCGACACGGGCGAGTTCCTCAACGGCGATGGCCGCCGACGGCGACCCGATCCCGGTTGAGGTGACCGCAACTGGCTCGCCCTCGTATTCGCCGACGAGCGTCCTGTACTCGCGGTGGCTCGCGAGTTCCTCGGCCGTCTCCCAGAAATCGGCGACGATCTCGACGCGATCCGGGTCGCCCGGAAGCAACACCGGGCCGTCGACCGCACCCTCGCACACTCCGAGATGGTACTGTTCGCCATCGTTGGGATCCTCGCTGGAGTCGGTCATTCGAGGTGACCGGCGGTGATCGTGTTCGGGAGCAACTCGCCCAGGGTGTAGACGGCTGGCCCATCCGGAGCATCGCAGACGATCCGAAGCTCGTCGTCACAAAACTCCGCGAGTGACTGTCGGCACATTCCACAAGGCGTCACCCCATCGCGCCGGTCGGAGCTCACGGCGACCGCCTCAAAGCGCCGGTACCCCGCTTCGACTGCCTTTGAGAGGGCTAACCCCTCCGCGTGAACGCTGTTGGAGTAGTTGGCGTTCTCGATGTTACAGCCGCTAAACGTCGTTCCATCGCCGACTTCGATTGCGGCGCCGACGTAGTACTCCGAGTACGGCGCGTATGACCGTTCGGCCGCCTCACGGGCGAGCGAGAGGAGTTCGGTGTCGTCCATACCGGAGGGTCGGGAGGCCGGCGGCAAATAACTGACCCGGCCACGGTCATAGAGCCGATCTAAACGGGAACGGCCGAGGATGGCCGATCGTGATTACGCCGACTCGTCGTCGATTGCACGTTCGATGGGCTCCGAGGCAGCGTCGACGAGCGAGTCGACATCGTCGCTTTCGGCATAGAGCCGGAGATACGACTCGGTTCCACTTGGCCTGACGAGTAACCACGAACCGTCAGGAAAGGTCAACCTGAGTCCGTACTCGGTCGCCACGTCGGCGTTCGGAAACACCTCCGGGAGCCGCGATTCGAGCCGGGACATCGCAGCTACCTTCCGATCGTCCGCACACTCGACACTCATCTTCCGGTACGGCCGTTCTCGGACCGGGTCCTGAAGCCTCCGAAGCCCCGTCGAAGCCGATAGACCTGCGATGACAGCCGCGCTAACGACGGCATCGATCCAGGGGCCAAACGCCGGGTGGGTGTGCTTCCACGGCTCGGCGGCGAAGACGACGGTCCCGCCCGACCTCTCGGCGACTGCGATCCCTTCGTGAAGTGCGCCGAGCCGAACCCGCTCAATCCGGCCGCCGGCGGCCTCGACCCGCTCGTCGATCCGACCCGAGGCGTTCGGCGTCGTCACGACGACGGGATCGGCCGCTTCGGTCGCCGCGACGTAGTGCTCAGCGACGATGGCGAGTATCGTATCCTCGTGGACGACATCCCCGTCGGCGTCAATTACAACGATCCGGTCGCCGTCACCGTCGTGTCCGATGCCGAGTTCGAAGCCACCGTCGGCGACGAATCGACGGAGATTGGCGAGGCTCTCCGGGGTGGGCTTCGAATCCCGGCCGGGAAAGTGGCCGTCGAGATTAGCGTTCAGCGCCGTGACATCGGCTCTGAGTTCACGCAGGACATCCGGGGTCGCCAGCCCCGCCGTCCCGTTCCCGCAGTCGACGGCGATGGCGAGCCCCGCACAGTCGCCGGCGATGTCGCGGGCGTACTCGACGATATCGGCGCGATAAGACGCCAACACGTCCAGCGTTCGTCCGGCTCCCCACTGGTCCCACGCGGCGGGGGTCGGCTCCGAGTCCGGATCGATCCGCGATTCGATCCGGCGCTCGGCTTCGCGGTCATACTCCGTTCCGTCGACGAACAGCTTCAGCCCGTTATCGCTCGGCGGGTTGTGGCTCGCGGTGATCATTATCCCCCGGCGGTCGCGGCTCGCGTACGCAAGCGCTGGCGTCGGGACCGGGCGGACGCGGTGGACGTCCGCACCGCCGCTCTCAAGTCCCGCTTCGACGGCGGCCGCGATCCCCTCACCGGTCTCGCGACCGTCGCGGCCGACGACGAACTCGGAGCCGTCGGCGGCGGCTGCCCGCCCGACGGCCAGCGCGAGTGACGGCGTCACGTTCGTCCGTGCGTCCCCACGGATTCCAGCGGTCCCGAAGAGATCCATAGTAGAGTCTCATCGTCAGGTCACTTCAAGGATTGCGAACAGACAGCGCTCGTCTCTGGGCGGCCCTCACGCTGTACACCCGCCTCGGCGGGCCGCCGGCGGTTTTTAGCTCACGGTAGGTCTGCCGCCGGCATTGTATATAAACAGTCGGCGCCGCCTATTCGGATCGCCGCCCAGTCCCGTCTCAGGCAATGTCCCGACTGGTATCGATATCGATCGCCTCGGTGAGATCGAGTTTGATCGCGTCGGAGAGCGCCCTCCCGCCGCGGAACTTCGGCACCGTAAGACGATTTTCGACCCGGTCGCCTTTCAGTTTCGTCTGTAACTGGAAGACGACATCGGCCATGTGCACCGTCGTGTCCCGGAGCTCGGGGACGGCGTGACCGTCCAAACAGTGCAACACGGCGAGGCTATCGGTGTTGTACACCTGGTTTTGAAGTTCGTTCATGAACTTCCGGTATCTCGGCGGCTCGTTTCGTTCGAGAACATCGATCGGGTCAACGATTAGATTCGAGGAATCCGGGAGCGCGGCGATGAGCTTCGAGGTGTTGTCCAGCGGTGCGTCCCCGGTGACGTCCCGGACAGTCGGGTCACCGGTTGATGTCGGTGCGGCCTCGATACTGTTCGCGACCGCGTCGCTCGTCCGGTCTATTGTTAGATACAGCGTGTCCCGCGCGCCGGTGAGTTCGTAGAGAAACAGTTCGGCCTGGCTGGCCGGCGCGGCG
>NZ_JBKEGK010000245.1:0-3669 GCF_046710025.1 Natronomonas sp. | reverse complement strand
CCGTCGACGCGCTCGTCGAATTTGAGCAGTAACTAGAACACGTCGGTGTGCGAACCCGGCCGGCGCTGTCGGATGCGCCGAATATGCATGTTTTTGTATATACGTTCCCGAACGTCGACGAAAACGACTATACCTTTGTTACTCGGTGTGCTCAAACGTGAAAGATGGGCGTCGTTGACTCACTCGCCGACTACTTCGATTTCGAGGCGCACGACACCGACCTCCGCACCGAGACGCTCGCCGGGGCGACGACGTTTCTCGCGATGGCGTACGTCATCGTCGTCAACCCGGTAATCCTCTCGGAGGCGATCATGACCGATCCGCCGGCGGGGATGAACCAAGGCGAGGTCATCCAGATGCTCGCGGTGGTGACGATTATCGCGTCGGTGGTCGCCATCGCCGTGATGGCGTTTTATGCAAAACGCCCCTTCGGGCTGGCACCGGGGATGGGGCTGAACGCCTTCTTTGCGTTCACCGTCGTGCTCGGGTTAGGCGTCCCCTGGCAGGTGGCTCTGGCCGCAGTGTTCGTCGAAGGGGTCCTGTTCATCGCGCTGACGGCCGTCGGGGCGCGTCGCTACGTCATCGAGTTGTTCCCGGAGCCGGTCAAGTTCGCCGTCGGGGCCGGGATCGGTATCTTCCTCCTGTTTCTCGGGCTCCAAGAGATGAACGTGGTGGCGGAGTACCCGAGCGGCACGCTCGTCCAGTTGGGGAACTTCCTCGTCGAACCGACAGCCATCGTTGCCGTCGCCGGTCTGGCGCTGACGCTGTTTCTCTACGCCCGGGGCATCAAGGGCTCGATCGTCCTCGGCATCCTCGCCACCTCGGTCGTCGGCTGGCTCATCGCGCTCTTCGTCCCCGGACAGGGGGGGGCCTTCGCCCCGCCGAACACGATTGGGGTCATCCGCGATGTCGGCTTTACTACATATCTCTTCGATGTCCAGTATAATTTCCTGCCGCTCGTCGAGGGGTTCGTTCAGGGCCTCGGCGGGATCACGGAGGATCCGCTCGTCTTCGCGCTCGTCGTGTTCACCTTCTTTGTTGTCGACTTCTTCGACACTGCCGGAACGCTCATTGGCGTCTCCGGAATCGCCGGCTTCCTCGACGACGATGGAAACCTTCCGGAGATGGACAAACCACTGATGGCCGACGCCGTCGGCACGACCACCGGCGCGATGCTCGGAACTTCGACGGTGACGACGTACATCGAGTCCTCAACGGGGATCGAGGAGGGCGGCCGGACCGGCTTTACCGCCTTGGTGGTCGGACTCTTCTTCCTCGCAGCGCTCGCAGTGGTCCCGCTCATCAGCCTGCTCCCGCTGTATGCGACCTACATCGCTCTAGTGGTCGTCGGGATTATCATGCTGCAGGGCGTCGCCGACATTGATTGGGACGACCCCGCCTGGGCGATCCCGGCCGGACTCACGATCACTGTGATGCCGCTGACGACATCGATCGCCGAGGGCCTCGCGGCCGGCATTCTTAGCTACCCGCTTGTCAAAGTCGCGGTCGGCGAGGGGCGGCAGGTCACGCTGGGACAGTGGCTCTTGGCACTCGCGCTCGTGGTCTACTACATCGTCTTCTTCCTCGCTGACGGGGGCTTTGTCGCGTTCTGAGACGCGGCGACCCGGTCCGCGTTCCGCCATCGGGACGCTCGCCGAGATTCAATCCGCTGAGCGTGGACACCCCACCCGCGCCGCTCCGCTTGATCGCCAACCGAACCCTACTTTCGACGTACGCGTCGGCGTGGGAAACTTTACCACTATACGGGGCTTGACCGATCACATGGGCGACTTCGTCGACGTGAGCGGTGTCAACCGGATCGTGCGCAATATCCGCGCCGGCCGGCCGCCGATCGAGGCCAGAAAACGGGAGCAGGTCCGGGAGGTGAAACACGAACTCACGGAGCGCATCGAATCCCGGAAGACGGCGTGGGAGGCCATCGGACTCACGACACAAGAAGCCGAGGTCGCGAGCTACGGCGAACTCGGGTTCACTGACGACGCGATCTCGCAGTTGACCGATGTGACGACCGCGACCGTGCGCGAACACAGGCGTCGGGCGAGGGGAAAATACGACCAGGCCGCACGATTAGTCACTCGCGTCGAATCGACACAGGCGTTAGATACCGCGTGGACGTGCAGGTACTGCGGGCGCGACACACCGCGCTCGAACGCCGACATCGAGTACGACATTCGGGAGAATGCGGTCGAGTATCAGTGTCGGTCGTGTGGGGAGCAGCAGCGACAGTAACGGCCCGGCCGCGTGACCCACACATTGACAAGACAGCGGAGAGCGGTAACCGACACGAACAGATAGATGACGAAACTGGTGATATGGTCCGAAAGCGGGGGCGTCGGAAAGACCACCACAGCGATAAATCTCGGCGCCGCACTCGGGCGTCGGGGCGAGAGGACGCTTCTCGTAGATTTAGATCCACAGCCGGCCAGCCTCTCGGCTCACGCGGGGTATCCGGAAGCGAAGACCGCCGACGGCGTGACGATCACGGACGTGCTTTTGGGTACGGCCGCGCTCGACGAGATCATCATCGAAGATGAATCGTTCGATCTGGTGCCAGCCCACGAGTCGCTCGCCTCGCTGGAGAGTACCGTGCGCGCCGAAGGAATCTCGACGGCCGAGTTCCTCCTCCGGTCGGCGCTCGATCCCGTCGTGGACGACTACGATCACGTCATTATCGATCCGCCGGCCACCCTCAACCTGCTGGTAGATAACGCGCTCATCGCCAGCGGGAACGTATTGATCCCGATGGAGATGACGCGAAAAGGGAAACAGTCTATCTCCGGCGTGTTGGACACCGTCGGCGCGCTCGAATCCCAGCTACAGCGGGCTCAACCCGAGTTCACGCTCGACGTGCTCGGCGTGTTGCCGAACAAGGTCGACGGGTCGAGTCTGAACCGAGCGGTCAGAGAGTCACTTGAGGAGGACACGGATAACGTCGAGGTGCTTCCGGTCACGGTTCCGAACTACAACGTGATGGAAAAGGCATGGGACGCACAACTCGATATCTTCCGGTATGCCGAGGAACGCGGCTTGCGCGCGTATCAAGAATCCCTGCTGGATGCCTACCGCGACCTCGCTGTAGCGATCTCGGCGAACGACCCGGCCGAACGACAATCCACGGTGAATGACTAATGTCAAAAAAAGATCGTTACGCACACCTCGGCAACGAACCCGACGGGGACACGCCCGCCGAACGACCAGCAGATGCGGACGGCCGAGACTCGGAGGTTCATATCACAATCGATGACGGGAACGAACGGACCACCCTGACGGTCGATTCAGACGCCGCCTCCATCGAGGAACTCCGCGACGCCGTTCGGACGGCGTCGGACGACACGTCGCCCGCGCCGCTCGCCACCGGCGTCCGCTCGATGCTGGCGACACAACGGCTCGTTTTCAATATGGGCATCACGGGAGCCGTCGTAATGGAGCAGGTGGCGTCCACGCCGTTTATATATAAACCGCGATAGGACGCGGCGTCGCGCCGGCCGACCGGGTGTTACTCTGTCGGTAAATGGCTTACCACCGAAACATGACCGCGTGTGAACTCCTACTGTATCGTAGTTTGCAGTGTGCCGGCTAAGCTCGTGGGTACATGCGTCCAGTTGCTCGCCGACCGGCGCGGATGGGGTGCCACAAACGGTTGCAGAT
>NZ_JBKEGK010000244.1:0-3699 GCF_046710025.1 Natronomonas sp. | reverse complement strand
GTACGTGTACGCGTCGTTCGCGTCCTCCCGTTTCTGGTAGTGGAGCAACCCATCCACGTGCGGATTCGGTTCACAGTGGAACCCGCAGTCGAGCCCGTCCGGTTGGCTGTAATGGAGGGTGTAGTACGCACGAATCGGGGTTCGAATCCAAGTGTCGTTCGCGCGGTCGGATGCTTCGGGGCCGGGTGTCGGATCCGGGATCCACGTTACCCGGAGCGACGCCGTCTCTGTACCGCGACCGAACCACGACGGGTTGAGGGCGGCTCGTAGTTCCCGGTACTCGTCCGGCGGTTCCCCCTCGACGGATCGAACAGCGGGATGTCGCACCAACTCACCGCGTAACTCGCGTAAGATGCGGTGACGATCCCGCCCGGAATTCGCACCTCCATCGGAGCGAACACGTTCCCCACGGGAACCAGAACAAGGGTGGCTGGTTCGGTGACCGCCGGTGTCGGGTGAGTTCTCTGGCGTGTCCCGCTCGCCCGTCATACCGTGATCGACGACGGATCCGACGTCCAGGTGTCGTAGTTCTCGATGGCGTCCTGCACGAGCGAGAGCCGATATCGGGCGAGTTCCCAGTCGCTCGCAATCCGTACGAACTCGTACGCTTGCTCGGCGGAAACGTCGTCAGCAGTCGCCCGCTCGCGTAACACGTCAGGCGAGTGGACATCGTACTCCGTCTCCCAGGCCGCGATGTCGTTTTTCAAATCAGCGGCCTGTTCTGAGAGTTCCTGCTTTGTCGTCCCTCGGAGTAACTCTCGAACATCCCGAAGCCGGGTGTACAGTGGGTCCGGATAGTAGCGACGGGTCCCGTCCTTCTCGGTTGCCGTCACGACGCCAAGATCGATGAGCCGATGCAAGTGGTCCCGCGCCGTATTTGGAGAGACAGCAGCCTCCTCGGCTATCCATGGGGCGGGCTGTGGCTCAGAGAGCGTCATCGTGACTGACTTCACCCGATCGAACGCCGACGCGTGCTTCTTCCACGTCCCTACCCACTCGGGTTCGTCGTTGGACGCCTCTTCGGGTGACATACGCGATAGTACTCACTCGAACGTAATAGTTCTATTCCTCCGCAAATTATTGCGTACGGGTGGCTGCAAGTGAAGACAGAGAGATCGAAGATCTGCGAGGCGAACTCGAAGACCGTGTCGATGACCTCACAAGATCACGTACCGGATCACAGTTGCAGAACTGAATCGTCTCACCGATTGATGCTTAGTAGTAATAAAATACTTCAAATGCTGGGAGGCGGCATCCTGTCACCGGTCATTCTATCTTCTGTTATTAGCCCCTGATAAACTGAGAACGTGCCGAACGGTCTATGCAATCGGAACGACTCACGAGCGCGGCGACTCGGATCGCCACGTCTCTTCCGGGTCGGGGCCGCAGGTGGCTGTTCCGTGACCCCGGCTTGACTTCCAGCTGTACGGGGTGATCAGCGGTCGGCTCGTGGTAACCGAACCCGTAAGTGAAACCATCTCAAAAGGGGACCATGCCGATCGACTCCGAGCAACTCGCTGCGACGCTCCACCGAGCGTACGTCGATGCGGAACCCATTAACGCGGGGTCGCTGCCGTCAGCCCCGACCGTTGCGGATGGATACGCGGCTCAAGACGAGTTCGTTGAGAGCCGAACGTCCGACGAGGGGCCCGTCATCGGATACAAAGTCGGGTTCACGAACGAGGCCGTACAATCCAATCTCGGGGTCGACGAACCCGCGTACGGACGTGTTCTTGAGGACACGATCCGATGGAACCGTCGGTTCGAGGTCGACTCGTTGATCGAACCGCGCGTCGAACCGGAACTCGCGTTCGTCCTCGGCGAAGACCTAGATCCGTCGGCAGACCGCCTCGACGTCCTGTCGGCGACCCGGTTCGTCGTTCCCGTCATCGAGGTCGTCGACAGTCGAATCGGTGACTGGGACTTTACCGCGCCTGCGGCGATCGCCGACAACGCGCTCGCCGCTCGGCTACTCCTCGGTGATGGGACGCCCGTAACGACGACGGATTTCGCGCTCGAAGCCGTCGAGGTATTGATAAACGGGGACCACCGAGCGACGGGGACCGGAGCGGCGGTGCTCGGCCATCCCGCCGATGCAGTCGCGTGGCTCGCCGATGCGCTTGTCGACCGCGGCGACTCCCTCGAGACGGGCGATATCGTGACGACGGGCTCGCTTACCGAGCCGATCCCTGTGGATGCCGGCGATACGATCGCCGCTCGCTTCTCGTCGCTCGGAACGGTCATGGCGCAGGCGGCGTCAGCTCCCCACGACTGAATAGATCGTGACCGAGCGGTAACCGAAGGGGTTGGGCTTGACCTCTCATCTCCGTGTTCCGAGCGGGGCGAGTGGTTGAATTACCCCCGAATTAAACCCTTGCGGCAGTATCATACTCACGACTTAACCGCCCACACTACTGTGCAACCGATTCGAGTTTTTCGCTGGCGATTCAGTCCCCTCGAAACACCTGGTCCCCGGAGCCGCGCAGAACGTCTCAAACGAAATTACTGCTCGATTATGAGGCAGATGTATCGAGTCCGACGGGCCGTCCCCACTCCATACGGACACGCCGTGGTTCGCCCAACGCACCGAGCGAGGACATCCGACGAGCGTCTCGATCCGAAAGCCGGCATTTCCCGCTCGCAGGCGTATAGCCGTTATATTGAAGTTGGCTACCGACCACCCTTGACATTGAGTCGACCGAATCAGGCGTCGTCGACGACATCGATCTGACCAACAGCCGTGGTGGCGCGGTCCCGGGCAGTGTCAGTGTCGGCGCCGGTCGCCACGGCGACGCCCATCCGCCGACCAGCGTATGCCTCCGGTTTGCCGAACAGCCGCAGGTCGGTCTCGGGCGTCGAAAGGGCCTCATCGGCCCCGAGAAACCCAGGCTGGTCAAGAGACTCGGTAACGACTAACGCTGCGCTTGCGCCGGGGCGCTCGACGGTGACCTCGGGCACCGGAAGGCCGAGAATCGCGCGCAAATGAAGATCGAACTGGCTTAGCCGCTGAGTGCCCAACGTTACGAGGCCCGTATCGTGAGGTCGTGGCGAGAGCTCGCTGAACAACACCTCGCCGTCTTGGACGAAGAACTCAACCCCGAAGATGCCGTGCCCACCGAGTCCGTCGGTTACCTCGCGGGCCATTCGCTGTGCGGCCGACAGTTGCTCGTCAGTCAGTGGGTGTGGCTGCCAGCTCGTCCGGTAATCGCCGTCCTGCTGTGTGTGACCCACGGGGGGACAGAACGTCGTCCCGTCGTCGTGGCGCACGGTCAGTAGAGTGAACTCGGAGTCGAACCGCACAAGCTCCTCGATAATAATTCGACCAGTATCCGAGCGTGAACCCGCTCGGGCCGTCTCCCAGGCGGCGTCGACTTCCTCGGGATTGCGCACGACCGACTGCCCCTTCCCCGACGAGGACATCGTCGGCTTGACAACTACCGGTGTCCCGATGGTCGCGACCGCCTCGCGGTACGCCTCGTGGTTGTCGGCGAACGCGTACTCGCTAGTGGGAACGCCCACCTCCTCGGCGGCGAACTCACGGATCCACTCGCGGTCCATCGTCAGCCGCGTCGCACGGGCCGTCGGCACCACGTCGTAGTCATCCGCCTCCAGCCGTTCGAGTTCGTCAGTTGCGATAGCCTCGATCTCCGGGACGATGAGTGCGGGGTCCTCTTTGTCGACGATCCCGCGCACGGCTGT
>NZ_JBKEGK010000243.1:0-3720 GCF_046710025.1 Natronomonas sp. | reverse complement strand
GTACGAGCGCACATTATTCTCCAGTTGGCATATGCTAACCTCACGTAGCGGTGCAAGAGCCAGTGGGTGCGCTGGACCGCAGAGGGGGTAGCAGATCGGGCGAGAAGCCCCCATCCTCACCGAAGCGGCGTCAACCGCCGAGTAGGCGGCGGTAGTTCACAGCACTTCAGCAGCAGCTACGAGCAAATATCCTCCGACAACCGCACGTCGCCGGGTCGATCGGGGATGGTTTCAGGTGGGTGTGATCGCTCGGCCCCGACCTTGGAGTTCGATTCGGGGAGCCACCGTCATAATGATCGATTGGTCAGCCCTCCGAACCGTTCACGATGTGGCTCCATCCTCGTAGTAGGTGAGGCGTCGGAATCGAATTCGTGCACAGCTAGTTTCAACACGGCTCCCCCCGAATGTCGGACCGTGGCCGACGACCGCGAACGCTGGAACGAGAAGTACAGCGGCGACGATGACTTCGAACTCCCCGAGGATCCGATCCCCGAGCTCGCGCGGCGGGTCGACACGCTGCCCGAGGGCCGTGCGCTGGACGTCGCGACCGGCACCGGGCGCAATGCGATCTACCTCGCCGAGCGTGGGTACGAGGTTGAGGCCGTCGACATCTCCGACGAAGCCCTCAAGCGGGCCCGCCGCCGCGCCACCGAGAAGGGGGTCGATGTCGAGTGGATCCGGGCCGACCTCACCGACCCCGAGTTCGATCTCGAGACGGGCGCCTACGACGTGATCACCGTGAGCTTCTTTGCTGCGCTCGAACTCCTGCCGGATCTCAAGGAAATGCTCGCGCCGGGCGGCGTATTGGTGTATGAACACCATCTCCGATCGAGCGATCCGATCGAGATCGGTCCCTCAAGCGATCGGCATTGCTACCGCTCGAACGATCTGCTTCGGGCGTGTCTGGATCTGACGATCCTCAGCTACGAGGAACGACGTCGCGAGGTCAACGGCGGCACCGCGGCGGTGGCGACGCTCGTCGCCCGAAACTCAAGCGGTGGTGCCCAGTCCTATCCCAACCTCTCTGACACACACTGAAACACCCCGCAACGAGCTCAGATGTGCCGGCGACGCGACCTGCGCTTCGGACCGTGGGAGACGATGCCGGCGTCTCTCATCAGCGCTAGTTGAGGGCAACGGGCCGCTGCAAGCCGAGTTTTCTGATGCGGCGAGTTGTTTGAGGAGTTCTGTTCCACGCCCCATGCCGACTTCCATGGCGCTTGGAGCCGCGAACGAAACGGATGGGGGTATCGGTGTGTGCTTGCGTTCCGCGACGAACGTGGCTCGGATGCTGGAGCGATCGAAGCACTCTCTCCCCAAGCGGCGCTCGATGTAGTGCTTTCGGCACACTTCATGCCAAACCAATACTCCGGTCCAGGCGATGCCCTCGCCTCAAGACAGTTTATATCGAGCTTCACGCCCCTGTCAATACACAGGAGAGTGTCCGCACGGTCGCGAGATAGACTCCTGCGAAGTAATGGAGCGGAACAAGGCGAGCAAATGCCCATCGAGTCAATAAGCAAATAACGTCTCGAAAATTTGGTGCGCTGAGGGCGCGGCTAACTGCAATAGCAAGACAGCACACCCCTACGTGGAAACAGCGGTTGAACTCTACTGCTGTAGAGGGTTCTAACTATCTGGAGTTAGGACGGAAATGAGACGCCTACGGGAGTTTGGCCACCGATTTCCGACGGCCAAGGACCGTTCGGAAACCGAGTGGGCCAACTCGGATTTGAACCGAGGACCTCCCGGTTATCAGCCGAGCGCTCATACCTAGCTGAGCTATTGGCCCTAGGTAGGCGCGTTTCACCGTAGCGTCGTGGGTTGTTTAAACGTTTCTTTTCGCCCGCCCCTCGCCGGGTCGTCCCACGGTTATCGCTCCCGCGAATCGCTGTCGTCGACATCGTTCGTCGATCCAGTATCCCTGGCATCGCCGCCGTCATCGGGCTCGGAGACGTCCTCGAACTCGTAGTCATCCTCGCCCATTTCGACCGTGCTGCCGTCATAATCAGCGGCAGCGGAATCCGACTCCGAGTCGGGTCCCGGCCCGCGGTTCGGTCCCGGCCCCGGTCCCTGGCCCCCAGGGAACCCGCTCCCGCCCCCGAACCCGCTCGCCTCGCCGTCGCCGCCGGGGAACCCTCCGATATAGACGTTACCGCTCGCGAAGCCGTCGGTCTTGCTGTCGAGATACGGCCTGACGACGTAGCGTTTGACGACGACTCGGATCGGGTACCGGGTCGGTGGTAACACGAGCACGAGCCCAAGCAAGTCGGTGACGAGGCCGGGTGTGAGCATCAATGCGCCGGCGACGAGGAGGAACGCGCCGTCGAGTACCTCGTCCGTCGGCGGGTCACCACGCGCAAGTTTGCGCTGGATCTTCCGGATAGTGTGGCGGCCCTCGGCCCGGACCAGAAGTAGCCCGATCAACGCGGTCAACACGACAACGGCGACCGTCGCCGCCGGACCGATCGTGACCGGCCCCAGCCCGGTTGCGAGGACGACGAGCAACAGGACGTCGAAGAGGGGGACGAGCAGCGCGAGCCCGATGAGCCGCAGGTACATACCCCCGGCTACCGGCGGCCTCGGGAAAACGTTTCCGAGAGGCGAGAGTCGGTCACTCGCCTCGGCGGACCCAAGAGGCGTCGAAGCGACATCGCCTTAGGGTGGGGGGCACTCTCCGGACGTATGCAAGCCGCGCTCGTAATCCTCGACGGCTGGGGTCTCGGCGACGGCGGCGAGGGCGACGCCGTCTCGGCGGCGGCGACGCCGACCGTCGACCGACTCCGTGACGCCGGCGCGTCCGGAACGCTCGAGACCCACGGCAGGCGGGTCGGTCTCCCGGACGGACAGATGGGAAACAGCGAGGTCGGCCACCTCAACATCGGGGCGGGTCGGGTCGTCAAACAGGACTCGACACGCGTGACCGACGACATTGACGCCGGCGTCTTCGCCGACAACGAGGCGATCGGCGAGGCGCTCTCGGCCGTCGCCGACGGCGATGGACGGGTACACTTGTTAGGGCTCGTCAGCGACGGCGGCGTCCACTCGTATCAGGCACACCTCCACGCCCTGATCGAACTCGCCGCAGATCGGGGGGTCGAGGCCGTCACACACGCCTTTACCGACGGCCGGGATACGGCCCCCGAGAGCGGCTCGGACTTTCTCGCCGATCTCGAAGCGACGGCGGACGAGCACGGCACCGGTCACGTCGGGACGGTTTGTGGCCGCTACTACGCGATGGACCGCGACGAGAACTGGACGCGGACGAAACGCGCCTACGACGCGATCGTCGAGCGCGAGGCGCCCCATGTCGCCGACTCGGCCGTCGACGCCGTCGAGTCGTCATACGACCGCGGCGAGACGGACGAGTACGTCGAACCGACGCTCGTGGCCGGCACGCCTCCGCTCTCGGCGGGTGACGCGGCCATCTTCTTCAATTTCCGGGCCGACCGCGCCCGCCAACTCACCCGGATGCTCGCCGATATCGACCCGGAGTGGGCGTTCGAGACCGACCCTCCCGAGGTCACGTTCGTGACGATGACAGAGTATGACGAGACGTTCGGGCTTCCCGTCGCCTACCCGCCGTTGGAGCCCGAGCGGACGCTTGGCGAGGCGCTCTCGGAGGCCGGGCGCACGCAGCTTCGGGCGGCGGAGTCCGAAAAGTACGCCCACGTGACCTACTTTTTGAACGGCGGCCGCGAGACCGCGTTCAATGGCGAG
>NZ_JBKEGK010000242.1:0-3748 GCF_046710025.1 Natronomonas sp. | reverse complement strand
ACTCCGGAATGACGTATGCCTCGCCATCCGTTGCACCGCCGAGGTTAAGCTCAGTTCGGGGTTCGTTCGAAGTCATGTCCGTCTGCTTGGATTCGAGGACGATACCCTCGTCCTCGAGGTTGAGCAAGTCCTGAAACTCATCGGGGTGAACTCCCTCCTCAAACTCCTGTCCGCCTTCGTCGGTTTGATGAAAGAGTGCTCCATAGAGGCCAGTTGCCTCAATCTCAAAGACGAGTCTGTCCTCCTTGGCGATGGTACCCCGTTCGGTCAGCTCCCCCGTCAGCGAACCAATGTCTCCGGAGGTCTCGAACTCGTTTGCCGGGCCACGCGGCGCGACGTACGTCGTGACTGACTCCACGCTGGGCTCCGTCACTTGCAGATTCGAGCGGGCGACCGGGTGCGCAAAGTCGGCGATGCCGTCATCGCGCAGTTCAACGGTGCCATCCGCTCCAAGCACAAACCGGTAGCGCTCGGGCTGAACCGGCCGTGGCAGCGGTCCCATCCCCATCTCCGCTCGGAATTCGTCTATATTGTCCCACGTTCGACGGCCGTCTGAACCTCTGAAGCGAACCTCGGAGAGTCGCTTTTCACCATCTCCTTCCGTTTCACCCACTGGGGGGTCATGGAGGTAACTCCGGACGGTACCATCGGTCATATACACGTCTTCGGTATCGGCGCTGGTGCCGAGCAGGCGGGTGTTGATCGTTAATGCTCCTCCCTCTACATAGACAATGTCGAAGAAATTGGCCGGTCTGCCTTCCCGCGCCTTGTGGTCTGCACCGACGAGTAGATACCCCCCGTCGACGCCGCTAATGCTCGTATCAACGGTCACCATGTCGCCGGCTGCCACCTCATGTCGGTCGGTCGCAAAAGAGCCGTCGACTTCGGGGTCGACGACCTCGAGTTCGAGCCGTTGTTTGACCTCGGAACCGACCGGCGAGAGGTCGAACCGGTACGTCGCCGCGTCGAAGTCCCGAAACGAGAGTTCGATACCCGGCTCCTGCCCGGGGGGTTCCAGCCTGAGCTCGCCGTCTTCTCGATAGACGGCTTCCCGTTCGTCGCCATCGAGTACCTCGAATAGCTCGTCGTCGGCCAGATCCGGCGACGAAATCGCCACGGCGTTCTCGGGCGCCGCGGACCCGAGCCCCGAAAGCTCCGTCGTGTGGTCGGCCTCGGCGCCGAAGGCGTCGATCTCGCTGTCCGCGAGCGACGGATCGAATCCGACCGACTCGACCGCGATCGACGCCGCATCGGACCCGAGACGCTCGCCCGAGCCGCCGATCACGACCGCCTCGATCGACACGTCGCCCGTTGTCGTCGGGTGCGTGACCCTGATGTCGACGACGACCGTCTCGCCCTCCGGATCGACCCGGACGCTGTCGCTTGTCGGACCCCCGGTTGCCTGCCCGGTCACGACATCGACGTTCTCCGTCCGCTCGGCGGCCCACCCCGTGAGGTCGAGTTCGATCGTCGCGTTCGTCCCCGTCGTGTTCGCCGTCTCGACGGTCACGGTGTGCGTATCCGTGACGCCCGCGTCGCCCTCGTCGGGAGTGATCGTCACGTTCTCTATCGTCGCCTCGCTTTGCGCCGCGGCGGTCCCGCCAGCCAGCCCGACGCCGACGAGCGCCGCGAGGGCGACGCACAGACAGACAGCTCCGAATCGGCGTCCACGGGGCGGCGAGCGAGCGGGAGACACGGCCATTGCCCGTGATTCACACGATCCGGTTATCAAGTCGCGACCTGTTTCGGCGGCCGAAACGGGGTCCGGTGATGTCGAACCGAGCCCCACATCGCCCGCCTTTTAAACTGACCGACCGAACACCCCACATGACCGACGCAGACGCCGCCATCGATCGCTTCCTGACGAAGGCCGACGACGCCTACGGCGAGTACGAGGCGGGGTACGCCGATGCGGACGCGACGCTTCGCAGACTCGAACGCCACATAGAGGAACTCCGCGAGGCCCGAGCGAACGAGTGAGCCTTACACGTCCGGTGTGCCCCGCTCGCCGCGGATGAGCCCCAGCACGCGCTCGTAGTAGCGCCCGAACTTGGCGTCCGAGCGCGCCCGCGGCCGGGGGAGGTCCACGTCGATTACTTCTCGGACCCTCCCGGGTTCCTTGGCCATCACGACGATCCGGTCGGCGAGTTTCACTGCCTCCTCAACGTCGTGGGTGACGAACAGGACGGTCTTTCCGGTCTCGCGCCAGATTTCCAGCAGTTCGGTCTGGAGCATCTCCCGCGTCTGTGCGTCGACGGCGCCGAAGGGCTCGTCCATGAGCAGGAGGTCGGGATCGACCGCCAGCGCCCGCGCGATGGCGACGCGCTGTTTCATGCCGCCGGAGAGTTCCTTGGGGTAGCTATCGCCGAACCCTTCGAGGCCGACCAACTCGACGAGTCGCTCGACCCGCGCCCGGCGCTCCTCGGCGGCGACATCGCTTTTTTCGAGGCCGAAAGCGACGTTTCCGCGGACGGTCCGCCACGGGAAGAGGTGGTACTCCTGGAAGACGACGCCCATGTCGGATGTCGGGCCGTCGACCCGCTCGTCGTTCAGGAAGACGTCACCCGCCGTTGCGGACTCGAGGCCGGCGATGATCCGAAACATCGTCGTCTTTCCACATCCCGAGGGGCCGACGAGGCAGACGAACTCGCCGTCCGAGACGTCGAAGGAGACCCCTTCGAGCGCCCGGATCGGCCCCTCGTTGCCCTCGTAGTGCTTGGCGATGTCCGAAACTTGGACGCGGGCGGCCGTTGCGGTTTCGTGTCCGCTGTCTGTACTCCTGCCCCCCTTTTCGGTTCCGCGCTCGTCATCGTTCACCGCCACGCGAGCACCCTCCGTTGGGCCGCCCTAAAGGTCACGTCGACAAGTAAGAACAGCAGGCTCAACACGAGGATGTACGCGATCACGACGTCGACCTGAAGATTGTTCGAGGCGCGCAGGATACGCCGCCCGATGCCGGGGACGCCGAAGATCTCGGAGGCGACGACGAGCATCCAACACCGCCCGATCCCGGTCCGGATCCCGGTCAGTATCTCCGGGGAGGCCGCGGGGACGACGACCGACCGCAGCAACTCGAAGTCGCCCTCGACGCCGAGACTACGGGCGACGTCAAGGAGGTCCTCCGAGACGCCCTCGACGCCGCCGTAGGCGGCATAGAAGTTGATCCAGAAGGCCCCGACGGCGATAATAAAGGCCGCTCCGGCGTGGTTGATGCCAAACCACGCGATCGCGAAGCCGATGAGCGCTAGCGGCGGCACCGGTCGCAGGGTGCGAACGATCGGTGCTGAGATGTCGTCGGCGAGTGAACTCCACGCTAGGCCGACGCCGGCTGCAACGCCGAGGGTGGTGCCGATCACGGCGCCTGGAATCCAGTGACGGACGCTTTGGCCGACCGCAGTCGCCATCTCGCCGCTCGCGGCCTCAGCGTAGAACGTTTCGCCGACAGCGGCCGGCGACGGCAGTACATATGTGGGCTGGACGAGCGAGGCCGCCCACCATAGCGTAAGAAAGCCGGCGATACCGGCGGACCCGAGGATCGCCCGCCGTGGGTCGACCGTCGGGATCGACCCGTTTATGTATCCCCCGATATCGTCATCAACGTCGGTTTTCGTGGCCATCTGTGCTCACGCCCCCTCGTGTCCGCAGTTACAGGCCATCGTAGACATTGTAATCGAAGATATCTTCGGTCGTCAGTTCCTGTTCGATTTGGCCGTTATCGTGGGCGAACGTCGAGAACACCTCGGTTCCG
>NZ_JBKEGK010000241.1:0-3754 GCF_046710025.1 Natronomonas sp. | reverse complement strand
GCCACACCGCCTCGACGCCCTCGAGGTCGGTCCGGACGGTCGTCTCCTGGCGGTACGTGAGCGTCCCGCCGTCGGGTTGGACGAGCGTCACGGTCAAAACGAGGGTGTCGGTCCCGCCGACCCGGACGGAGTCGGAGTCGGCCGCGGTCAGGCGGGCCGCGTCGCGGTCGATCGACCACCGCACGGTGATCGACTCGCCGGGATCGGACACCGCGTACTCGGCACGGGCGCCGGTTTCGCTTTCGAGGCGGACCGTCGCACGCTCGACTCGCGGCGGGACGCCGACGACCATCTCACCTGTCAGCGCCGCACCGCGCCGGATGTCGAGCGCCTCGATCGTCGGCGTTACGTGCCGGTCCGCGTCCGGCGTCCACTCGCCTCGGTAGGCGTAGCGGTAGTGCGTCCGGTTCGGATAAGCGTCGAGGACGGCAAAATCGTCGCCGGGCGCGCGATCGAGCGCGTAGACGACCGAGCCGTCCAGCCCGCCGTCGTTGCGGAGGTACTGAAATGGATGGTTCTGCCAGTCGCCGTACGGCGTCGGGACAAAGACCAGCGCGTCCTCGAGATCGGCCGTCTCGACCGGTTCGTAAGCGGCCTCGTACTTCTCGGCGTGGGCCGCGTTCCGATCAAGCGGGGCCGAGACAGTCGCGGCCGCGGCGACCGACGCGCCGACGAGGCTCACGAGGACGAGGAGCGCGACCGCGACACGCGCGGCCCGCCGGGAGCCACGGCGCTCGACCCGCGATTGGACGGCGGGAACGCCCCGATCCCAGCCGACGACGACGGCGAGGGCGGCGAACACCGAGAGGGGAGCGAGCAGGTCGAAGTGATAGAACGGGCCGAACTGCGAGACGAGGCCGTCAGTTGGGTCCGACATCGTCGCGAGAACATTGTAGTTGCCCCAGAAGGCGACGTTACCGGCCGTGACAGTCACGAAGAGGCCGGCGAGGGCCAATCCCGCCCGTCGCTCGAATTCATCGCCGTCCCGTGACCTCCAGCCGTCGATCCAGCGGCGGGCGGCGAGCGCGAGGCCGGCAAGCGCGGCCGCCGTCCCGATCGGCCCCGCGACGAACCACCGCGTCGCGAAATACCGGAGGACGTAGCCGTTAGCCGTCAGCGCCAACTCGGGGGTGTAGGTGACCGAGTGGTCGAGGATCTCCCGAGGGCCGAATCCCGGACCGTCCGCAGGGGCGAACGCTTCGTAGGGGAACACGAGCGCCGACCCGGTCATCCGGGCGTTGTACGCGAGCGTCACGCCGACGAACACGAGGCCGAAAAGCGCGGTGAGGCCCTGTCTCCGGACCGGTTCGGTGAGCCCGATGCCGTCGGCCGACACCGACCGCGCGATCGAGTAGATGGCGTGGATAATGAACGGAGCCGCGAACAGCACCGCGGTGTAGGGCCGGGCGAAGAAAGCGGCCCCGATCGCGAAACCAGCGACCCCCGCAGCCACGGGTGAGCCGTCTCGAACGCCCCGCAGATACGCAACGGCGAACAGCAGGTTCAACGCCGTCGTTGGCGCGTAGGGGAGAAACGCCGCTGTCGTTACGAGCGCGAGCGGCGAGGCGGCGAATAGCACCGCAGCGACGACGCCGATCCGGCGGTCGAACACTGTTGCCCCCAGCAGATATGTGAGGCCGGCGTTCGCCGCGGCGACCGCGGCGAGGGTCACCCGCGGTTCGCCGAACAGCGCCATCGAGGTCGCGAACAGCGCCGCCGGAACAGGCGTGTACTTCGGGTACAGCCGGCCACCGTCCTCAATGAAGAACCACGGCCGGAACGCGCCGGCCAGTTCGCCTGCCCGGAGTTCGAGTTGTCCGTCGAGAAGCAGCGCCGCCTGCAACAGGTAGACGCCCTCGTCGTGGTTGCTTGAATGGTACGCGAAGACTGTGCTTGAGACGGCGAAAACGGCGACCGCGGCGGCGAGGGCGACCGCGGCGGCGGCGAGTGGCGGGGCATCGAGACGATGGATCGCTCCGCGGACGGCCGCCGAAACCCGCCGTCTGAACCGCTCTCGGGGTGGTGTCACGCTGTCCCGATCAGAGTGCGCCGACGTCGCGCATGAGGTCGACCGTCGGTTCGAGCTCGGAGAGCTGCGTCAGGTCGATGTCGGGGACGTCGAGTTCGTCGATCGAGGGGAGGTCCCCGACCGGTTCGACGTCGGGGATCAGGGGGTACTCGAACGTCGACGTGGCGAAGTAATCCTGGGCTTCCGAGGACAGCAGGTGCCGGACGAAGCCGTTGGCGAGGCTCTCGTCGTCGGTCGTGTCGACGACGGCCGCGCCGGCGACGTTGAACATGGCGCCCGCGTCGCCGGACGTGAACGCGGTCCCGATCGAGGCCCCGGGGTTGCCGTCGATGACGCGTTGGATGTAGTAGTGGTTCGTGAACGCGGCGTCTATCTCGCCGTCGGCGACCGCCTGGCAGGCGGCGAACTCGTCGGGGTAGTCGGTGATCCCGTCGTCGATGACGGCCTCGAGCCACCCGCGGGTCGCCTCCTCGCCCTCGATGAGCCGCATGGCGGTGACGAACGCCTGACAGGAGCCGTAGGACGGGGCCCACCCGAGGTCCCCGTCGAACGCCTCGGGGTAATCCATGATTTCGTTCGGCACGTCCTCGGCCGTGAACGCGTCGGTGTTGTAGGGGATCGTCCGCGCCCGCCCGGAGGTCCCGATCCAGGTGTCGGTTCGGAACTCCTCGCGGACCATCTCGAGGATCGACTCCTCGAGCGGCCCCGTCCGCCCCTCGTCTGCGAGCGCACCGAGCGCCCCGGCGTTCACCGAGTAGAACACGTCGGCGGGTGAGCCGTCGCCCTCGTTAACGATCTGGTTTACCAGGTCGGTCGAACTGGCGTACCGGACCGTTAATTCGAGGTCCTCATAGAGGGTGTCGATGTAGCTGATGAGGTCACCGACGAGGAACTCGCCGCGCCCCGAGTAGACGGTGAGTTCGCCCGATAAGTCCGGCATCTCGCTCATCGATGTCCCGCCGGGGGCGTCCCGACCCTCGCGGCCGGATCCGATCTGGCCGACCGGCGAGTCGGCGGTATCGCCGTTTCCGTCCCCGTTCCCGCCGAGCGATCCCGAGCAGCCAGCGAGGCCGGCCGCCCCGAGTGCGCCCGCTGTCGCGAGGAACCGGCGCCGCTTCGTCTTCCGTCCGTGGATTCGTTTGTCAGTCATATTTTTAGGTTCACCTAAACATATTTATAGCCGTCGCTTCAGTCGTCGGCTGCAGCGGGCGTTCTCGCCGCCTCGAGCGCGTTGAGGCAGTCGAGCCACTCGAGCATGTACTCGCCGACGTGGACGAAAAAGTCGCCGTTTCGGTACTCGTCGAATTCGCCGTCCGCGAGCCGTCGCGCCATCGCCTCGAAGACCGCCGCGTAGCGGTCGGCCGCCTCGCCGGACTCCGAACGGTCCGGTTCGACGTCATCGACGAGTTCCCAGAGGTGTTCGTTGAGTTCCAGGCCGGCGACCTCGTTGTGGAGGTCGTCGAACGTCGACCGAGGGGCCTTGTTATGCTCGCACAGCGGGCGGCCGTTGTAGATCCGCGTGTCGAGGAGGTCGCAGGCCCGCTTGAGGAAGACGCCGCTCCAGATGTCGTCGAAGCGCCCAACGTCCCACTCGTTGTCGTCCATCGGAAGTTGATAGAACGCGGGGATCACCTCTCGTCGGAAGGCGAGGTTCATCGAACAGACCGTGAGGTAGTTTCCGCGGGCGGCGACGAAGTCCCGTTCGAAGTCGGCCGTCGTCGTCCG
>NZ_JBKEGK010000240.1:0-3756 GCF_046710025.1 Natronomonas sp. | reverse complement strand
CCGGATTCTCCGCGCTGTGGGCCGGCTCAGTGCTGTTCGTCGCCGCGGCGGTGCTCCCGCTGGCAATGGACGGCGAACTCTCGCCGGACGCCTTCGGGAGTGTCGTCTCCACGCTCCGGTGGGTGACCCGGATCAGCGCGCTGTTGTTGTTCCTCTCGGGCGGCCACCTCGCCGGGACACAGTACACCGTCGGGTCGCTGACCGGGACGACGAGCGGCTATCTCGTCTTGACCATGCTTGCGCTTTGGTTCGGCCTCGCTGCCCTCGTCGAGATCGGGAGTGGAAAGGCAATGCGCGGGGTCGACAACGACAAGATCCGCCAGCCGGCCCGCGACGCCCGCCCCTTTTATATCCTCGCGTCGGGTGCTGCGATCGGCCTGCTCGTCGTCTCCGGGCTGCTCGGGACGCCGGCTCCGATCCTGTGAACACCCGCCTCAGGGTATCCGAACCTGGTTTTTGAGTGTGCCGACGCCTTCGACCTCTATTTCGACGGTGTCACCGTCCGAGAGCGGGCCGACACCTTCCGGCGTTCCCGTCGAGATCACGTCGCCCTCCTCTAGAGTCATGTATGCGGTAATCTCCTCGATCAGTTCGGGAATGTCGAAGATGAACTGATCGCGAGAGGAGTCCTGTCGCAACTCGCCGTTGAGCCGACACCGGACCGCGGCGTCCTCGGGGACCGCCTCGGGAGCGGCGATGACGGGGCCGATCGGGGCCGCGTCGTCGAAGGACTTTCCACGGACCCAGTTCGTCTCGACGCGCTGGTCGTCGCGGTTGGAGATGTCGTTGACACAGGTGTAGCCGGCAATGACTTCATCGGCGTCGGCCGCATCGACGTTCCGGCACCGCTGTCCGATGACGACGCCGAGTTCGGCCTCGTACTCGAGGGTCTCCTTGTCGGGAAGGAGTTCGACCTCGGAGTCGTGGCTCGCGACCGCGTTCGGGGTCTTCAAGAACAGCAGGGGTCGGTCCGGAACGTCCATCCCCTGCTCGGCGGCGTGGTCGGCGTAGTTCAGCCCGATACAGACGATCTTCGAGGGCTCACACGGGGGTAACACGTCGACATCCTTGACGTTGAAGCTCCCGAGCTCGTCGGAGACGCGGCCTTCGCGCTTCGGGTCCGCACGGATGATCCCGTCGTCGGTCAACTCGCCGTAACGGGCGTCATCGCCGGAGTCGCGGAATCGTATCCGTCGCATAGCCGGGGCGTCTCCCGGGTCTGATATAAGCGTTCCCGGATCGACGCCGTCCGCCTGCCGGCGCAGTTACAGCTGCTTGATCATCCGTCGATGAGGGATATCCGCCTCCTCGAAGGTATCGCCGACGGCGTCGTAGCCGAGCTGTTTGTAAAACGATACCACCCGGACCTGCGCGTGGAGCACGAGTCGGCCGTACCCCGATGCGTCGGCGGCGCGCTCGACTGCGGCCATCAACTCGCGGCCGATCCCCTCGCCGCGACGATCCGCGAGCACCGCGACGCGCTCGACCTTTGCGGCCCTGCTCGGCCCGGCGGCTCGCCCTCGCGTTATTATTTCCCCCGAAGTTGCGTCCTCGCTGCTTCCCGCCGTCCCGTCGGTCCCGCTATCGTTCGCTTTTTTATCGGTCTCGCTGTTGTTCGTGTCTCCATCGTACGATCGGAGGCGTGCGACCCCGATCGGCTTCCCGCTGTCGTAGGCGACAAAGTGGGTCGCATCGTCGTCCTTGCCGTCGAGTTCGAGTTCCTCGGGGACGCCCTGCTCGTCGACGAACACCGCCCGCCGCACCGAAATCGCGTCTGACGGCCGGCCGCCGTCGATCCGCCGGATCTCCATACGTCGGGGTGTGTATCCACCATCCTAACGCCGTCGATCGGTTGAGATCGACACAGTATAATTAAGGCCGTGAGCCGAATACCACCGTTCGTAATGGAACTCACCTGGCACGGCCACTCCACGTGGTACGTCACTGTCGATGGAACCGACCTGCTGGTGGACCCGTTCTTCGGGAACCCACAGACGGACCTCGACCCGACCGACGTCGACGCCCCCGACTACGTTTTGTTGACACACGGCCACGAGGACCACGTCGCACACGCGAGTGAATTCAACGACGCGACCCTCGTCGCGACGCCGGAACTCGTTGCCTACGCCGAGGACAACTACGGATTCGATGAGGCGGTTGGTGGGATGGGGATGAATCTCGGCGGGACGGTCGAGTGCGGCGACGCGTGGGTAACAATGGTGCGAGCAGACCATTCCAACGGCATCGAGACGGGCTACGAGACGTCCGCCGGGATGCCGGGCGGGTTCGTAATCTCCGAGGCGAAGCCGACACAGGAGTCCGACGCCGACAACACCGCGTTCTATCACGCCGGCGACACAAGCCTCATGACCGAGATGCGGGAGGTCATCGGCCCGTTCCTCGAACCGGACTTCGCTGCGCTCCCCGCTGGCGACCACTTCACGATGGGGCCAGCGCAGGCTGCGATCGCGGCCGACTGGCTCGGCGTCGACTACGCCGCGCCGATGCACTACGATACGTTCCCGCCGATCGAGATCGACACTGCCGAGTTCGAGCGGGAACTGGACGCTGCCGGGGCAGCGGCCGAAGCGGTGATCCTTGAGGGCGACGAGTCGTTTATCTTAGAGTGAACGCCCCGCCGAAGTGAACGCCGGCCGCGCCGCGGGGGATTTTTGTATTCCCGCCGAGTGAGCCGAGGTAGTATGGCCGACATCGAGACAACGACCGTCAACGAGGAACAGTATCACGCGCTGAGCCGCGCGGGCGAGTTCGAACTCAGCATCGACGCGACCGCATCGGATGGACCGACGCCGAATGAGGTGCTGGTCGCCGACTATGCCTCCTGTTTCACCTTCGCCTGCCGGGCCGGGGCGAACCGGCACCTTGAGGTCGATCTTGGCGAGATCGAAACCGAGGCCGAGGCCGACCTCGACGACAGCGACGACCTCGCCGCGATCCGGTTTCACCTCTATATCGAGGCCGACCTCGACGACGACCAAATCGAGGAGGTCATCGAACTCGGCGAGAAGATCTGTCACGTTCACGACGCTATGAAGGAGTCGCTGCACGCGGCCATCGAGGTCACCCCGAACGCGTTCTGATAGCGACGGGCTCGCCGCCCGATAGTTTATATACCGGGACGCGGCCAGACGGCGTATGGCAGACCCGATCGCTGTCCGGCCTCGGAGTTAGTGCGGCCGCCGGACAGTACTGTGCCGCCTGTTCGCCACGCTGACCCGGAGCCGAACGGATCGACGCGAAGCGGCTCCGCTCGACGGCCTAAACCCGTGATCGCAGTCGGTCCCACGCCACGTATATAAGTCGGAGGGGGCCCTACACGGGCGTATGACCGATTGGCAGGACATGATCGTCGGCGACCGGATGGCCGTCGACGGCGAGTTCGACCCGCGCGTCGACGACTCCCGATTCACCCGACAGGAGTGGGGGCTCATCATGACGGCGACGACGTTCGAGATCGAGAATCCCGAGGACGGAGGGGCGGCCGAACTCGTCGCAAACACCGAGGAGCTACGGGGAATGATGCCCGAGATCGAGAAGGTCGCCGAGATGGATCCCATGGGGGGAAACCCGGCCGACGATCCCGATTCCGGCGGCGGCGTCTTCGGGTCCATCCTCGGCGCGCTCGGACTGGGCGGGGACGGCGGCGGTCCCGGTGGTGTCGACGAGGAGAAACTCGAGGCCGCCGAGGCGCTCGTCGCCGAATACGCCGCCGAGCTACAGGTTCACCTCGAATCC
>NZ_JBKEGK010000239.1:0-3762 GCF_046710025.1 Natronomonas sp. | reverse complement strand
GGTAAGCGACGCCGAGGATTCACTCGGCCAGTACGATGGGATCCTCATTATCCAGCCGTTGACGAGCTACTCGCCGGACGAGCGTGACGCATTGCAGGAGTACACGGAAAGCGGTGGGCGTGTGGCGGTCCTTGCAGAGCCGAGTCAGGCCCGTGTCTCGAGTGGCCCCGAACAGACAAGCACAACCGTCTCCTTTGGCGCTGATACCCTTACCCAGCGGTACGGCGTCAGGGTGGGTGCCGAACAGCTGTATAACATCGACGACGACAGCAACGATAACAATTTTAAATCCATCTATGCGTCGCCGAGTGACGGCGGGGAGCTGACAACGGGTGTCGAGACGATCACCCTCGATACCGCCGGCTATGCCGCGATTACTGCGGACACCGACGCCGAGACGACGTTCACCGCCGCCGCCGGCACTCGGACACTTGACACGCGGCGTACTGGTACGTACCCGATTGTCGTCCGGAACGACAACATGGTGTTCGTCGCTGACTCGACGTTTATTACGAGATCCGAGGTGTACGACGCCGACAACGAGGTGTTCGTCTCGAACCTGATCGAGTTCCTTCTCAACGGTGATGCATCCGACTAGCTATCTACGTTCCGCACGGCTACCTCGGTAGCGCAGTGGCAGTTCCGCTACCGTATTTGAGTCAGTTTCACTATATTGACGACTCCTCTTCCAATGATCGCAATTACCCACCCGTCGTCCTCCCAGGACTAAGGCTGTACGTTGGTGCCGAAAGAACGCTCGCTTCATCGGTCCAGTACCACAAGCGGACTCAACTTGCCCTGAAGTCTGGAACTGTGACGCCGAGCGGCGGATTCACCGCCCACCCGGAAGGGTTTGAGGCAGAGTTCATGGACAAGCCCCACCCTCCACGAGCGAACCCCTCAGAGTGAGCGAAGTAGGGTGGGGTAGTTGACAGCCCGCGGCTGTCATACGTGCGCCCAAGACTGCCGTGCACACGCCCACAGCCGCCACGTTTAGTATCGCCGCCCGCCTCCACGCCGATATGGCCGACCGCATCATGAAGGTCAACGCGTACACGACGCTGGATCTCCTCGAAGCCGAGGCCGAGGGCCACGGCTTCACCGAGGAGGCCTACGCTGTATTGAACGTCACGAGCCCCCGGAACGACCCCGATCACGTCTCTCTCCAACTCGAACTTGACAACACCGAACTGGAGGCGATCGACCCTCACGCCGACACGGTCCGGCTCTCGCCGTCGGAGGCCCGCGAACTCGCCGCCGACCTGCAGAAACACGCCACGAAGGTCGACTCCGCTGCGGAGTGACTCGCCGGCCTACGTTAATCGTGCAATCTCCGCGCCGGTCAACTTGAGATCGGCCGCGGCGACGTTCGCCTCCAAGTGTTCAACGCTCGCAGTTCCCGGGATGGGCAGCGTCACCGGCGACCGCTCCAGAAGCCACGCCAAGGCGACTGACTGGACCGTCGTGTCGTGTGCGTTTGCGACCTCCGTGAGTCCATCGACCGAACCGAGTTCCCCGGCGGCGAGTGGGTACCACGGTATGAAGCCGATCCCGTAGTCCTCGCAGGCGTCGAGGACGGCCGCTTCCGTACGGTAGGCGACGTTGTATCGGTTCTGGACCGTCGCCACGTCGACGTGGTCGCGGGCGAGGTCGAGTTGGTCGACGTCGACGTTCGAGAGTCCCAGGTGTTCGATAACGCCGTCGTCTTTGAGTTCCGCGAGGGCCGTTATGCTGGCCTCGAAATCGACGTTGGGGTCCGGCGTGTGTAGCTGATACAGGTCGATCCGGTCGGCCCGAAGGCGATCGAGACTGCACAACACGGCGTTGCGGAGGTAGTCCGGGTCGCCGCGTGGCAGCCACTCGCCGTCGCGGTTGCGGAGCAACCCGCCCTTCGTCGCGATGACCACCTCGTTGTCCGGACCGAGCGTCTCGCCGATGAGCCGCTCGCTGACGCCCGGGCCATAGGAGTCGGCGGTGTCGATTAGATCCACCAGTTCCGCGGCCCGCCGCAACACCTCGCGGGCGGATTCGGGGTTATCCGGCTCGCCGATAATGTCCTCGCCGGTAATGCGCATCGCGCCGAAGCCGATCCGGCCGACTGTCAGTTCGCCGCCGATGTCGAAGGTGTCCATACGATTGATTCGGCCCGATGGAAAATAAAACGGTGCCCCGGCCTGAGTTCCGGAGATCCGGGCGGAGCAGCCCGGCGGCCCAAGCAAAACGCCGGTTATCCGGGCGGAGTGCCGCGCTTGGACGAAACGCTCAAATCGAGAGCAGCGTTCGGACGTCGTCCCACGACGTGACGACGTGGGCGCCGTCGCAGGCGCAGGGGTCGCTGTAGGGTTGTTGCATCAGAAAGCCCGCCTTTCCAGCCGAGAGTGCGTCGGCCACGTTGCCGTGGTAGTCGTCGATCAGGGCATCCCCCGCAAGCGCGCCCTTGTTGTTTGGGACCTCGTCGTGGAAATCGTCGTAGCCGATACCGTGGGTGTCGAGCCACGCCTTCGAGACGTCATGGGTTTCGGGGATCCGATGGGTCGCGATCTCGACGCGGTACTCCGAGCGCAGCGTCGAGAGCGTGTCGGCGACCCCCGGCTGGGGGTCCATCCCGCCGAAGTACCACTCCGCGTGATCGGTCATCAACTCGCCGATGATGTCGCCGATGTGCCCCTCGGCCTCGGGCACCTCGTAGGACCAGTCGTCGATGTCGTCGGGTTCGACGTCGTGGTCGTACTCGCGGCGAAGGTACGTACAGAGCTGCGGGAGCTGCTCGGCGACGACACCGTCGAGATCGACGAGAAGCGTCGAGCCGGGGGCGAGGGGGCGATCAGTCATTATCCGCATCTACGGGCTGAACTCATTTAATTCGTTGTGTGTGCGCGGTCAGCGCCTATGATACCTCGATCACGTCTCCGAGCTCCGGCGCGGTCGCGTCGAAGCCGTCCCCGCGGAGCTGTTCGGCGAACCAAGCGCAGCTATCGCCGTGATCGATAAGAAGGGGGGTGTCCTCATAGGCGTCCAAGAACGCGCGGAGCCCGTCCCGGTCGGCGTGCGCCGAGAAATCGTAGCGCTCGAGTTGTGCGCTGACCTGCAGGTGCTGGCCGCCGATTTCTGCGCCCCCCGTCTCCAACAGTTGGCGGCCGGGCGTGCCCTCGACTTGGTACCCCGAAAAGCAGATCTTGTTGACCGGGTTGGCGTGAATCTCGGGGATGTACGTCATCGCGGGCCCACCCGAGAGCATCCCGGCGGTGGTGATGATGACCGTCGATTCGTCGGCGATGCGGCGGCGCTGGCCGTCCCGCCCCGTCACCGTGCGGGCGTTCGATTTCGCGGCGGCCATGGCGTCGGCGTCCCGGAGGAACTCGGGATGTCGGCGGAGCATCTCGGTGACCTCGACCCCCATCCCGTCGACGTAGCAGTCGATATCGTGAGCCGCACACAACAGCATAATCTCTTGAGTCCGGCCGATGGCGAACGCCGGGACGACGACGGTCCCGCCCTCCCACAGCGTCGTCCGAACGCTGTCGATGAACTGCGTTTCGACCCGCTCGCGCGGGGCGTGTTCGACATCGGCGTAGGTACTCTCACAGACGACGATATCGGCGTCAGGGCGGTCGGTCGTCGCCGAGACGAGGCGTTGATCGTCGGTGTGGAAATCGCCCGTGTAGAGCAAGCGGGTGTCGCCGTCGTCCACGAGAACGTGGGCGCTACCGGGGATGTGGCCGGCGTCGAAAAACTCGACGCGGTGGCCCGCAGCGGTGAACG
>NZ_JBKEGK010000238.1:0-3769 GCF_046710025.1 Natronomonas sp. | reverse complement strand
ACCGCACTTGACCCCTCCGTGGCTGAACCGCTGACTGCGCTCGATCCCTCCGTGTTCCGTGCGGCCGCGGTCCTCGCCCCGCCGAGGTCCCGCGACGAAGCGAACCGATGTGCCGCCGGATTCTCGGGTGTGACTCCCATCTATGCCCGCCGAAGTGTCGAAAACCCGATTTATCGGTACCGGTAGCCGACACTTACTGCGCGGTAAACCGCTCGGAGCGCCGCTGCGGTCCCTGTCACCGACTTCGAAAATTTACAAGAGGAATTTCATTATTTTGATATAAACGCTCCATTATAACGATTATTTCCTCGCAGAATTAGACAATATTATCCGCGACGAGGGGCGACCGTTTCCTGATGGCTAGTAACACCCAAGAGTGGTGGCCGGATCAGTTGGATCTGGAGCTGCTCGACCAGAACTCCGCCGATATCGGTCCCTACGACGAGGAGTTCGACTACGCCGAGGCGTTCGAGGAACTCGACCTCGACGAGGTCAAGTCCGACCTCGACGACGTGATGACCGACTCGAAGGAGTGGTGGCCCGCCGACTACGGGCATTACGGCCCGCTGTTCATCCGGATGGCGTGGCACAGCGCCGGCACGTACCGCTCGCTCGACGGCCGCGGGGGCGCCGCCGGCGGACACCAGCGCCTCCCGCCGATCAGCAGCTGGCCGGACAACGTGAACCTCGACAAGGCCCGGCGGCTGCTGGAGCCGGTGAAGACGAAGTACGGGGAGAAGCTCTCGTGGGCGGACCTCATCGTGCTCGCCGGCAACGTCGCGCTGGAGTCGATGGGCTTCGAGACGTTCGGCTTCGCGGGCGGCCGCGAGGACGACTTCCGCGGCGACGACGCCGTCGACTGGGGGCCCGAAAGCGAGTTCGAGACGACCTCCGAGGAGCGCTTCGACGAGGAGGGCGACCTCAAGGCGCCGCTCGGCAACACCGTGATGGGCCTCATCTACGTCAACCCCGAGGGGCCGAACGGCGAGCCGGATCTGGAGGGCTCCGCGAAGAACATCCGCCAGTCGTTCAGCCGGATGGCGATGAACGACAAGGAGACCGTCGCGCTCATCGCCGGCGGCCACACCTTCGGCAAGGTCCACGGCGCCGACGACGGCGACAACCTCGGTCCCGAGCCCGAGGACGCCCCCATCGACCTCCAGGGCCTCGGCTGGGACAACGAGTTCGGCGAGGGGATGGGTCCCGACACCATCACCAGCGGCATCGAGGGACCGTGGAACGCCACCCCGACCGTCTGGGACATGAGCTACGTCAACAACCTGCTAAGCTACGACTGGGAGCCGGAGAAGGGTCCCGGCGGCGCGTGGCAGTGGACCACGAAGAACGACGAGCTCGACGACGCCGCGCCCGGCGTCGCGGACCCCGACGACAAGGAGGACATCATGATGCTCACGACGGACGTCGCCCTCAAAGAGGACGACGACTTCCGGGCCGTCTTAGAGGAGTTCCGCGACGACCCCGACGAGTTCCAGGAGACGTTCGCGAAGGCGTGGTACAAGCTCATCCACCGCGACATGGGTCCGCCGGAGCGGTTCCTCGGCCCCGAGGTCCCCGAGGAGACGATGATCTGGCAGGACCCCCTGCCGGAGGCCGACTCCGAGACGATCGGCGACGCGGCGGTCGCCGACCTCAAGGGAGCGCTCCTCGACTCCGAGCTGTCGACCGGTGAGCTCGTCAAGACCGCGTGGGCGGCGGCGTCCACCTACCGCGACAGCGACAAGCGCGGCGGCGCCAACGGCGCCCGCATCCGCCTCGAACCGCAGCGCAGCTGGGAGGTTAACGAGCCCGAGCGGCTCGCCGACGCCCTCTCGACGCTCGAGGAGATCCAGGCCGAGTTCAACGAGTCGCGCTCCGACGATGTCCGCGTCTCGCTCGCCGATCTCATCGTGCTGGGCGGGACCGCGGCCGTCGAGGAGGCCGCGGCCGACGCGGGCTACGACGTGGAGGTGCCGTTCGAGCCCGGCCGCGTCGACGCGACGGCGGAGCAGACCGATGTCGACTCCTTCGAGGCGCTCAAGCCCGACGCCGACGGCTTCCGTAACTACCTCGGCGACGCGGACGAGGACGTCGAAGACCTCATGGTCGACAAGGCGGACCTGCTAAACTTACCCGCCAGCGAGATGACCGTGCTGGCCGGCGGCCTGCGCGCGCTGGGCGCGACCTACGCCGACCGCACGGCGTTCACCGACGATCCCGGCACGCTCACCAACGACTTCTTCGTGAACCTGCTCGACATGGAGTACGAGTGGGACGAGGTCACCGACGCCAAGGACCGCTACGAGGTCCGCGACCGCGACACCGGCGAGGTCGCGTGGGAGGCGACGCGCGCCGACCTGATCTTCGGCTCGAACGCGCGGCTCCGCACCATCGCGGACGTATACGCGAGCGACGAGGAGAAGTTCGTCGAGGACTTCACCGAGGTCTGGAGCGACGTGATGAAACTCGACCGCTTCGACCTCGACTGAGGTCGCCCTGTTGCCGTCGGTTTTCCGTTCGAGTCCGCTCGGACCGGTCCCGGTAGTTCCCGGTCCGTCGCTCGGCGATGTCGGTCCGACTCCCTGTCTTCGTCCGACTGCGTCCTCGGCTCACGACGAGGTGTCGGCGCACGATCGCCCCGCCTAAGAAATTCTATATCGCGGCATGCGATTTATTTTGCCGTCCACGGCTGAAGTTGAGACTGGCCAACTCAATGCATACGCCATCAGAAGGAGTCTGCTACATCTCCCAGCCGAAGGTCCCTATGAATTTGAAACTTGCTTATAACACGAATCTAACTGTTGACGAAACGATCAAATAAAAACAATCTCCGGCACAAAGATAGAATAAGCATACGGGCAGAAAATGCCTTCGTGGACTGCCCGACGTCATAGCTAGACTGTTCACTCGCGTCGCTGTGTGTGAACACCTTTCGCCGTCACAGTAACGGAGATCGCTTCGATTGTAAAGGTGATTTCAAAGTCGTCATCCAGCGAATTAACAACTCGTTCCAGTGCTTCCGGATCAACATACTGGTGCAACGGGGTACTGTCCAAGTCCACATCGTGTTCTTCCAGCGCTTCGCAGAGTTCTATTACCATATTTCGATCCAAGGGTGGGCGATACGCTGCGGTCATACTCTTGGGTCTCCTCCATTGTTTTCTCCAACTCGTTCATAGCTAGCAGACCCAGCACCGCTGACGCCAGTTATTTCGAAGCGAGCACCGCCGGCCTCACTCTCGGTAACCTGGATGCTCCACCCGTGAGCACCGACGATCTGGTCGACGATGCTCAAGCCGAACCCGGTCCCTGCGTCCGCCGTCGAATACCCGGCGTCGAAGATCTGACCGCGATCCTCTTCGGGGATTCCAGGTCCGTCATCTGCTACATAGAACCCGTCGTCCAGTTGGCCGACCGTCACCGTGACATCCGGGCCGGCGTGTTCGATCGCGTTTCGTATCAGGTTCTCGAACACCTGTTTCAGCCGGCTCTGATCCCCCTGGATCGAGGTTCCACTATCGATCTCGACGACGAGAGAGGTGCTCGTTGTTTCAACAGTGGCCCAACAGTTCTCGACCAGTGCCGCAAGCTCGATGGACTCGAAATCAGTAGTCGTTTCGCCCTGTCGAGCCAGCGTCAGGAGATCATCGATCAGCGCCCCCATTCGATCGAGGGCACCCTCGACGTGCGATAGCTCCTCACTCTCACACTCGTCTTTGGCAAGCTGAAGCCGTCCTTCAGCTACATTGAGTGGATTACGAAGATCGTGGGA
>NZ_JBKEGK010000237.1:0-3814 GCF_046710025.1 Natronomonas sp. | reverse complement strand
GCGCGCTGGCAAGCGGCCGGCAGGCCGCCGAGGCCGCACTAGACACGATTCGGTAGCCGCACGTCCCTGTCGCAGCCCCGGCGGGGCAGCGCCGGACGCGACCCGGCAGCCACGTCTCCTCGTCGTCGCGACTACGGGTCGACCGGCGGCGGGCCGACGATTTCGATATCGTGCTCGGGGGCCAGTTCGGACACCCGGGCGATGGCCGCCTCGGAGGGCGGTCCCGAGGGGACGGTCGCCTCGTCGGCCGGTTCGCCAACAGCTGTCACGAACTCGTCGAATCCGCCGGGCGACGTCGAGGAGACGACCTTTGCCGGCTCTGTCGCCACGATGCTATGTTTTCGCCCCCTCGGGAGGACGACCGATCCGCCAGCTCCGAGCGACCGAGTCTCGGTCGGTGTGTGGACCTCGACCGTCCCTTCGGTCACGTGGAGTGTCTCGTCAGCCGATGCGTGGACGTGCATCGGTGGCGCGTGGCCCTCCCGCAGACGCATCTCGACGACGGAACAGCGGCCGTCGGTCGCCTCGCCCGGAACGCGGACGTACGACAGCGTGTCCAGAAAGCGGTACGGCTCGGTTGTCCCGGCAGTTCCTATCGCTGGTTCGACAAACGCCGACATCCTGTCGGGGCGGTTCGTGGTGGATGTAAAAAACTGTTATCGACCGGGCAGTCTCGCATCCGAAGCCCGGCAAGCGCTTATAGGTACTGTCGTAACTCGCCAAGCGGCGGGAACTCGTGGGTCTCGTCCGACCCCTCGTCGCGGACGATCGGCCGGAGCGTCCCCGTCTCGGTGACGAGCGGCGACTGAAACGCCGCGGCGGATCGCTCGTTGATCCGGATTCCGGCCGGGAGCCGGCTGAACGAGGGGAGCATCAACACCGACGAGCCGTCGTATTGGTCGGGGCCGCACAGAAAGCAGGGCCGACGGACGCCCTCGATCTCGATCGTCGGGTGGTCGTGGCCGACGACGTACCACTCCGCCTCCGTCGCCGGTTGAACGTGACCGTGGGTGACGACGATCGACCCGTCGCCGACCGCGTACTCCGGGACGGTCGGGCCGGTCCACAACTCCTCGAGCATCGTGTCGTGGTTGCCGGGTGTCACGGCGACCGAACAGTCTCGTTTGGCCGCGAGATCCGCTATCGCCCGGACGGTCGCCGCCGCCCCCGTCGGGACCCGATCGAAAGAGTGCAGCAGATCCCCCGCGATCACGATTTCCTCGGGTTCGTAGCGGTCGAGCAGCCGTTCGAACCGGTCGGTGAGGTCGTCGTGTTCTCCGACCCGGAACTCGATGTCGGAGGCCGCGTCCCGCCCCACGTGGAGGTCAGCACAGACGAGCGTCCCCGTGGCCGGGAGGTAGACGGCGCGGTCGCGGGGATCGAACTCCATACGGATCGGTGGGCCGCCGCGGGCAAAGCGCTGGCGGGATAGGACGGAACGCGGGCCGCGACCGTCGCGGCGCTGTGTTGGTCCCGAGTGACGCTGACGGCCCCTGAGTCTCGGGTGTTTATAAACGGCCGAACCGATATTGAGGTATGGTCGACGTGCTCGACAACAAGCGGTCCGCGACGAAGTTTCGCGTGCTCGTCGAGATCGCGGAGCGCCAGCCGGCAGTCAACCAGGGGGAGATCGCCGGCGCCGTCGGCGTGACGAGTCAGGCCGTCTCGGAATACATCCGCGAACTCGTCGACAACGGGTTCGTCGAGAAGGAAGCTCGATCGCGGTACCGCGTGACAAAGCGGGGCGTCGACTGGCTGTTTCGGCAGGCTTCCGACGTACGCCGCTTCGCCGACCACGTGACCGAGGATGTCCTCGGCAGTATGCAGGAGGACGCGGCGTTCGCGACGGCTGACATCGAGGCTGGCGAGACGGTCTCGCTGTCGATCCAGGAGGGACTGTTGCACGCTTCCCCCGGTGACGACGGCCCGGCGACGGGAATCGCGACGACCGACGCCGAAGTCGGCGCCGTCGTCGGTGTTACCGGGTTTGCGGGCGTCATCGATCTTGAACCCGGCACTGTGACGGTGTTTCAGGTCTCTCCGATCCGGTCAGCGGAGCCGGGCGAATCGGCTGCGCTTGCAGACGCCGCCGCGGCGGCCGACGTGGTCGTGAGCGCGGGGGTCGAAGCGGTCGCCGTGTTGCAGGCATCCGGCCTCGATCCTGACGTGACGTTCGCGGCCGGCGAGGTGGCCGCCGACGCCGCCGGCCGGGGACTGGACGTGGTCGTCGTTGCGACGACAGATCTCGCGGGACGGGTTACCGACGCCCTTCGGGACTCGGGGCTCGCCTACGAGGTTGACGATCTCTGAGCGTCACAGCACGTCGCCGAACTCGTACCACCCTGGCTCCCGGTCGGCGAGCCACTCGGCGGCGTCGACGGCACCGGCGGCGAAGACGCGCCGCGACTCGGCCCGATGGGTCAGCGTCAGGACCTCGTCGTTGCCGGCCAACATGAGTTCGTGCTCGCCGCGGATGGTTCCGGCCCGGCGGACGTGGACGCCGACCGCCGATTCCTCGCGCGGGTGCTCACCCTCCCGGCCGTGGGTGCGCTTCAGTTCCGCTTCCCGGGCCGAATCGACGACATCGAGGATCGTGTTTGCGGTGCCGCTCGGTGCGTCTCGCTTGCCATTGTGATGGGTCTCCGTGAGTTCGACGTCGTAGTCGGGTAGCGCCTCGGTGCCGGCCTCAACCACCCGAAGGAGCGCCTGCACGCCGCGGGCGAAGTTCGAGGCTTTCAATACGGCGGTCGACTCGCTGGCCGCCCGGAGTGCCTCGATCCCTGACTCCTCGAAACCGGTCGTCCCAACGATGTAGGGGACGCCCGCCTCGGCGACCACCCCGGCGTACTCCCGCGTCGCCTCGGGGACGGTGAAGTCCACGACCGCGTCCGCGTCGTCGAGCAACTCGGGAAGATCATCGTTCGGGTACACGCGCACGTCCTCGACGGTGTCCGAGGCAGTGGCGACCCCGACGACATCGTGGCCGCGACCGCTCGCTTCGGCGACGATCTCGCTGCCGGTTCGGCCGGTAGCGCCGACGACGACGACGTTCATCGTTCGAGGTCCTCAAGCACGTTCCGGAGGGTCTCGCGGTGCTCTGGCTGGAGGGGGTTCAGCGGCGAGCGCATCGTCGACGGGTGGATCCCCCGCAGCTCCATCGCCTCGTTGATCGGGATGGGGTTAGTCTCGATGAACAGCGTCCGGAAGAGGTCGCCGAGTTCGTACTGCAGTTCGCGGGCGCGCTCGAAGTCGCCTGCCAGCGCTGATCCGACCAGCGCAACGGTGCGTTCGGGTTCGACGTTCGCCGCGACGCTGATACAGCCGGAGCCGCCCTGGGCGACGATCGGCAGGGTGAGCGCGTCGTCGCCCGACAGCACGGCGAAGTTCTCATTTTGCGTACGCTCTATGACCTCGTTCGTCCGGTTTAGATCGCCGCTTGCGGCCTTGTAGCCGACGACGTTCTCGTGTTCGGCCAGCGAGGCGGCCGTCTCCACGGCGATGTTGCGCCCGGTTCGACCGGGGACGTTGTAGATGATCTGTGGGAGATCGACCGCGTCGGCGACGGCCCGGAAGTGCGCCTCCATTCCCTCCGGTTCGGGGATGTTGTAGTACGGCGAGATCAACAGCAGGCCGTCGGCGCCGGCGGCGGCGGCCCGCTCGGAGAGGTCGAGCGCCTCGCGCGTGTTGTTCGACCCCGAGCCAGCGATGACGGGGACATCCTCGACCGCGTCGGCGACCGTCTCGATGACTTCGACGTGTTCGTCGTGGGTCATCGTCGCCGACTCGCCGGTCGTGCCGACGGGAACCACCCCGT
>NZ_JBKEGK010000236.1:0-3830 GCF_046710025.1 Natronomonas sp. | reverse complement strand
CAAAGGGTTTGATGTCCAGGACGGGCGTGCCATCGATGGCATCGAGACCGTGGACGCGCAGCTCCAGCCCATCGCGTTCGAGTAGCTCGACAGTCGTGGTCCCGATCGGACTCGGCCGGTTAGGGCTACGACAGGCGAAGGTACCGCGTTCGACGCCGTACCGGCGCGGCCCCCGGAGCGTCGGCTCCTCGGCCTCGTGGATGTAGAAGACAATCGTGAGGTGATTGTTATCTTCAATCCGGTACAGTGCGTCCGCGTACTCGGCGTCGACGAGGATCGTACTCTCGGCGTCGCGCATCTCGTCCGGATCGGCCGGTTCTTCGAAGTCGCTGTGTACCGTCCCTATCTGTGTTACGTTGAAATTCATCGTAATACGCTGTGTCAATCGTCGGTCGTAACTCGATCGGGCGCTTGCGGTTCCCGAACTGAACGATCCATAGCGGTTCCGCTGTCGACCGGTCCCGTTCCGACGGGCGCCTCGGGCACGACAAGTCGACGGCCTTGGTGCTTGCGAACAGACGCCTCGACGCCGTACACTGCCCGGATTATCTCGGGCGTCAGCACGTCCGGCTCCCCGACAGCGTGGAGTCTTCCGTCAGCCAGCAGCGCGACCCGATCGCAGTAGCGAGCGGCGAGGTTGAGGTCGTGGATCGCGACAACCCCCGTCACGTCGCGCTGGCGGACGTGTTCGACGACGAGGTCCATCACTTGGAGGCGGTGTTTCAGGTCGAGCGCACTGGTCGGCTCGTCGAGTAACAGGGCGGACGGGTCGCCCACGAGGGCGCGGCCTAGCCGGACCTTCTGGCGTTGCCCGCCCGAGAGGTCGCCCACGTTCCGGGCCGCGAGGCCGTCGAGTCCGAGGCGCTCGATCGTCGTCTCGACGGCCTCCCGGTCGCAGTCGCTTGGCGTCCACCCGCCGTGGGGCCGTCGTCCCTGCAAAATCGTCTCGAAGACCGAGGCCGGGAACGCCCGGGATTCGGTCTGGGGAACGTACCCGATTTCGCGAGCCCGCTCGTCAGCCGCGAGGTCGCCCACCGGGTCGCCCTCGAGAGAGACTTGTCCCGCGTCTGGCTTCAGCAGCTGATTACAGCACTGCAACAACGTACTCTTCCCGGATCCGTTGGGACCGAGGAGACCGAGCAGTTCGCCCGACTCGGCCGTGAGGTCGATGCCCTCGAGGACGGGGTCGTCACCGTACGCGAACCGAAGCTGCTGAATTTCGAGACTCACCAGTAGGCCCTCCCTTCGACGACGAGGTAGATGAACAGCGGCGCGCCGATGAACGACGTGAGGATCCCGACCGGCAACACCACCGGCGCGAGAACCGTCCGGGCGACTGTGTCCGCCGCGACCAGCAAGGTCGCACCCACCAACGCCGACGCCGGCATGAGGTACCGCTCCGTGCCGCCGATGACCATCCTGACGATGTGCGGGGCGACCAGCCCGACGAACCCAATGATACCCACGAACGAAACAATTAGCGCGGTCACGAGCGAGGCGACTGCCATCCCGCGAATCCGTAGCGACTCGACGTTCACGCCGAGACTTTTTGCCGTGTCCGTTCCCGCGTCGAGGACGTCGTAGTCCCAGCCGTGGCGGACGAAGTACGCGGTCGCCGCGAGGACGACAGCGAGCAGCACGAGCACTTTCGGCCAGCCCACCCGGCCGACGTCGCCGAACGTCCAGTAGACGATCGCTGCGACTTCGGTGTCGCTGGCGAAGTACTGCAACAGCGTCAAGCCGGCCTGGAACAGCGAGCCGAGCGCGACGCCGGTGAGGATCATTGTCTCGGGCGTGGCCCGCCGATAGGTCACCAGCAACAGGATCACCCCAGTCGAAACCATTCCCGCCAGAAACGCGGCGATCGGCGTCAGCGACGTGGCGAGGAACCCACCGGCCGTTGCCCCCACACCGACGCCGGTGATGAGTATCGCCAGCGCCGCACCGAAAGCCGCTGCCTGGGAGATCCCGAGCGTGTACGGCGCGCCGAGGGGATTGCGGAGGACGGTCTGCATCGCCGCCCCGGCCACGGCGAGGCCGCCGCCGGCCGCGACGGCGGCCAGCACGCGTGGCAGGCGATTTCGCCAGACAATATTCCGGTGGAGTTCCGTGCCACCGCCGGCGAGGGCTGCGAGCAGGTCGGCCAGCGGAACACGAACGGAGCCGACCGCGAGCGCGAGCAGGGTTGTGACGACGAGCAGGGCTGCAACGCCACCGAGAAAGCCGACTCGACGCCGGGCCGCTCCCCGGTGACTGGTCGTGGCAGTGTCTGTCATCTGAGCTCGACTCGCTGGAAGGCGTCGTGCGTTTCGAGCAACTCCCTGTACAGGCCCGTGCCGAGCATGGTCTCGAAAATCTCGTTCGTCGTCGCTTCGACGTCGACGTCCGCAAAGTGATCGGGATAGACCGTTTTCCCGACGAAGTAGGCGTTTGCGAGGATCGACCCGTAGTTGTGGTGGTACGTCGCGTGTGGCAGAATCGAGTACATCTCGCCGGTCTCGACCGCTCGGATCGAGTCGTACTCGGGACTCGAGGCCGCGTCCTCGCGAGCGCGCCCGAGGTTCGACGCGCTGAGAAACACCGTCCCAGGATCCCACTCGAGTAGCTGTTCGTCGCTCACCTGCACCGACGGGGCGTCGGTGTCGATTCCGGCTGCGACGTTCTCGACACTCGTCCAGCGGAACGGCGCGAACCGCTTTCGTGTCGTCGCGATCCCGTGAGCGCCCTTATAACTGATCGCCCCAACGTACGCCCGGTTGCGCTCGCCGGCCGCGATTCCATCCGTTCGCGTCCGGAGGTCTTCGATCGTCTCGCTGACGAACGCGATCAGTGTCTCGGCGCGGTCTGTCTCGCCCAGCACGTCGCCGAGGAGCCGCCAGGTGTCGAACATCGTCTTGCGCGCCTCGCGGTCGACGAAATCGACGATCTCGAGGCCGACGACCGGCGTGTCCGTCTGGGATTGCAGCGACTCGGCCCGGGAGCTATCCCCGTAATAGAGGATCACATCCGGATCGACGGCGAGGAGCTCTTCGCTGTTGCCGCCGGCGTTGGGACCGGCCGCGCCGATCACTCGGTTCGCGTGGAGTTCGGGATACGCCAGGTTGTACGGGGCAGACAGTATCGATGCATCCGCATCCTCGACGCCGACGACGCGATCGGTCGCAGCGAGATAGGCGACCTGCCGGAGCGCACCTGGCCCCACCCCAACGACCCGCTCGGCGCGTTCCGGGACCGGGACTTCCCGCCCGAAGCCGTCGGTGATCTCTCGTGACGTATCCTCCGTCCCCTCCCCGGACGCCGAAATCCCGTCCAGACACCCCGAAGCGCCGAAGACAGTGCCGACACCGAGCGCCCTGAGTACGGACCGTCGCGATTGCATTGGCTACGTCCCGGTAGTCTCTGCCGAAATAATACTATTTCGGATTCAAGTAATACTTTGAGATCTCTGGACGACCACCTTCTAGGGACGGGGTATCTAACGATTCCCCTTTTCTTAGGGATGGAAATCTAATCTCACATCAATGAGATAGGATTATGAGTAGTATTGTCTAGTTGAGCACCTCCGTAACGAGAGTGCGACCATCTACTGCTTGACTCGGGCGTTGGCGGTTGTAGTAGTATCTGAACCGCCGCTGTCAACGTTTTGCGCTGGCTTGACTGCCCTGCCAGTATGAATGGAAGCAGTTGATCCGCATCAAGACAGTTTGGAACTACTTTTCGACATGGTTCCGATCCTCGTAGCCGAGATGACCGATCAGGTCGTGTCGAGCGAGGGCAGTCAGATAGCTACCAGCATCGAGGAGAAACTCTGTCTCGGAAACATCGTGTTT
>NZ_JBKEGK010000235.1:0-3855 GCF_046710025.1 Natronomonas sp. | reverse complement strand
CACGTTTGAGAGCGACACGGTGTCGTTAGCACCGGGCGAATCGGTGCCGTTTGGGGTCACCGTCTCCACCGACCGAAGCGCGTTCTCGAGCACTATCGAACTCGAAGTCGACGTCCCGGAGGACGAATCGGGGAGCGGCGGCGGCGGGAGTGGCGACGGCGGAAGTAGCGGGAGCGATGAGACCAGCGACGGCGGAAGTAGCGGGAGCGATGAGACCAGCGACGGCGCTACCTCCGAAGGTGGGGCGGGAACGGGCGGCAGCGAAGACGGCGGCGGCCAAGACGGCGACGGTACCGACTCCGGGGGCGACGGTGACGCGGGCCCGGTCGAGGAGGCCGTCGGGCAGGCGCTGGAGCCGGACGGCGACGATCAGACCCTCGAGCCGGCCGGGCTGTTGCTCGGCGACATGCCGGCGGAGTGGTCGCTGCTCGCCGGACTTCTCGCGGCGCTCACTAATTACCTCGTCCAGACCCGGCTTCGGGACATCCTGCCGGTGCTGCAGACGGACCGGTCGATCCGGCGGAAACGTCTGCGTAGCGTTCTCGCCCGTGAGGGGGCCTCGCCGTGATTACCCTCGGCTTGACCGTGTTGGTCGCGGGCGCGCTCTCCAGTGCCGGCGTCGGCGTCACGGGACAGATACTCGCTACGCTGGCTTTCTCGGCATCGGTCGGCGCGGTCACCGGCAATCGCCGCTTCCCGAACATCCAGTTAGTCGACACATTGGGCGGCACGGGGGCCTCGCGGGCCGATGGCGGCACGGAGTAACCCCGAGTCTCGTGTGCGACGGTCGACGCTCACAGGGCGGTTCGGGTGCGTGTACGAGGCGCGACCACATGGTCGCCCCTCGGAGGTCACCTTCCACGATTCCCGGAGCAGGTGGGCGCTCCGGGCCGCCAGCGGTGTCGGGGGGTCACATCCCCATGTCTTCGGCGTCCGCCGGAACCGGAAGCGCCGAGGGCGAGACGCCGAGCAGCTCGGCGGCGTGATCGAGCGCCATGTCGAACCCGTAGTACCGCTCCAGTTCGTCGCCGTCGGCGCTCGGCCGCACCTTCAACATGGCGTACCCCTCGATGTTCTGTGCGACGGCGGCCGTCCGGCCGTCGGCCTCGAAACTCAACAGCCGCTCGCCGTTTCGCTCCTCGTAGTGGGCGGCGATATCGCCCGATTCGGCCTTCGACATGAACAACTGTAGGGCCCGCCCGGTTGCCAAACTACCGGTCCCGGCCGCACGGGCCGGAGGCTCTTTGTTGTCGCCGCCGGGAATCAGGACATGGAGTGGCTCACGAGCGGCCTCCGGCGGGACGTCTGCGTCCTGTTGTACGACGAGGAACGCCGCGCACAGGCGCTCAAATCAGCGATCGAGGCGCGGTACGACCGGCGGGTCAAGCCGGATCGATTCTACGGTGCCCTCGACGCGCTCGAATCGAACGGGTTCGTCGACACGCACGTTGAGGGACTGGAGGACGTCCACTCGCTGACCGACGCGGGCCGGCGGAGCGTCGAGACCCACGCCGAGTGGCTGTGTGAACGCGTCGACCCGGGGAGCGAAGCCCGAACGGGCGAGGACGGTGACACGTAGCGAGCGGGCGAGGGTGACACCGAGCCGTGAGCTACGACGTCGTGGTGGCCCCGACGGACGGGAGCGACCCCGCCGAGGCCGGCCTCGAGCGCGCGATCGAACTCGCCCGCGCGTTCGACGCGACCGTCCACGTCCTGTTCGTCGTCGACGAATCGGATCGCCCCGGCGACTGGGACGTCGTCGTCGAACGCCAGGAGCGGGCCGGCGAGGCGGCCCTCGACGCCGCCTTCGGGATCGGGGCCGACGCCGGCGTCGCGGTCGAGAGACACCTGCGGCGCGGCCGCCCGGCCGAGGCCATCGTCGCGTTCGCGGCCGAGTGCGACGCCGACGCCATCGTCATGGCGACGCACGGCAGAAGCGGGTTCGACCGGATCAGACACGCCGGCAGCACGACCGAGCGGGTGCTCCGCTCGGCGTCGGTGCCGGTGTTGGCGGTGCCGCCGGACGGGACGGGGCGGTCCTGAGCCTCGGTTGATCAGACGATACAAAAAAGATGTTAGAGAGCCTGAAGCGAGCGGACGAGGCGTTTGACGAACTCCTCGAACCCTTGCGAAGAGCGAGAAGCCCATCAACATCGGCGCGTGGAGTGAAGGGAATTGAGTTTTCTGCGCCCGCAGAGGCGCATTTTGACCTTCGTCGAATCGTTGGCTCCCTATATTAGTGCTTAGAATATTATCGTACAGACTATTATAGTTTCACCTCTAACTTAGAAACACGTATGTACCTCCCACCACGACTGGGAGTATGGACCAGTTCGTTGATCGCCTCGATGAACTCGACCGGTTGCAGGCCCTCTACGGGAGTGACGCTGCAGAACTCGCCATTATCTATGGGCGCCGCCAGATCGGCAAGAGCGAACTCGTCCGCCAATCGATTGCCGACCGCGACGATGCCGTGTACTATCAGGCAGTCCAAGGAACAGCGACGACACAGCTCAGGCGATTCGTCGAAGCAGCAGCGACGACCTACCCGGACATCACGGCCCTCAAAGAGGAATGGGAACCGCTCTTGACGTATCTCACCGACAGAGACGCCATCATCGTTATCGACGAATTCCCGTACCTCATCGAATCGAACGAGGGGCTTCCGTCGGTCATTCAACACCTGTGGGATACGGCTGTCGACGAGAGTCAGGCAACGCTCGTACTCACAGGCTCTGCAATCGGTATGATTCATACCCACGTCCTCGATGGCGGTGCGCCACTCTACGGCCGGGTATCTCAGACACCGAATGGTCGCCTCGAACTCGCCCAGCTGCCGTTTCGTTCCATCCAAGAGTTCGTGCCGACGTACGATCCCGAAGAACGGGTGTTCGTCTATGGCGTCTTCGGCGGCACACCTCGATATCTCAGCCCACTCGATCCATCACAGGACCTCGGAGAGAACATCACGCGGCTGCTGTGCGACCCGGATGGCCCACTCCACGACGAGCCCGAAACCGTCCTCCAGATGGAACTCAACGAGGTAAACACGTATTTTTCCGTACTGGAATCGATGGCCAGCGGGAACCGCAGTCGAAACGAGATCGCTCAAGGAGCCGGCATCGAGAGCACCAACACGTCGTACTACTTCGACCGGCTGGACACGCTCCAGATCATCGAGAAACACCATCCGGCACTCGCCGACCCGGCACGCAGCAAGCGGACGCGATACAAGATTCAGGATCCAGTGTTTCGGTTTTACTTCCGGTATCTCTACGGCCGTGGAGGCCAGTACGAACTGTACGGCGAGGACGCCTACGCGGATCTCATCGAACCGGGATTGCCCGACTTCGTCAGCGAAACATTCGAATCGCTCTGTCACCAGGCGGTGCCGGCGCTCTATGCGGACTATCAGCTCACGCAGGTGCCAAGCCAGTGGTGGTACAAGAGCCGAGAGGTAGATGTCGTCGCCCCAACTGACGAGTCAACGCTCATCGCTGGCGAAGCGAAATTCACCAGCACTCCTCTCGGCTATGATGTGCTTTCGAATCTCGAAGACGACGTGGAGCACATCGACTGGACACCCAATAGAGGCGATGAGCCGACATACGAATTCGCCCTGCTCAGCCGTTCTGGCTTCAAACGCTCGGTTGAGGAAGCTGCAGACGAGCGTGATGACCTCCGTCTCTTCGATCTCTCCGATATCGTTGCCATTCTCGAGAGTGACTGACGCAAATCTTGAATCGATACGGCACATCGTTCGGACTGCCCTCTAGTTCTGATAGAGATACGAGCGCATACCCCCGCCTTCCCGTGAGTGACGAGTGTTCCGACGCTCTGTCGGAACCGAGGAGC
>NZ_JBKEGK010000234.1:0-3856 GCF_046710025.1 Natronomonas sp. | reverse complement strand
ACTCGCCGGCCTCGTCGAACGCTTCGATCCGGTCGAGCGTCCGATCGGCCGTCTCGACGACCCAGCGGTTCCGGGTCGCGCCATCGACGACCGAAATCGATTCGGGCCGCAGCGAGACGTTCACGCCGCCCTCGTCGGTCTCGTAGGTCCGGGGCTTGCCGACGACCGTGACGTAGGCCGGCGTCTCGGTCTCTCTGAGGACCGAGGTGGCTTCCGGCTGGTACTGCCCGGCGTAGGTAAAGAACGTCCCGGTCGGATCGACGATTCGGCCGCGCCAGTACTCGGAGTCGTCGCCGACATCCTCGGTCTCGGTCAGCGTGCCGGCGACGAAGACCCGGTTGGCACGCTGGCCGGTCGGCAACAGCGAATAAACCGGCGCGCGGTCGTCGTCGGATTCCTTGAACGTGTACGTTGCGTCGTTGAATTCGGTCGCGAAGGCGCGTCGCGCGACTTCGCGGGTGGGGACGGATGCACTCATTTACATAGACCTCGCTCTGATGAGCACGCGTTCAGCGTCGGTCGGCGCGCCGAGGCGCTCGATGTCGTTCGCCAGCACGTACCGGCCGAGCGTCGGGCCGGATACGCGGTAGTACCGACCCAACACCGTTTCCCGCATCTCCTCGACGACGACCTCGGTGTCGAGGGCGTCCATCGCCATTTGCTGGGCTTCATTCAGGGTGATTCCGGTCAGTTCCTCCGTCGACTCCCGGTTGAAGATCGTCTCGTGGATCTCGACTCCGTCGTCGAGGACGCCTTTGATCCGAAGGTCGAACTCCCCCTCGACGTCGCCGTGCTCCGAACAGCGCCCGTTTTGGAGGACGCGGGTGCAGTCCTCGGCGGGACAGCGCTTGATCAGCCCGGACCCGGACTGGATGTCGACCAGCGCGCCCTCGACCTCGGTATCGTCGTCGCCGACCTCAAGTTCCGTGTCGAGTTCCTCGATTGTGGTCGCCGAATTGAGCTTCACCGAGAAGCGGCCTTGGTACTCGTCGGTAACGACGCCCTCAAGCCGGTAGACCACCCCCTCGTCGAGTTCGGGCAACTCGCTTTTTGCCCACTTCGTGAACTTCACTGTGCCTGTCTCGTCGCCGAGCAGTCCAACCTGAGCGATCGAGTCGGCGTTCGGTTCCCACAGATCGACGACCTTGACCGTCATATCGAGCCATTCCTCAGGCGAGTCGATGTCGGCCACAGCTGCCGATTCGGTCGTGCCGCCGGAAAGGTCCTCGCGGTCCATACCGGCCTCATCGAGGTACGTCGAGACGATGCTTCGCCTGGCCTCGTCGACCGGGACTCTGTACTCGGAGACGAGCGTCTCCAGACGGGATTCGATCTCATCGACGCCGACGTCGAGACTGTCGGAGAACTGTTCGTGTACGTCTACCGCGTGCTCTCGCAGGTCTGTCATGGGTTGTTCCGTCTCCGCGTGTTTTCAGTGGGAGACGTACGCCGGTTCGTTCGCGATGGTATAAAAATCGTCGGTAGCGGGGTGAAAGTGAACGTAGATGCCGACTCGCCGAGGGTTATTTTATTATCGCGTCCGTACTGCCCGATGTGAGCAATCGCCGTCGCCTCGAACGGCTTCTCCGAACCAAACTCAACTCCGTCGGTAGACGCTACGAGGAGACGAAACGCGCCTACGCCGACGCGAAGACGGCGAGTCGCCTAGATGTCCCGACCGACGACGAGGGGCGCGCCCGGATCGTCTGTCGGCGGTACGCCGAAAAACGGGCCGTTTCCCTCGACGACGCCGGGCGGCCGGCGTGTTACGACCCCGAGCATCCCGACTGCCGCGGGTGTGCCGAGGACATCCGCGAGGAGCGGATCGAAACCTGGTAGCGCCGGGCGCTCAGAACTGCTCGATAATGTGGTCTTGGATCGCCCCGACCCGGCCGCGGTCGTAGGTCCACGTCGCCCGCCAGGTGTTCCGGTCGTTCTCGACGGCCACGAGCGCCGCCGGCCTTTCGCCGTTTTGCGGGACGAACACGACGAACCACGAGCGACGGTATCGCTGGCTTCGGCCGGCGTGAACGGTGGCCTCGATGTCCCCGAGGTCCGTGTCGGGAACCCCGTAGACGTGAACGTCGAGTTCCGTCCGCAGCAACCGCTCGTACGTCCTCTTCGTCCCGTACTCGCCGCGCATCCGCGAGAGTTGTTGAAACGCAACATCGAGGCGGCCCGCACCCGACTCGAGCGCCTGCCGTTCGATGTACCGCGACATCACGATCAAAAGCAGTTTTTCTTTTGTCGAGGCGGGAAACCCTCGAAGCGTGTACACCGCGCCGTCGAGTTCCGTCAGTACAGCCGGCGCTTCGCTCCCTTCGATACCGCTTAGCCCCGTCGTGTAGAGGTCGGAATTAACGAGCAACACCGCCTTTCGGAGCGACTCGATCGATGAAGTCGCGACGACCTCCCCGTCTTCGAGTAACACGACGGATTCGTCCGCACCAACGCCGATATCGCGCCCCGAGAGGTTGATGCCGAGGCTGCCGAACGCGTCGACGAACAGATCGTGGATCGGCTCCGGTTGCCCGGAATCGACGACCGCGAGCGTTCGCTCAGGGACCCCTGTTTCGTGTAGAAACGCCTCGAGTGAATCCGCCATCGGGCGGTCGCACGTTGGTCCCTGCCTGGATTAAATACGGCGTCGGTTTCCAGCGCTGAGTCGGATCAGATCCCCCGTAGCGAGCCGCCGTCAACCGGTATCGAAGCGCCGTCGACGTACGACGACCGTTCGCTCGAGAGCCACGCGACGGTGTCGCCCAACTCCCGTGGGTCACCGACGCGATCGAGCGGGATGTCGTCCGCCCACGCCCCGATTCCGGCCTCGTAGCTCCCGTATTCGCCACGCTCAACGTCGGCTTCGACGAGCTCCTCGATCCGGTCCGTCTCGTGTGGCCCGGGCAACACCGTGTTGACGCGGATCTCCGGGGCGAACTCGTCGGCGAGGCTCTTTGTCAGCCCGAGAACGGCCCGTCGGACGGCGTTCGAGAGAACGAGCCCATCTAGGACCTCCTTGACCGTCCGGGAGGTGATCGTCACGACGGTCCCGCCGCCGTCGGCTGACAGCGCCGGATGTGCGGTTCGAACCGTCCGCACGACGCTCATCACAAGCAGATCGTAGGCATCGTACCAGTCCTCATCGTCAGTGTCGAGAAACGGACCCGATGGCGGCCCGCCGGCGCTCGTGACGACGTGATCGAGTCGTCCGAACGCCTCGACTGTCGACTCGACGAACGCCTCAATGTCGTCGGGTTCGGTGATGTCCGCCCGGACCGCGTGCACGTCGCCGTCGCCGACCGCACTGAGGCGCTCCTCTGCGTGATCGAGTCGGTCCCTGTCGCGGCCGCAGACGGCAACGTCGGCGCCACCCTCGGCAAGCGCTTCGGCGCTCGCAAGCCCAAGCCCCGCTGTTCCGGCCGTGACCAACGCTGCGTTCCCGTCGATTCCGAGATCCATACAGACGGCACGGCCCCTCATAATATAAACAACGCTGTCCGCGCGCTCGCGATATTCTCCGGGATGCGGACTGTTTATTTTTCCAACTCGTTCACGTCCGCACGGTTACTCGGCCCTCGTTCGTGACACTCACTGTAATGTCGCGTTGTACCGCCCGCCCCTGGACTGCGTCCCCGGCCGCGTCCCCGATGAGTTTCATTAACTCGGGGGCTGTCCGGCTCACCTTGACCTCGGCGTCGTCACACGCGGAGTACACCCGGTTGGGAACGTCGTAGAGATCCTCTCCCGCCTCGATGGTCAACTGGACCGGGGCAGTCAACGCGTTGGCAAAGGCGACGGTCTCTCTCGCCTTGGCGACGTTCTCGCGGGCGCTGGATTCAACGCTCGAGACGTTCGC
>NZ_JBKEGK010000233.1:0-3865 GCF_046710025.1 Natronomonas sp. | reverse complement strand
GCCGCGCTCGGCTTCGACGCCGACCCCGCGGTCGAGGCGATGCCGCACGCCACCGCGGTGTCGCTGTCGGGCACCGGCCCGAGCGTCGTCGCCGTCGCGGACCCCGACGACCCCGAGACCGACCTCGACGCGGTCGCCGACGCGTGGGGCGACCGCCCCGGCGCGCTGCGACGAATGACGACCAGGAACGACGGCGCGGCCGTCGAGTGAGCGCCCGTGAACGCACCACCGACCATCCCTACCACGCACCACCGACCCGACCCCACTACCAATGAGTGACACACCCAACGCGGAGGACCGGAGCCTCGACGAGCTGCGGCGCGAGATCGAGGACATCGACCGCGAGATAGTCGAGCTGATCGCCCGCCGAACGTACGTCGCCGACACCGTGGCGGCGGTGAAAGAGGAGCGCGACCTCCCGACCACCGACGAGGGGCAAGAGGAGCGCGTGATGGAGCGCGCCGGCGAGAACGCCGAGCAGTTCGACGTGGACGCGAACCTCGTGAAGGCGATCTTCCGGCTGCTGATCGAACTGAACAAAGTTGAACAAAGAGAGAGCCGGTAGCTCAGTCGAGGCCGAGACTCAGCTGTAACGCCTTGTCGACTTCAGCCATCGTAGGTCCGTCGAGTGAACCGACGACCGAGTGAATCCGTTCCGGAACCGAGACGGTTCGAATCTGGTCGAGCCGGATTGCCGAATTCTTTTCCAGCGGTGACCCGTCCGCCTCGACGAACACCTCGAACGGATACTCGCGGTAGGTCCCCGTGACGGGCGCGACGATGGTCGTACTGGAGTTTCGGTTTCCGATATCGTTCTGAACGACCACGGCCGGGCGCGTCTTCTCCATCTCGTGTCCTTCAGCGGGGTCGAGTCGAACGATAACCACGTCGCCCCGTCGCACGTCCGTGCCGTCACTCATCGAGGCTTTCCCACGCCTCGTCGGACGTTTCGCCCCACTCCTCGGCGAGTGCCTCCGCGCTCTCGGAGGCCTCCCGATAGGCGGCTGCCAGCTCGTCGTCGTCCGGTCGGTCTGACTCTACCTCAACGACTGCGACGGTTACGCGCTTGTTCGCGTACTCGGTGCCGAGGTAGACTCGACCTCGGTCGTCCGTCTCGTTCGTTTTGAGGTCTGTTGCGTCGACTTTCATCGAGGAACGGTACGGACCCACCGCGGATATGTGTTACCCACTATTACCCACGGATTTCCCGTAGAAGTTACAGGATGTATTATGGATTTCAGCTACCTGAACAAGGTCGAACAGCGAGAGAGCCGCTAGCGTTCTCTCAGACCGAGGCTACATCTGAGCGCCTCGTCGACTTCCTCCATCCGGGACGCCGGCACGGAGCCGAGACTGGCGTCGATACGATGCTCGATAGATACCGTGCGAATCTGACTACAGGGAGCGACCGAGTCCTCTCGAAGCGGAGACTCACCGGCCGAGACGAGTACCTCGAATGGGTACAGTTCGTCTCCTCGCGAGGTCGTGAACGGGACGACGATAGTCGTCGGCGCATTCTCGTTCCCAATGTCGTTTCGTACGACTAGGCACGATCGTGTTCCTCGTTGCTCGGACCCCTCTGTCGGGTCGAACTCGACGATGACGACATCGCCGCGGCGGACGTCCATCGATTACCACTCGGGAGCATCACCGAGGTACTCGTCGGTCTCGCGAGACACACCGTCCATCTCCTCCGCGAGGGCTTCGGATTCCGCTGCGCGTCGTCGGTACCCCTCAGCGAGTTCCTCGCGAGACATCGGTTTTTCGATGGTGATTTTCCCGTCCTCTTCGTGAACCAGTACCTCGTCTCCGCCGCGGATGCCCAGCTTCTCTCTCAGTTCTTTCGGGAGAGTGACTTGCCCTCGCTCACCGACCTTCCGTTCCTTGATCCGGGTCATATATATTCATATTTTATTCATATCTACATGTTTTTCCCTCGGAGAAGCGGTGGAGTGAGGCGGGCCACCGGCGACGTGCGCAATTTTTGTTCAGGGTGCGAGTAACGCGGGAACGCGCTCGCTGCTCACGGGCGGTCGATCGAAAGAACGGGAAACGCGGCCGCGGTCGCGGATCGCCCCGCCCGCTCCGCGGACGCACTTCGCTAGGTGTCGCCGCTCGGGCTGAACACCGATCGCGTGGTCGACAGCGCCTCCGGAACGACTCCCGTCGGTCGGTCGACCCACGGCGAGCGGACGGTTTTCTCCACGATTCGGTCATGGGGAGAGTCCCCGGTGGTCTCGGTTCCCATCGTGAGTTCGTGGTGAATCTCGACGGGCCGACACGAACGGCGCGCCGCCGCCTCGGCGGCTCGTTGCCCGATCCGGCGTGACGGAATTCGGTTCCCGCCTGAAACCGTTGGCGGTCGGGAGCCACCGATTCCGTCACGTTTTACACCGGCCCGAAGGGAGTCGCGGGCAACTCCGTGGTGTCGGTATTCCTTCTGGCCGGCGCGCTCGGCGTCTCCTTCGCCGTCGCGGCCGTTACCGGCGCGAGCAGCGTCTCCGTCTCCATGGCACCGGCGGTCGGGGCGAACTCGACGGGCGTGCTCCGGGGCGCGTTCCTCGTCGGGCTCGTCGGGTTCGTCGGCGCCGTGGCACAGGGCACGGCGGTGACGCGCGGGGTCGGAACCGAGATCGTCTCCGGTCCCGTCTCCTTCGAGATGGGGACGATCGCCCTGCTCGTCATCGGACTTTACGTCGGCCTCGGGATCTACTTCGAACACTCGATCCCCGTCGCGTTCTCGACCTTCGGCGCGATCGCCGGGGTCGGGCTGGCGGCGGGGTACGACCCGAACCTCGACTACTGGTCGCTCACGATCACCTCGTGGGTCGCCTCCGGGGTCGCCGCCGTGATCGTCGCGTACGGACTGGTCGGTCTCATCCGTCGATACGTGCCGGTTTCGGACCGAACCGACCGCGCGGTCGAGAACGCGGTCGTGTTCGGCGGGATCGTGTTCTCGTTTATCGGCGGCGGCAGTCAGGTCGGACTGGCGGTAGGGCCGCTCGTCGGGACGGTCAGCGACATCGGCGTCGGGATCCTGCCGCTGATCGCCTTCGGGGGGCTCGGGATCACAGCGGGGGCGTGGCTGAAAAGCCCCGTCATGTTACAGGCCGTCGGGCGACAGTACGCCAGCCTCGGCCAGCGGACCTCCCTCGCCGTGCTCTTGACCGCGATTCCGATGGTTCAGATCATCGCGAACACGCTCGGCGTGCCGATCTCGTACAACCACATCATCATCAACAGCATCGCCGGCTGCGGATTCGCCGGCGCGGGAAGCGGCGTCGACACGCGCAAGTACGCCGGCACGCTCGCGAGCTGGCTGCTAACGCTGGTGGGATCGACGGGGACGGCGTACCTGCTGTACCTCGCGAGCCAGCACGTGCGGTAGCGGCGGCCGGCAACTGGGACCGGCCGGGGGCGCGCGCCGACTCGACCACGCTTTTGGTCCGTCCCGCCGAACCCCGGGTATGACACGCGTCGCCGAACTCGTCGCCTATCCGCTGAAGTCCTGTGACGGCGTCGCCGTCGACCGCGCGGCGATCGGTCCCGAGGGCGCGCTCCGCGGCGACCGCTCGTACGCGCTCGTCGAGGCCGGCGTCGACCCGGAGAGCGCCTCCGTCGGCGGTGGCGGCGGCTACGTGAACGGGAAGAGCGAGCCCGCGGTTCACGGGTTCCGCGCCGAGTACGACCTCGCGGGGCCGGCCGACGCCACGCCGACCGCCGTGACGCTCTCGCGGCCCGAGACGGAGTGCGCCCCGGCCGACGAGCGGACTTTCGCGCTCCCGGAGGAGGGCGACGAGCTGGCCGACTGGGTCGGCGAGTACCTCGGCTACGAGGTCGACCTCGTCCGCGACGACGCGGGGGG
>NZ_JBKEGK010000232.1:0-3913 GCF_046710025.1 Natronomonas sp. | reverse complement strand
CGCCCGAGACGACGTTCGATGACGTCGGCGGCCTCGCGGAGGCCAAGCGGGTGCTGACGGAGGCCGTCGAGTGGCCCCTCGCTTACAGCGCCCTCTTTGAGGCGACAAACACCGATCCACCCTCCGGGATCCTCTTGCACGGGCCGCCGGGGACCGGCAAAACCCTCCTCGCACGGGCGCTCGCGGGCGAAAGTGCGGTGAACTTCGTTTCGGTCGCCGGGCCCGAACTGTTGGACAAGTACGTCGGCGAGTCAGAGAAGGCCGTTCGGGAGGTGTTCGACCGCGCCAGGCAAGCCGCTCCCTCGATCGTCTTCTTCGACGAGATCGACGCGCTGGCCGGGGTTCGCGGGAACGATAGCGAAGCCACCGAGCGCGTCGTCTCGCAGCTACTCGCCGAACTCGATGGGCTGGCGGCGACCCCAAACGTTGTCGTCGTGGCGGCGACAAATCGCATGGAGTCGCTCGATCCCGCGCTGCTCCGCCCCGGCCGGCTCGAATCCCACGTCGAGGTGCCGACTCCCGATCAGGCGGCCAGACGCGAAATTCTGGCGGTCCATGCCGCCGACAAGCCGCTTGGCGAGGATATCGATCTCGACGCCGTTGCCGACCGAACCGATGGTCTCTCCGGGGCGGAACTCGAGTCGGTGGTCCGGGAGGCGTCGATGCGGGCGATCCGGGAGGTGGCGGACGAACTCGGCCCCGAGGCGGCCACCGAGCGCGCCGACGAGATCGAGATCGAGGCGGCCCACTTCGAGGCGGCGCTGGCGGGGGTTCGGGGGAACGAAAACGGGACTGACCGGTCCGGATCGCAAGCTCAGACCAGCAGCTGAATGTCCGCCTCGACCATCTCTTGGAACGCGGAGGCGGCGCCGACGCCTGTGGTGACGCCCTCGTAGAAGTCACTCTCGTCGTAGTCAAGCAGGTCGATCGTCATCTGGCACGCCTGGAGGTCGACGCCGCTGTCGAGACAGACGTCGACCAGTTCCCCGACGGAGGCCACGTCGTTGTCGTCGATCCGGTTGCGCATCATCCGGGTCGTCATCCGGTCCATCCCGGGAAGCGCGGCGATGGCGTTCGGAACCGGCATGTTCGGGTTCCCGACCGAGCTCAACTGGAGGTTCTTGGAGTTCTCCTCGTGAAGAATCTCCAGCCCCCAGAACGTGTGGAAGACGGTGACGTCGTAGCCGAACGCGGCGGCCGTACTCGCCAGTATAAGCGGCGGATACGCCATATCGAGGGTGCCCTTCGTGGCGAGGATCACCATCTTCTTTGTGTCGTCGTTGACGGCCTCGTTGACGTCGGCGAGTTCCGTCTCGAGTTCGTCGATCCGGGCACGTAGCTCCGCAAGTTCCTCGGCGGAGGGTGCGCTGTCGGCCCCCGCCTGTGTGTCCGTGCTCATCGTCACTCGGCCTTCCGGACGTAGTGTTTGTACACCGACTCCCCGCCCTCCGTCGCCTCCGCTTGATCGAGTAACTCGGCGTCGTCCGTCGACTCGGCCCAGCCGGCAATGTCGCTCATGCTCCCGGAGTCCGTAGCGACGACCTCGAGGGTGTCGCCGGGCGCGAGTTCGTCGAAGGCTCCCTTCGTCTTGATGACCGGCATCGGGCAGTTCTGTCCCTTTACGTCAAGCGTCTCGGATGCTGATTCCGTGCTCATGTGTTGATTCCCTCGTATTGGGGTTACTATACAATATTATTTCCGGAATAATAAGTATGTCGGTGACCGGAGCTAAGCGACCCGGCCGTCGGCGCGAAATCGTGTCCACGTCGCAAGTGAGTCACCTGGCGTCAGCTATATTGTATAATATATGAATTGCTATACAAAACCTTAAGTCGGTTTGGTGACTATGTCCGTACACGCATGGATCCAGACGAGATCGACTTTCCGACGCCCGACTCCACGGTCGAGTCGGTCGCTCCGGAGACACTCAAGGCACAGATCGACCGGAAAGAGGACGTCGCCATCCTCGATACGCGGATGAGCGGCGACTACGAGGAGTGGCGCATCGACGGCGAGACCGTCGAGTCAACGAACGTCCCGTACTTCCACTTCCTCGACGAGGAGATCGACGACGACGTGCTCTCGCAGGTCCCGGAGGACGAACACGTCACCGTACTGTGTGCAAAAGGCGGCGCCAGCGAGTACGTCGCCGGCGCGCTCGCCGACCGCGGGTACGATGTCGACCACCTCGAGAACGGCATGAACGGGTGGGCGTCGATCTACGAAGCCCACGAGGTCAGCGGGTACGACGGAAGCGGGACGCTCCTGCAGTACCAACGCCCCTCAAGCGGCTGTCTGGGGTATCTGCTCTACGACGGTGACGAAGCCGCGGTGATCGACCCGCTCCGGGCGTTCACCGACCGCTATCTCGCCGACGCCGACGAGTTGGGCGTCGACCTGCAGTACGCCTTCGACACGCACGTTCACGCCGACCACATCTCGGGGCTCCGCGAACTCGCCGAGGATGGCATTGCGGCCGTTCTCCCTGCGGCGGCGGCCGACCGAGGAGTCACCTACACCGACGACGTGACGTTGACTGAGGACGGGGACACCGTCGCCGTCGGCGACGCGACGATCGAGACGGTGTTCACCCCCGGCCACACCACCGGAATGACCTCGTATCTGCTCGACGATTCGTTTCTGGCGACCGGCGACGGGCTGTTCATCGAGAGCGTCGCTCGCCCCGATCTTGAGGAGGGCGACGAGGGAGCCCCCGACGCCGCTCGGCAGCTGTACGACTCGCTTCAGGAGCGCGTTCTCACCCTCGATGACGACACGCTGATCGGCGGCGCACACGCCAGTAACTCGGCCGAACAGGCCGACGACGGCACTTATACCGCCACGCTCGGCGAGTTGAAGTCGCGGATGGACGCCCTCTCGATGGACGAGGAGGCGTTCGTCGAGTTGGTGCTTTCGGACATGCCCCCCCGCCCGGCGAACTACGAGGAAATCATCGCGACGAACCTCGGCCAGGAGTCCGTCGACGACGAGGAGGCGTTCACGCTCGAGTTGGGGCCAAACAACTGCGCCGCAAGCCAGGATGCACTCACGAGCGACTAACAGAGTGACCGGAGGAATGGAACCATGATCGCCGAACTGCTCGGCTCCGGTGCGGTCGAGACGCTGTTCCCGAACGGGATCTACCGGTACGCCGTCGGCGGCCTCCTCGTCGGTGCGGCGACCGCATTGATCTATGTGGGAACCGGGATTCCCGCCGGCGCGAGCACGTTCCTCGAGTCGACGCTATCGTACGTTTCGGGCCAGGAGCGCTTCCAGCAGTACCGCCCCTCTCGGGACTGGCGGCTCGTGTTCACGCTCGGAATCGTCGCGGGTGCGGCCGTCTACGCCGTCATCTATCAAGGTGAAGCGTGGGCGCTCGCCGGGAGCGTCTGGACGACCGACGTGGCGCCGTGGCGGCTGTTCTTCGGCGGCATCCTCGTCGGCGTCGGCACGCGGATCGGGAAGGGGTGTACGTCCGGCCACGGGATCTGCGGCGTCGGTTCGGTCTCTCGAACCTCCCTCGTGGGCGTCATCACCTTCCTCGTCGTCGCAATCGGCACGGCAAACATCGTCGCCGCAGCGGGGGTGACGCCGTGAGCCCGGACCGCCACCGACTGTTCATGCCGTTGATCCTCGTCGGGGGGATAATCTTCGGGTTCGGCCTCGCGTTCAGCCACATGGCCCGCCCGGAGGTCGTCATCGACTTCCTGACGTTCGAGGACTTCGGGCTCCTCTTCGTGATGTTCGGCGGATCGATCGTCGCCGGACTCAGCTTTTGGGGGCTCTCCTCGCTCGGAACGACCGCGCCGCTGACCGGCAGGCCCTACGCGCGTCGGCTAAAATCCCTCGACCGGAACGTCCTGTTGGGCGGAACGGTGTTCGGCGTCGGCTGGGGGCTCTCGGGGATCTGTCC
>NZ_JBKEGK010000231.1:0-3956 GCF_046710025.1 Natronomonas sp. | reverse complement strand
CCTCGACGCCACCCATACGCCTCCGACGACCCCCCGTCCCCCTCGACACTCCCGATGAGCCGATCATAATGAATACGCGCCCGCCTGAGCCGATACCCCGACCGTCCGCCCGCCGTCGAGCCCGCGGCTTCACCCGGCGAGCGCGAGCGGGAGTCGCCAGATGAGCCGTTCGTCACCGCGAGATCGGGCGGTCAACGTCACGGACGGTGCCCTGCTCAAACCGCTCGTTGTCCTCTCGGTTCCGATCATCCTGACGAACGTGCTTCAGGTCGGCTACAACCTCGCCGACACGTTCTGGGTCGGTCGCCTCGGTCAACCGGCCGTCGCGGCGCTGTCGTTTTCGTGGGCTATCGTCTTCCTTGTTATCGCTCTCTCGCTCGGTTTCTCTGTGGCCGGAACCGTTCTCGTCGCCCAGAACAAGGGTGCGGGGCAGGTCGACCGCGTGGGCCGGGTGGCCGGCCAGACGATCACGGTCGTGTTAGGTGTCTCACTCGTCTTTTCGGTCGCTGGCTACGCGCTCGCGCCGACCCTTCTGGAACTCGTCGGGGCGGTGCCCGGTTCGCCCGAGCACCGACTGGCCGTGGCCTACACCCGCACGATGTTCATCGGTATCCCGTTCATCTTCGGATTCTTTGTCTTCCAGTCGCTGCTGCAGGGGTGGGGCGACACGCGGACGCCGCTGTATCTCATGGCCTTCGGCGTCGGGTTGAACGTCCTTATCGACCCGTTTTTTATCCTCGGATTCCAGGACAACGCGCTGTTTGCATGGTTCGGCGCGGACTCCCTGGAGACGACGCTATACGCGGCGACTGGGTTCTCGGGCCTCGGCATCCGAGGCGCGGCGCTGGCGACGATCTGCTCGCGGGGGATCGGCGCTGTCGTCGGCATTTACCTGCTGTTGTCGGGATCAGTCGGGATCGAACTCGTTCCCTCGGATTTCCGTCCGCGGTCGGATACAGTGCGCGATCTCGTTCGGATCGGCACGCCGGCCAGCGTCGAGATCTCGACGAGCGCGCTGAGCGTGACAATCCTGACCGCCCTCGTCGCCGTTGCCGGCTCTGATGCGGTCGCGGCCTACGGGATCGGCTCGCGGGTCACCTCAATCGTCGTGTTGCCGGCGCTCGGACTCGCTCGGGGGGTCGAAACCGTCGTCGGGCAGAACCTCGGTGCCGAACAGCCGGACCGGGCAAGGCGGGGCGTGGTGGCCGCCTCGGGAATCGTCGTCGCGTCGCTTCTGGCGTTTAGCGCCGCTATTTACCTGCTTGCCGACCCGATTATCGGGCTCTTCATCTCCGGGAGCGGCGCGGTCGCCGTCACGGATATCGGCGGCGAGTACCTCCGGATCGTCGGGTCGACGTACGTTTTCTTGGGGCTGTTCTATGTCATCCAAGGTGGCTTTCGCGGCAGCGGCGACACGCGGACCGCGATGGTGTTCGCGTTCCTCGGCTTCATCGTGTTCCGGTCCGCCTTCGCCTACGCCCTCGCGGTCCCCGGCGGGTTTGGCGCGACCGGCGTCTGGTACGGCGAGGCGCTGGCGAACGTTCTGATGGCGCTGGCCGTCGCTGGCTCCTTCCTGCAGGGAAGCTGGGCCGAGGGTGTGATCGACGACGGTGACGCCGCGGCCTCGGCCTGAGCGATAGGTTAGACCGTCCGAGACGGCTGAATGCGTGGTTATGTAGGCTCGCTTATGTCGCTACGCCGAGTACTTGCCTCTCTCAGCGACCGGACCTCCGCACGGTACGAAGCGGTGCTCAGCATCGTTCATATCGTGTATCAGTACGTACTACCTTAGAAAACGCATATACGATTATTTTGGCTATCAGTTCATACTTTTGCTGTAAAGTGATTCGAAATATTTAAATAAATGAACTACGTACCCTAATTCGAAGCACGAATGTCATATAGATCCTTGACAGCGACACTCACGCTGTATCGCGGCGGGACACTCACCCTTGAGGAAGCGGCGAAGCAAAGCGGCGTCCCACCGGTCAAACTGGCCGCCGAACTCCGCTCGCGCGGCATCCCCGTCCGCGAGGACCCCAGGGCGGACGTGACGGAACGAACAACGACCTGATCGCAGTTCGACGGCATTCTCACCGAAGATAATGGAAAACGACTCAGGGAAGTTCGAGCACGACGTGCCGCCGAAGCCGACGCTCTTTTGTCCGGACTGCGGACATCGGAGTCGTAGCGACGGTGACTGGCGGGTCGTCGAATCACACAGCAGCACCCGCTATCTATGCCCCGACTGCGAGGCGGAACTCGCCGACCGGCCGGCGTTTCGGTCGCGGCCGGGACCCCGTTCCGTCGCGATCTGGCGGCCCTGGACCGGTTTTTGCGCGTGGCTGCGGCTGTGGCGAAAAACAACTCCGGCCTAATCGTCTATTAACCGTCCGTCGTTCTACTGCAATCCGTCTCTTCGTCTCGTATTGAGCCCTTGCCGTTACTCGAATGCCCGGAGGATCCCCTGTCCGTCCGTCGGGCCGATGTCGGGGAGGCTGGCCCGCTCGGGGTGGGGCATCAACACCGCGATGTGGTCGTCCTCACCGAGGACGCCTGCAACGTTGTGTTTCGAGCCGTTCGGGTTGGCCGCGTCGGTGATCTCGCCGTCGGCGTCGCAGTACCGGAAGATCACGCGGTCGTCGTCCTCCATCGTCGCGAGCCGATCGTCGTCGATCTCGAAGCGCCCCTCGCCGTGAGCGATCGGAATCTCGATCACGTCACCCACGTCGTAGGCGTCGGTCCAGGGCGTGTCGGCGTTCTCGACGCGCAGGTACACCGGTTCGCACTGGAAACGGGCGCTGCGGTTCGTGGTAAACGCGCCGGGGGTGAGGCCGCTCTCTGAACCGATCTGTGCGCCGTTGCAGACGCCGAGAACCGGCGTCCCCGAGTCGGCGGCCGCCCGAACGTCATCGAGAACCGGGGTGCGGGCGGCCATCGCGCCGGCTCGGAGGTAGTCGCCGTAGGAGAAGCCCCCGGGGATGACGATCCCGTCGGGATCCGCCGGGAGGCCGTCGCCATGCCAGACGATCTCGCACTCGATGCCGAGGTGTTCGAGCGCGCGGACGGCGTCGCGGTCGCAGTTCGAGCCGCCGAAGCGGATGACTGCAACGCTCACAGCGAGCCCTCCGGCGGCGAGCAGGCGACAACGATCGTGTAGGGTGTGACTGTCATCTACGCCTCCGCGACCTCGACCTCGTAGTCGTGAATAGTCGGGTTCGCCAACAGCCGCTCGGCCATCTCCGCGGCCCGGGTTTCGGCGTCGTCGGCGTCGTCGGCGTCCACGTCGACCTCGAAGCGGTCGGCGGACCGGAGGTCCTCGAGTTCGAACCCGAGCCGTTCGAGAGCCTGCTGGGTCGTCTCGGCCTCGGGGTCGAGAACGCCCCGCTTCAGCCGAACGGTGACGGTCGCGGTGTAGGCAGTCATACGTGGACGGGCGTGTTCGTGCGTAAAAACGGTTGTGGGTTCGAATAGCTGTACATATTCGTGAACATCAACCGGCGGAGCGCCCACACGCGCCGCCCCGGCGGCCGCCAGCAGGTCTCACTCCGATAGCGCCTCAAGCACCCGCCCGTGGATGCGCCAGATCGCGCCGGTCCCGACGGCCGCCTCGACGACGAACAGCCGTCCGTGCCTGGAAACAGCTTCGATGTCGAAATCCCCCTCGTGGCCGTCGATAGCCCGCTTTGCCAGGGAACGCACCTGCTCGATCGACAGCGACGACGGGGCAGCAACGATGCCATATCGGAGCCGACTCGCTGTTCGGTCCGCTTCTATCGCGACGCCGAACGCCTCGGCGGCCGCGAGAAGAGCGTCGAGGCCGTCGACTGACCCGTCCGCCCGTGACTGGAGCCGCGAGCGAGCCTCGTCCCCGAGCGTGACGTAGGCGACGGCGTCGCCCGAGAGTTCGGCCGGCGCTACCCGGTCCGCCCCGGCGTTCCCAGTGGCGTGTCGAG
>NZ_JBKEGK010000230.1:0-3968 GCF_046710025.1 Natronomonas sp. | reverse complement strand
CCGGAGACGTGGGCGACGTCTTGGCCTGCCCGGACGCGGTCGAAGGCCTCCTGCGTCAACTCGACTTGCTGGCCCATCGAGGACCGGACGATCTCCTGTTGGGTGCCGTCGGGGCGGGGCAAGACCGCCCCGTCGGTCCAGTTGTCCGGTCGCGAGGCGGCCGCCGCGCCGCCGTCAGCGGCCGTCTCACCGTCCGCCGTCGGGATCGTCTCGTCCTCTCGGAGGAACTCCTGATAGAGGTTCGAGGCGATGACGCAGTCGGCGGTCTCGATCACGTTCGCCGCGCGCTGGGTCATCGCGTGGGGGAGTCCGGGGCCGATCCCGACGACGTAGAGGGTACCGTACTCCTCCGGGGGGTCGGTCGCGTCAGCCGTCATTTGCCCACCGCCACGGTCACCGCATCGTCGAATCGTTCCTTCTCGCGGAGCAGTTCGTGCTCGCGCCCACCGGCGATCGCCGAGGACTCGGCGATCCCCGGCCACCCGATCAGCTCCTTCGCACGTGAGGGGGTCGGGCCCTCGTGGTCGAGCAGCGTCTCCTTCTCGAACAGGATGACGCCCGCCCCGATCTCTTGGGCGGCCTCGTAGAGACCCTCCTCGCCCTCTTTTCGGGTCGCGGTGGCGACAAACTCTACATCGGAAAAGTCGAGGTCGAGATCGTCGAGGGCGGTCTCCCAGGCGTCGAGTACCTGCTCCGTGCCGACGTCGCTGACTGTGCCGGTCCCGAGAACGACCCCCTCGTCGTTTCGCTTCATCACAGTCACGTCGTCGCCGACCAAGACGGCGCGCGGGCCGTCGAGGCGTTCGACCACCTCGAGATCGTCGTTCAAAACGGCGAGGTTCGTCGCCACCGTCGAGTCGCCGTTGACGACGTGGGCGTCGAGCGCCTTCGCCTTCGACTCGATGCCCTGCTTGCCAGCCGCCTCGCTGGCGGTCGTCATCGCCGGGACCGCGCCGAGATTCGAGAGGTCGTGTGCCACCTGGTTCGCGCCGTGGTGGCCGCCGGTCAGCGGGATCGCCCAGGTCAACTCCTCGTCGATCACGACGACGGCGGGGTCGTCCCACTTGTCATCGAGCAGGCCGGCGGTTTTTCGCATCGCGATCCCCGATGCCATCAGGCCGACAAAGCAGTCGTACTCGCCCCAGTGCTCCTCGAAGACGTCGCCGTGATACTCAAGAATCTCGATCGACTCGTAATCATCGCGAAGTTCCGCTTTGATGTCCTCCGCGACGGGCAGCTTTCGCTCGAAGCTCACGATCCCGATCTCCTCGGCGACTTCGCCGTCGGAGTCCGGTGTCGAGCAGTGTCCGCCCGAGTCGTCAGTTCCGCCGTCGTCGGTGCTCCCGTCGCCGTCCGTGTTCGTATCCGTGCTCATGGGTCAATCGTCGTCCGAGGTGCTCTCGGTTTCGGTGTCGTTGTCGCTTTGATTCGCCCAGCCGCCGTACAGGTAGGATCGCTCGTAGCCTGCCCCCGCCGCAGCGTCGCCGATCAACACCATCGCGGAGGCGCGATAGCCCGCGTCGTCGATCTTCTCGCCGATGTCGCCGACCGTCCCCTCGATGATGTCCTCGTCGGGCCAGGAGGCGTGGTAGACGACCGAAACGGACGTGTCAGGGGCGATTCCCGCCTCGACGAGTCGGTCCATCGTGTCGGCAACGGCGTGGGTACCGAGGTAAATGCAGGTCGTCACGTCGCCCATCTCGACGAAGTCGGCGATGTGGTCGTCCTCGGCGTCGAGGGTCTTGCCCTGCGGCCGGGTGAAGGCAACGTGGTTGGCCGTCTCGTTGAGCGTGAGTTGGGTCCGAAGCGTTGCACTCGCCGCGAAGGCCGAGGTGACGCCGGGGACGATGTAGGTCGGCACGTCCTCGTGTTCTAAGGCGTCCATCTGTTCGAGGGCGGCCCCGTAGATCGCCGGATCGCCGCTGTGGAGCCTGACGACCGTTCGGCCGTCCTCGTACGCGTCCCGCATCAGGGGGACCAACTCCTCTAAGTCCTTGCCGACGCTGTTGACCAGTTCAGCGTGGTCGCAGTAAGCCTCGAGCACTTCGCTGTTGACTAGCGAACCGGCGTGAACCACGAGGTCGGACGCCTCGAGAGCCTCCTTGCCGGCGACGGTCAACAGGCGAGGATGGCCCGGCCCAGCGCCGATGAATGGAATCCCCTCGCGTTCGTCGCCCGCGGTGTGTTTGTAGACGCGCTCGTCGCGTTCGTGGGCGTGTTTCTCGCGTTGGGCATCGATTGCGGCCTGGGGGTCGGGTGAGGGGTCGCCGTCGGTGCTGTCGTCGGCGTCAGTCATCGTTTCCCTCCGAAGTCCGGTACGCCTCGCCGTCACCGGCCGACTCGGCGGTTGCGAGTTGGTCGGAAACCGCCCCGCCGTCGCCCCCGGCCGGGTTCGAGGAGGACCACGAACCCACCGAGCGACTGGATCGGTCGCCGCCGTCGGCCTCCGTTTCGGTACCGAAGGCGGCCGTCGCTGGCGCCTCACCGACACCGGGCTTCTCGGCGTAGGCCACGGTGTAGTAATCGCGCTCATCGAGCCGGGAGGGGTCGTCGGTGATAATCGTCTCGTGGCCGTCCATGAACAGCCGGCGGCCGTACGTCACGTCGTAGCCTGCCTCTTGAAGCTTCTCGTGGGTCGTCGGCACGTCCGTCACCTTGAATAGGACGAGCCGATCCGGGCCGACCGGGGCGGCGCCGCGGGCGGCCTCCCGGAGGACGAGTTCTGATCCCGCGGTGATCTCGACGTCGAAGGCGGTCGCGAAGGCCGTCACCGTCGAGACGCCGGGTATCACTTCGACATCGACGTCGGGGTGGAACCGATCGAGGGTGCGGCGCAGGTGGCCGAACGTCGAGTAGACGTTTGCATCGCCCAGCGTGACGAACGCCGCGTTGCCCTCGGCGGCGGTCGGGGCGATCTCGGCGGCGGCGGCTTTCCAGGCTTCTCGGAGTTTGTCCTCGTCCCGTGTCATCGGGAAGTCGAGGTCGCCCAACTGGTCCTCCTCGACGTACTTCGTGGCGACGCTTCGGGAGAGCCGGCCAGGTGTGTAGACAACGTCAGCGGCTTCGAGCGCCTCGCGACCCTTGACCGTAATGAGATCGGCGTCTCCGGGACCGAGTCCGACGCCGTACAGCGTCATGTCGATCCCCCCGAAATAATGTAGACCGGGTTGTCCGAGTCGAAACTCGTCGCGCCGGCGAGTTCGTAGCCCGTCGACACCTGCATCTGGATGACCTCCTCGAAGAGGTCCCGCTCGCGGAACGCCCGGACGGCGTCGCCCGCAACCTCAAGCCGCGAGACGTTCATGACTACGCGATCGACGCCGGTTTCGGCGGCGTAATCGAGCACGGCGGCGTAGTTCCGCGACCCACCGAGAAAGAGGGCGTCGGCGTCGCCGGGCAGCGCGTCGGGGGCCTCCCCGTCGACCAGTTCGACGCCCTCGATCCCGTTGGCCGCGAGGTTTTTTCGGGTCGCCTCGAGACGATTCGGTTTGCGCTCGATCGCCGTCACGCTCCCGGCATGGCGAGCGGCCTCGATCGTCACCGCGCCGGTGCAGGAACCGACCTCGACGAAGTGGTCGGAGCCGTCGAGCCCGAGTTTCCCGAGCGTGACGGACCGTACCTCCGGCTTCGTCGGCCCGGCCTTGGCATCGTGTGGAAGCGCTGTGCGTGCCATAGATGTACAACCGCATCAACCGACAAAACAATTGTGGTTGTTTTAGGACAAGTAGATTTTAAGCAACGCGTTAACATGTAGGGACACGGACTCGTACCACCGGGATCCCCTGCCGATAATCGGAATCAGTTATTCTTCGATCGAAATGCGGATTTATGCGATAGATCTCACTTACTAGAAATTAACAAGACGAATCAATAACTAACAACTGGGAATGTACATAAATTTTAATGCAGAATAACAAAATAAGTATCACCGTAATGCAAGCAGTACTACTGGAGGAGTTTCAAGAACC
>NZ_JBKEGK010000229.1:0-3995 GCF_046710025.1 Natronomonas sp. | reverse complement strand
CATCCCGCCGTTCGATAGGCGTATGTCGCTTCGGGTGACGTTTCTCGGGACAGGCGGCGCGGTGCCGACGACCCGACGGAACACGAGTTCGGTGTTCCTCCGGCGGGAAGGCGAGCGCTTCCTGTTCGACTGCGGCGAGGGAACCCAACGTCAGATGATGCGCTTTGGGACCGGCTTTGGCGTCTCCGATGTCTTCGTCACCCACCTCCACGGCGACCACACGCTCGGGCTGCCCGGCCTCCTCCAGACGATGGACTTCAACGATCGCGAGGCCGACCTGACGATCCACGTTCCCGACGGTACCGGCGGTCGGATGCGGCGGCTCCTCGACGCCGCGGCCGGCCACCAGTCGTTCCCGGTGCGGATCGAGGACGTCGCCGCCGGCGACACCGCCCGCGAGGGCGATGGCTACGAGATCGCCGCCTTCGAGACGGATCACGACACCCGATCCGTGGGATACGTTCTCGTTGAGGCCGACCGCAAGGGGCGGTTCGATCGCGAGCGCGCCGAGGAGTTGGGCGTCCCCGTCGGTCCGATGTTCCAGCGCCTCCACGCGGGCGAGGCCGTCGAACTTGAAGACGGAACCGTCGTCGATCCCGAGCAGGTGGTCGGCGATCCCCGTCCCGGCCGAACCGTCGTCTACACCGGCGATACGCGCCCGAGAGACCGGACTGCCGAGGTTGCCGCGGGCGCGGACCTGCTGATCCACGACGCGACGTTTGCGACAGACAACGCCGATCGCGCCCGCCGCACCGCCCACTCGACGGCGGCCGAGGCCGCCGAACTCGCCACCCAGGCCGACGCGGCGCGGCTCGCGTTGGTGCACGTCTCCTCGCGGTACGCCGGCACCGTCGCCCCACTCGAACGAGAGGCCCGCGAGGCATTCGACGGCGAGGCGTTCGTCCCCGAGGACGGCGACGAACTTGAGGTACCGTACCCCGACCCCAGCCCCGAGTCCGAGTCGGACGCTGACTCCGGCCCCGGATCCACTTAGCGCCCCCGGATTTTTATCCAGGACGACGCCCCTGACATCCCCCAAGCAGCCCGAGTACGTCCTCGATTGTGGAGCTATAACAGATACGGACGGCACCGGCTTCGGGCTGGCGATGGTCGAACAGATCGCCGACGCCCACGACTGGTCGATCGACGTGACCGATGTGGCCGACGGCGGCGCACGCTTCGAATTCCGCGCCGAGACTCCTCGATAGTCGGCGCTTCGATCGTCGGAACGAGAACGGGCACGACGGATCTCGGGGAGATTCGGTGCTGTGATGTGTCACCGTCACCCGCGTTCGGTTTGCCCGCTCTACTCGATCCCGTCGATTTGAGCCGTGATCTCCGCGGTCGTGAACGAGACGATGAACCCTAGCGAGTACCCGAGAAAGTGCTCGTAGAGGTTCACCACGCCGGCACCGACGGTCGGATCGGCAGGAAAGGCGACAAAGAGAATCGCGAGAAGCACGAGCGACGCCGCCCCGACGAGTTCGGGCCCGCCCGGCGTTGCGAGGGCGTTTCGGACGTCCCATCCCGCTGCCTTGCTGCGTTCGTACGCCGAGAGCCCGTACCACAGCGTGGCGAGCAACGTGGCTGCCACCAGCCCGATGACGACCCATCGGGCGGTCGCGTTCGTCCGGAGGACGGACCGAAGGCTCAACACGGACACGAGCCCGAGGGTCGGAATGAACGTCAGGGGGGCGAACGTACGCACCGGTCCCACCCCGAAGTTGGCCTCAAGATGCACCGCCAGCGCGAGCGGGAGGTACCCCGCCAACGCCATGACGAGCCCCGAGGCCCCGAACGAGACCGACGATCGGGCGATTGCGAGATTAATATACGACAACACGAACGGGAACGCGATCAGGACGGTCCCAACGAAGACGCGAAACTGCCGGCGATTCCGGGCGGTGAGACAGAGCACGTAGACAGAGCCGATGACGAGCGCATACAACAGCAGGTTCTGTGACAGGTGAGCGGCGTCGAGATGAACGAACGCCGAGGTGAACGCCGTCTCGATGGTCGGCTCGTCGTACTCGAACACTAATGCCTCGCGCGTGCCGGTCGGCAACGCGTAGACGGTCCCCGTCACTAACGGGAAAACAGCCATCAGCACGAGGTCCCCGACCTGAATTCGATCGTGGAGTGACTCTCGATCGGACATGGCGGGGGGCCGTTGATCGGGGGTCCGTCGGCCGCCGTTGCGGACGCCCCGTGGGTGTCTCGATCGGCGCTGCCCGTCGACTTATCCCCTTCGGTCCGGCTTCGAGCGCAAAGCGACTCGGCCCGTGTTCGATCACCTCGCGTCGCTGTCGACGCGGACGCTGCCCGCGAAGACGCTATCCTCCGATTTAATCGCGGCTTCGATTCGTGGACCTCCGAGCCGCCTCACCCCCTCCCGTGGAATCGGCTACCGACCGTTCACAACCGATCCGTCAACACGGATTCTCCGGGGGTCGTCGTTGCGCCGACGCCGAGACGGACGCCGGCGTTGAGGCTCGTGTTGATGCCTGTCTTTGCTTCGTCTCCGACGACGACGCCGAGTTTCCGACGCCCGGTGTCGACTGATTCGCCCTTTATGTCCATTCGAACCGGCGCGTCGTCGTGACGCAGGTTAGCGACGACCGTCCCCGCCCCGAAGTTCACGTCCGCGCCGAGGACGGAATCGCCGACGTACGAGAGGTGGCCGACGGCGGCGTCCGAGAACAACACGGAATGCTTGATTTCGACGCCGTTGCCGACTCGAACGCCCGGCCCGATGACCGTCGGACCGCGGACGTACGCGTTCGGGCCGACGTCGGCGCCCGATCGGATCACGACCGGCCCCTCGACGTACGCCCCCGACCGCACTCTAGCGCCGTCCTCGACGACCACCGCCCCGTGGAGGTGGCTGTCGTCCTCGATGGTCCCATCGAGTTGCGTATCGAGATCCGAGAGGGCGATGTCGGTCACGTCAAGTAGCTCCCAGGGCCGGCCCACGTCCCGCCAGACGCCGTCGTATTCCACAGCCTCGACGGCGCGGCCGTCCGCGAGCAGCCGTCCGATGGTGTCGGTGATCTCGTACTCGCCGCGGGGGCTCTGTTCCGTCTCGTCGATGTACCCAAAGACCGATGACGTGAACGCGTACACGCCGGTGTTGATCAGGTTTGACGGCGGCTCGTCGGGCTTTTCGACGAGGTCGGTGACGACGCCGCGTTCGGTCTCGACGACGCCGTAGGCGCCGGGGTTCTCGACGGGCTGGACGGCCATCGCTGCGCCGTCGGCGTCGGCGAGCTCTCGCGGAAGCGTGTCGTCGACGACGACGTCGCCGTTGAGCACAAGAAAGCGATTCTCGACGACCTCGCTTGCCTGCCCGATGGCGTGGGCCGTCCCGAGGGCCTCCTCCTGTGTGACGTACTCGACCGGCGTTCCCTCGTAACCGGTCCCGATCGCGTCTCTGATGTCGTCGGCGCGGTAGCCGACGACGACGACGAACCGATCGACGATGTCCACGCACTGTCCCATGGTCCGCTCTATGAGGGTCGAGGCTCCGACCGGGAGCAACGGCTTTGGGCGGCGCTCGGTGAGGGGCCGCATCCGCGTGCCTTTGCCGGCGGCGATGATGACTGCGTCCATACGCCGGCCTCGGGCGAGACACACATAAATCAGGATACACGCATTGGCCGAGATATAACTCGGAATGCACGCATCCGACGGTGAAATGAGGAGCAACATCACACAACAGGAACTGCTGACGCGGCCGATCAACGAGGCCTATGAGTCGCGTGACGACGTAATCGACCCGTTCCGGGAGCCGTCAGTCACACTGTCCTCAGCTACATTGCCGTCAGTCACAGTACCGTCGTCGGAGAGTGCATCCACCCCAACCGGTTCCGTTCGGGCGTCGAAACGGGCGAAAACAGCATCGATAATGTGCTGTACGGATAACCTGGCGTGCCGGCGGATCACGGCCCTAACGCCTCACGATACACCGAAGCAAGCGCTGCTCTCGGGGCTGTGTG
>NZ_JBKEGK010000228.1:0-4013 GCF_046710025.1 Natronomonas sp. | reverse complement strand
GCCAATCGAAGGACCGATCAAGCTCGTCCGGATGGATCACCATCTGATCGGCGTCCGAACCGTCAGGCGCTTGGCTTCCGTCGGCCGTGGGTTCTGCTCCGTCGTCGCCGCGCCCCGATCGCTCCGGAGCGGAGCCGTGGTCACCCCTCATTGGCCCTGCTCCACCGGTCGCGGTCGCGCCGCCCGGTTCGCATCACTCGTAGTCGTCGGGATCGTACTTTTCGTCCGGAACGACCACGACGGAGCCGAACCCTTCGCGGGATTCGAGCATCTCGTGAGCGCGCTTGACCTCACTCATCGGCAGCACCTCACGGATGTGAGGCTCGAACGTGCCGTCGAACACCTTCGCCATCACCTCGTCCATCTCGCCGGGGGTTCCCATCGTCGAGCCGAGGATGTCGAGTTGTTTCCAGAACACCTTGGGGATATTCGTCTCGGGGGAGACACCCGATGTCGCCCCGCAGGTGACGACGCTGCCGCCGCTGGCGGCCGCGCTAAGAGAGTTGTCCCACGTCGCCTCGCCGACGTGGTCGACAACGACATCGACGCCGCGGCCGTCGGTCAGGTCCTTGACCGCCTTGTCGAAGTCTCTCTCCTCGTAGTTGATGAGGTGATCGGCGCCGCACTCGCGGGCGAGGTCGAGTTTCGCCTCCGAGGAAGCCGTTGCGAACACCTCACAGCCCTCGTTGACCGCGATCTGGACGCAGGCGTGGCCGACGCCGCCGGAGGCGCCCAACACCAAGACGCTGTCCGACTGGTCGATCCCGACGCGCGTCATCAGCATTCGCCAGGCGGTCTGGAAGACGAGCGGGGCAGAGGCGGCCGTCGTGAAGTCGATCCCCTCGGGGAGTTCGAGAAGGTTCTGCTCGGGGACGGCGGCAAACTCGCTGTGGACGCCGCGGACGTGTTCGCCGATCATCTTGTAGTCCACACACATCGACTGTTCGCCCTTCCGGCAGAACTCACACTCGCCGCAGTAGAGGCCGGGATCGACGAGAACACGATCGCCCTCCTCGAATCGGGTGACGCGTTCGCCGACCCCGCTGACGACGCCCGCGCCGTCGCTGCCCGGAATGTGCGGCATCTCTTCGGGGCTCGGCATCCCCTTGCGGGTCCAGACGTCGAGATGGTTCAGCCCGCCGGCCTCGATCTCGACAAGAACCTCCTCGGGGCCGATCTCCGGGTCGGAAAAATCACCGTATTCGAGGACGTCGGCCGATCCGTGCTCTTCGTAGTAAATCGCCTTCATAGTCGGAGTTGCGTCCCGAGGGTGCAAAACATTAGCGGAGTTCGTGAGACCGGTTCCGCGCCGACGCGAACCAGTCTTTTTTGCGTTCCATTGCTGTTGTGTCCGTATGGACAGACCGGAAGCTACGGACGGCGGGGCGGACGACCACGGGCACGACCACGAGCATGAGGACAATCGCAACCGCGAGGACGACCACGGGCACGACCATGGCCACGACCACCACCGTCACGACATCGAGGAACTCGGATTCGGGATCGTGACCGTCTCCTCGAGCCGCGGCGTCGACGCGGACACCTCGGGGGATGCGATCGCCGAACTCGTCGACGAGGCCGGTCACGCGGTGTCGACCCGGGAAGTCGTCAACGACGAGTTCGACACCGTTCAGGACACGGTCGACAGGCTCGTCAAGCGACGGGACACGGACTCCGTCGTCACCACCGGCGGCACCGGCGTCACCCCCGACGACGTGACCATTGAGGCGGTCGAGCCGCTCTTCGACAAGCAGCTCCCCGGATTCGGCGAACTGTTCCGGAGCCTCTCTCGCGAGGAGATCGGAACGAAGGTCGTCGGGACGCGCGCGACCGCGGGGGTCGCCGACGGCGCGCCGGTGTTTTGCCTGCCGGGCAGCGAGAACGCGGTTCGACTCGGAACCGGGTCCATCATCGTCGAGGAAGCGCCGCACCTGGCCGGGCTTGCGCGACGCGATGATCCCGAGGACGGAGAGGGGGCCACGACCGACTCACGCTGACCGGGTAGGTGCCTTTCGTTACCCGGTTACGGTAACGGACAGAGACTCGCAGTCAGGAGCGCGCGCCCGTCGCCGTCGTTCTCCGCGCCATGTTCGACGCCGCGGGGGTTGTGAACGACAGCGGGTGCCTCGACCGTTTCCGTCGTGTCGCCCTGTGTGACCGTGATCTCGCCCTCCAGCAGGTGAAAGACGTTCTCGCAGTCGTCGTGGACGTGGGGATCGAACGCGCCGCCGGAACCGAGCGCGAACAGCTTTACGAGCACGTCGTCCTCAACGACGAGTTCGGCCGTTTCGACGGTCCCGTCCGCCGGGTCGACGTCGGGGAGTTGGTTCAGCGTCATACCGACAACTCGTCGGCCAGCCAGTTAACCTTTGAGCGCTAGAACCGGACGACGGCGTCGACGATCCCCGCGGTCTGTGCAACCCCAACGACGGCGAGCCCGGCCATCCGCGCCGAACTCACCCCCATGGCTGCGCCGTAGGCGTACAGCCCCGCGCCGACCAGACAGCCGGCAGCACTGGCCGTGTAGACCCACGCCCCCGCCGGAAGTTCGCGGGCGGTGTAGCCGAACCCTGCCGCCGGAAGTAGCATCCACCCGCCGAGCGCAAGCGCGAACAGTGCCGCGGGGGAATCCGAGAGGACAAAGCCCGCGAGGCCGGCGACGGCGAACGGCGTCCCGGCGACGATGACGGCGCGCCAAGCCCGAAGCACCCCCGACGCCATCTCCCCCCAGGAGGCGGCCGCGAACGCGACGAGCAACACACTCATGACTGCGTGCATCACGAACACCGGGTGCGTCGTGACGACGCCGAGGTGGGCGGCGGCTACGAGCCCCCACGCTGAGGGAATCAATAACGCGGGACCAGTCTCCCGAGCGCGTCGGAACATACGAGGCGTCTTGACCGGGGTGATAATAGCTGTACTCACTCGGTATGGCCGCCTGACCCGGGAGTGCCGTCCGACCCGAGATCGCCGTTCGATCTCCCGGACGGCCTCTTGACTCGACTGCATACCCACACGGAAGCCCCAGCCCACAAGCCTTATATACACGGCTGTACTTCAGACAGTTGATGGCAACCGGAACGGTTGATTTCTTCAACGACACTGGCGGTTACGGCTTTATTGACACTGAGGACGCGGACGAGGACGTCTTCTTCCACATGGAGGATGTCGGCGGCCCGGACCTCGAAGAAGGACAGGAAGTCGAGTTCGACATCGAGGAGGCCGACAAAGGCCCCCGCGCGACGAACCTGACGCGCCTGTAAACGCCGACCCCACGCATCGCTTTCGAGCAATTTATTTTTCGTCTGGAGCGACAGCGTTGTCGCTCTCCGGACGAGAAAGCACGTGATCCGACCCTGAAGCGACAGCGCCCGATCGGACCGGTATAAATGATATATAAACGGCGTACGAGTCGTCCGAGAGAACGTATAAACCCTCGCCGGAACGGCTGCACTCACGCCGGAACGGCTGACGCCCGACACTCACGCCAGCAGCCGCTGGACGTGTTCCTCGAAACGCTCCGGGACGCAATCGCGGAGCGATTTAATGGCCGTTTCGCCGCCACGGTTGACAAGGTAACACCGCCCGCGTGAGTCGCCGTAGACGGCTTGGAAGTCGTACACGAAGCCGAGCACGGTCGTTGAGTCGGGGACCGAGCTGTCGGATCGAAGAAACTCGACTTGACGGTCGACGTTGTACTCAACCAGTTGATCGACGAGCCCGGCGTCGCCCGCCGGATCGACTCGGTCGTCGGCCAGCCCCGACTCGATGACTGGCAACAGCGACTCAACGCGCGTTTCGATCCCGGCCGGCAGCGTCTCGGGGTCGTCCGATCGGGCTCGCTCGAACGCCGCGGTGATGGCCCCACATCCCGTGTGACCGACGACGGCGGCGACATCCGTGTTGGCGAACCGGATGGGGTAGAGAATGTCCCCGCTGACGGCGCGGGCGTCGCAGTCGCGGACCTGGTTTCCAAGGTTGCCGGCGGTGAAAAGCCACCCCGGTTCGTCGAC
>NZ_JBKEGK010000227.1:0-4023 GCF_046710025.1 Natronomonas sp. | reverse complement strand
CGGCAATCGCGTCCTCGAGTTCGCCGGCAGGATAGACGCTTTCCACCCCGTCGACCGGCGTCGGCGTCCGTTTGACCCCGACGACGTCCACCCCGAGAGCGTCCGCGCGAGTGGCGATTCCGCGGCCGAGCGTTCCCAACCCGACCACGCAAGCCGACGATCCAGCGAGCGAGAACGGGCGGTCGTACGAGGGCCGCGACCACTCGCAGTCGCGCTGGCGGTCGCGGTGCCGGTGGAGGCCCCGAGCGAACGAGAGCATGTATCCGAGAGTCGTCTCGCCGACGGTGTCACCGTGGATGCCGGTACTGTTCGTCAGCGCGACCCCCGCCGCCTCGAGTGCCTCGAAGGGAAACCGGTCCACACCGGCCTGGATCGAGTGAATCCACTCGAGATCGGCTTCGAGAAACTGCTCGTCGTATGCAAACGTCACGAGCGCCACGCAGTCGTCGATGTCGTCAGTCGAAACGATCCGCAGGTCCGAATCGACGTCCGAGAGCGCCTCGCGGAGCGACTCGGGCGGGAAGACCACACCGACCGACTCGTGGATTCCAATGGTGGACATGGCGGCAGTTCGTCGGTAGTATATAAATAGCCGTCCGTCGGTGGCAACCGGCCAACCGCGGGTCTGTGCTGGCTCCTATGTCGGGCCCCGCGTTCGGGGCAGACATCCGGGGGGCGAGAGCGCCCGCCGGCTAGTCGTCGCCGGTCGGGTCGACGATCACGACTTCGCCGTTCTCGACGGCGACGTTTATAAGCGTCTTGGCGGTGTAGTCGGACTCGTCGAGTTTGTTCGTCCCCTCGACCTTCTTGATTACGGCGACGATGTCGACGACGTTCGCGCCGATGCCTTCCAAGGCGGCACAGATGGCCGAGAGCGTCCCACCCGTCGAAAGTACGTCGTCGAGTACAAGGACGTTGTCGCCCTCGTCGACATCGTTGATGAACATCTGGCTCTCGGAGTAGCCGGTCTCTTGGAACAGCGGCGTCTCGCCCTCGAGGCCGTACTCGCGCTTCCGGATGACCACGAGCGGGATGTCGGTCATGAGCGAAACGGCCGTGGAGATGTGGATCCCCATCGCTGCGGGCGTGACGATCTTGTCGACGTTCTCGAGTTGCGCCTTCCGGATGATCTTGATGACAATCTCCCGGAGAAGGCTCGGTTCGAGCATCGGGACGCCGTCGCTGATCGGGTGGACGAAGTAGTGATAGTCGTCCTTCTCGACGATCGGCGACTCAAGCAGCGACCGCTGAAGCTGATCCATGTCTCGCGTACCGGCAGATACGGGTAAAGCCTGACGGTCGCCGTCGGCCGGCATGGGCGGTTACTCGTCGGTTTCGTCGCCGCGATCGAGCGTCCGGAACGCCTCGAGGATCGTCCGTTTCGCCACTGCGCCGCGGGTGCTCCAGTGGTGGGCGTAATCGAGCATATCGTCGTAGATGTCGGGCTTGCAGCCGGCGGCCTTTGGGTGGCCGCCGCCGTTGACCTGCCGGGCGACCTCGTGGCAGCGCTCGAAGGCGTCCGTACCCCGTATCGACGCCGATCCGGCGGGTTTGACGATGACTGACGCGTCGGCACCCGCCTCACGCATCGCCTCGGCGACCTCGTTTTGCGAACACCGGCCGTAGGTGACGCCGACGGCCCACTCGCCGATCTCGCGGAACTCCGCCCGCTCCGTGGCCTTCCCGATCAGGGCGTCCTTCTCGACGCGTTTCTCCTCGAGGAACGCCTCGACCGATTCGGGCAGGTCGGCCCCGTGTTCGATGACCGTCTCGACGTACTCCTCCGAATCGGCCCAGTAGGCGTAGTCGGCGATGTCGTCGCTTCGGGGGTCCTCGCGCAGCCACAGGTCGTGGTCTCTGGTGACTGCCGCGAGGTCTTCGTACCGGTCGTCGAACTCGGCGTCGAGTTCCGCGAGCGTCACGTCGGTCGTGCAGACCGAATCGGAGTCACCGACGACTAACTCGGCGTGCTCGGCGACGGCCTCGGCGAGGGTCTCGTCCCACTGGTGGTGGTCGAACCACCTAACTGAGTCGGCTAACTCGGCGACGGCGGGGAGCGACTCGAGATCTCGGTCGGAATCGGGGCAGAGATCGCAGACGAACACGTCGAGACCGGGGTCGCCGTACGCAGCGACGTACTCAAGCGCGTCCGAGAGCTCGTGTGGGCCCGCCGGGAGCAGCCCCGCGGTCCCGAAGGCGACCCGAACCAAGGCGACACAGCCGAGGCCGTCGGCATCGGGATCGGCAACAACGATCCGATTGACCCCTTCGAGCGTCTCCCTTGCCTCGCGTTCGGCGACCTCGTCGTCGAACGAATCCGGCGAAAAAAAGCCCTCACCGGGCAACAGCGATCGACGGTGAAGCGATATCCGCTCATCGTCGATGAGTTGATCGTCCATGCACACACGCCGGGCGGTGTCTCAATAAGCCTCCCGTTCACCGTCCGCAGCGAGGTCACTCGAGTTGTCGGACGGTCATGACGGGAACCGGGCACGTCCGGACGACCCGTTCGGCGACGCTCCCGAGGAGAAACGAGTGGTCGCCGCTCCGCCCGCGCGTGCCCATCGCGATGCCGTCGGCATCGGTGTCTTGAACGTAGCCGACAATCTGTGTCGCGGGGCGGCCGGTGCGGACGGCCGTCTCAAGGTCAATCGGCTCCTCAAGCTCGTCGTTCGCCTCGACGATCGCGTCGATCGCATCGGTACCCTGCTCATCAAGCGCGCCCCGAACATCGTTGTGGAGCCGCTCGGGAAGGGGCTCTAGGCGGCTCTCGTCGATCACGTGGAGCGCGTGCACGGTGGCGTCGAACCGTCGGGCGAGATCGAACGTGCAATCGACCGCCCGCGAGACGCTTTCGGAGCCGTCGGTCGCTACGACCACCGTCTCGAACATACCTGCTATCGACTCGCAGATATCATAAATCCACGCTTTCGCTACCGCGTCGAGTGTGGTTTAAGTTCCTCTCGCCCGAGGCTGTCGTATGGAGATTGACACGGTGCTCGTACCCGTCGACGGTACGGACGCGGCCATGAACGCCGTCGAGTATGGGGTCGCAATCGCGGACCGCTATGCGGCGTCGGTTCACGCGCTGTATCTCCTCGGCGAGAACGCGGCGACGGCGATCGACGACGGGAGCATCGACGCCGAGGCGGTCGCTAATCGCGGCGAGGATATCATGGACGGTGTCCGGGCCGTGGCCGACGACATCCCGGTCGATCACTCCTCGGCCTGTGGATTCTCCGTTTCGAGGCTGAGCCAACACCCCGGAACCGTGATTCTCGACGTTGCGGAGATGCTCGACGTCGGTTTCATCGTCGTCCCGCGGCAGCCGGTCACCGGCGACTCGGAGGCGGTGATCGAGAAGGCGGCCGAGTACGTGCTCGCTCACGCCTCACAGCCGGTGTTGTCGGTCTGAGCGCCGAGAGCGTCGGCGGGGCTACTCCGAATCGGGGGTCAGGCGCGCCGACATCTCGAGTTCGAAGCTTCCGTTGTCGGTCGGCCTGAACCCAACCTTTCGGTAGAGGGCTGTCGCCGCCTTGTTCCAGCGTTCGACAGATAACCAGACACGCTCGACCCCGTCCTCGCGTCCAGCGCCCAGCAGCCCCTCGATGAGCCCGGTCCCGATACCGGCGTTTTGATACTCTCCAAGGACGAAAATGGCTAGTTCAAAGGATTCCTCGTCATCCGGGACCAACATCGCGTGCCCGATCGGGTCTTCGCCGTGCCACCCGATTACGTTGAGCGCGTTCGCGTCCATCAGCGTCTCCAGCCACGTCCGGATCTGGTCCTCGTTCGTCGGCGGGATGCCCTGTGCGCGGTCCTCCGGGTCGAACGCGCGGTACATCTCAAACAATGGTTCGATCCCGCCGTTGTATCGCTGGACCTCGATCAGCCGTCCCTCGCGGTCCTCGAACTCGTACGGTGGGGCCTCGTATGGGCCGGCCACGTCGTCTGGGTACTCGCGGGTCATCGGATGAGAGTCACCGTCGTTCTGGCGTTCAGGAGGACGAACTCCGCGATGGA
>NZ_JBKEGK010000226.1:0-4064 GCF_046710025.1 Natronomonas sp. | reverse complement strand
GGCGGTGCAGAACCGTGAGAGGTCGAGATTGTCTGCCGCCTCGCTCGCGTGCTCGTAGGGGCGGCCGACGACGATGTTGCCGGCGCGCTGTTTGCCGACCCCCGGGAGCATTCGCAGTTCGTCCATCGACGCAGAATTGACGTCAAGCGGGTAGGGGACACCCGAGACCGACCGGAAACCGTGGTCCGTGACCGCGACATCGATCGTCCGGCCCAGTTCACGCTCGCCTGGGAGCCCGACTAGGAGGGCGTAGGTACCGAGTTGACGACCAAACGTCTTGCCGTCTTGATGATATTCGAGGTGGACGTTCGGCAGAACAGTCCCCGGCGGGGCGACGCGCTGGAGCATCGGGTTGTCGATCTCTTCGCGGACCTCGCGTTTGTACGTCTTGAACAGTTGCCTGTGATCGTTGGCGATCTCCGCACCCGTCTCTGCCATTTCGGTCCCCTCGAACGCCATCACCTGTCGGATATTGATCCGCCGGACCATCAGCCCCGCCTCGTAGATGTCCCGGAGGAACTGCTTGTTGTGCTCGAACGTCTCGCGGCGCTCGCCGGCGAGGCCGTGGACAAGGTTGATCCCTGGCAACAGCTTCGGCAAGCGGTCGGCGTTCGGGTCGACCGAAGGGCCGTACGCGCGTTCGCCGTCGGGTGTCTCGCCAGGGCGCCACCCGCCCTCCTCGTTGACGATCCGAACCGCCTCAAGACACTCTTCGGCGGTCACCAGCAGGTTGTTTTCCTCTTGGACGAGCGGGTCGGCCGATTCAAGCCCGAACGCGGCCGTATCGCCGGGAGTGTTGTGCTCGGCAATGATCCGGATACCCCGCCGGGACCGTTCGGGGTAGTCCGTGATCGTCACGGGGTTCATGTTGTCGAGGTGCAGCGTCCCGAGGTCCGGAACCGCTTCGCGGATGCCGCCATAGAGGGCTTCGAGCGCCTCCGGATTCGGTGCCTCGCCGTCGCCGCCGTAAGCGAGGATATCGGCCTGCCGCCCGAGCCGGAAGTGCCGCGCGCCGTGGTCGGCGAGGCTGTCGACCTCGCCGACGACCGAGTCGGGTGTCCGGAAACTCGGGTCGCCGTACATCGGCTCCGTGCAGAACGAGCACCGGTAGGGACACCCGCGGGAGGTCTCCATCTCGCAGATGAGGTAGTCGGGATGGTCGGGGTGCTGTTCGATGACAAACGCCCCCTTTGCGGCCCAGCGGTCCAACTCGGCATTGTCGCGGTAGCGGTCCTCGAACCCCTCGAGACCACCGTGAGCGAGGTCGTAGACGGCGGCCTCGATGTCGGCCATCGCGAGGAAGTCGTAATCGAGGTCCGTCCGTTCGGTCTCAGAGGCACCCTCGTTGGCCTCGCCGACGCCGAAACGGACCGGCCCGCCCATCACGCTCGTCCCCTCGGCGGCCCAGGCGAGTTCTTTTACCTCGTCGGGTTCGGCGGGCGTTCCCCCGACGTACTTGCCGGGGACGGTCATCCCGCCGACGTAGACGAAGAGATCGGCGTCAACCACGTCGCGCCACTGCGAGCGATCTTCGCGCAGTTCGTCGATCGTGTGATACGTGATCGCGTCGGGGGGGACGCCGGCGTCGACGGCGGCTCCGGCGGCGAAGCGTGGGTACGTCGAGATGTACGGCGGCACGCCGAAGTGCGCCGGCTCGTCGACGTATCCGTCGACGATCGTGACGTCGATATCCGCCGGGTCTTTCATACGCTACGCAACGGTGCCGACGGGTAAAACGGATGCGGATAGACGCCGGCGCTGGGCGGTCGGGGTCGTGGCTGAGGTGGTCGATGAGGTCGCGGTTATGAGTAGGGTAAGGTCATGCCGGAAGGCGAGACCGCTGTCGCGGCTACCCGACAGAATTTATTTACGCCGGCGGCGGCTGCTAAATGAATAACGAAAACGCTGCGCAGGACGCGATATGTACAATCGACCGTACTCGCTAGGTCGAGTATATAAATAGATCATATCAATCCAATCGGGCACGTAGACTCATTCACCGATATATATTTAAAAATCCTGATCGACACACCATGCCCTATTCGGAGCGCGGATGCGGATGAGTGAAAACGAGCAGGGAGGCGAACCGAACGCCGTCAGTGCGACCTCGGCTCGACCGCGTCAAGCCCGCCGGTCTGTCCGAGCGTGAACGTGTAGATGAGTGTAATCACGGTGAAGGCGACGGCGCCGATACCCGCCATGACGAGGTCGCCGCGGGACAGCACGAAGCCGAAGAACGCGCCGATAGCCAGTCCGAATCCGATTCCGCCGACCAGTTCGAGTATCTCGACCATATCTGGTGGTTTCGGCGGTTGTTTGATATATATTTCGTCTGCAGACTGTCGGACTCGCGGGCGCACGGTCGGGCGCGACAGGACGGCTCCGGAGCGAGGCCGGTGCCGACTCAGACGTATATATACCCCTCCCGCCCCTCGTGCGGTCGATCCGTCCCAAAGTCGCCTCTGGCCGCCCGTGCCGTCGCGACGGCCGCGACGATGCTGTCGAGGGCGTCGCCGCCCGGCTCTTCTGCGGCGATTTCGCGGACCGATGCGGGGAGTTCGACGGCGACTTCCCCGGTGTCGGCCGCCGATAGCCGGGCAAGAATTTCGCGCCGTTTGGCCGCCGCCCCGTCGGCCCCGTCCTTGTACGTCGTATCGACCGTCCCGAGCCGTCTGAGGGTGCCCGCCGGGTAGACCTCGATCACGTTCCGCGCGCCGGCGGAATCCATCGGCGGAACGGACACCGACCCGGCTTCGACCAGCGGCGCGAGCACGTCGCGGATCCCGTACAGCGTCTGGTAGTACGTAATGAAACTGTACGGCGAACTCGCGCCGACAGTCCGGTCGGTCCGCCGCTTCAGTTCGACCCCCTCGCCCGGCAGCGACCGGGCCGTCGACTTGAGCTGATCGCGCATCCCCGGCGCGTCGGCGTCGGCGAAGGCCTCCGCGAACCAGCGCGTCGCCCCGTGCCACCCTTCGGTGCGCTCGGGGAGCAACTCGGCGGGCAACCCGAAGGAGACGTCGAGGCCGGTCGTGCCCTCGGATCGACCGAGCACCCCGCGCAACGCCCGGAGAATCGGCCCCCGAGCGGTCTCATCGAACCGCTCGGCCGCGGACCGGCAGCGCTCGATCCGTAGGCGGCCCGCCTCAAGCCGCCCCGTCGCGATCCAGATATCGTCGCCCGGCCGCTGGCCGCCACTGAAATCGACGCCGCGGATTTTCATGTCGACCGAAAGGCCCCCTAGCACAAAGCAACGAGGGGTCGCGCGCCGCTCTTCCTCTAATGCTGACTGTTTTTTGTGAACTTATATCAATCTGTTTCACGTGAAGAACAGTTCACCGGCTCGCCACTGCCGGGGAATTGATTACTGTCTCGCTCGTAGAGGGTAACATGCCGAAAACCCTAGAGGTCGTCTGCACCCGCGACGACTGCGATCTCGACATGATGGAGTTGCACTACCGGTACTCGATGCCGGACGGAACTGGCGTTGCGGCCTTCAGCTGCCCGTACTGCGGCGAGAGTGGCGGCTTGGAGGCAATCGAGGCATGATCCGGGACGTGGGGGCGTCACTGGGGCGGGCCGTCCTCGACGGGATCGGCCGGGCCGCGAGCCGGCTTCAAGAGCGGACGTCGCTCCCGGCCGATCTCCTCGAGAGCGACGAGGCGTACCTCGCCGTCTTCGACGCGCCCGGCGCGGTCGCCGACGACGTCTCGGTCCACTTCGAGGACGGTACGCTCTCGGTTCGGATCGACCGCTTCCGGGAGTTCTACGACGGCTACGAGATGCGCTTTCCCGGGCGTGGACTCGCCCTCGACGGCGAAGTATCACTTCCTGAGGAAGCGTCGGTCGACGCCGACCAGGCCGAGGCGACGCTTACCCGCGCCGGGACGCTCGAGGTGTTGCTCCCAAAGGCGGTATCGGAAGCCGACGATGTCGGCGGTGAGACGGCCATCGAAACCGATGACGGCGGGGACGACGGTGATGAGAACGATGCCCACGATAACGGGAGTACCAGCCACGACGAGGAGGGCAGCGGTGGCGACGGCCAAGGGTCACCCGATGGG
>NZ_JBKEGK010000225.1:0-4094 GCF_046710025.1 Natronomonas sp. | reverse complement strand
TCGACGTCGAGCGCGTTGTCGTCCGCATCGAGTGCGTCGCTATCCGCACCGGGCACGTCGTCCTCGCCGAGGACCCGCGTCCGGACGAGGTAGGCCACGGCAATCAGAAAGCACAAGCCGACGAGCACGGCGAAGATTGTCCCCCGCTTCGAGGACGATTCCTCGGGAGCGGCCGTCCCGCCGGCATCGATCTCCTTTTGACCGCGGCTATACGGCGCGTTTGCGGTCAGATCCGAGTCCTCGAAGTGGAGTTCGATGAATGTGAACTCGACCATATCGCGACTTCACCGCGGAGGGATTTATACCAACCGGCGGGCACCTCGTCGATAGCACGGTGAAGACTGGACGTCTACGGTCGGACGCCGAGGAGTCGGCGTATATATGCGGACCCACGGTGCCGGGACGTTGATGTGGACGGCGACCACAGCGATCGTATGGATCAGATACGACGATCATTCCTTGAGGAGTTGCTCTCGCTGTCGACGCCCTCCGGGTTCGAGACCGACGGCCAGCGCCGCTGGCTGGCGTACGTCGAGGAGTACGCCGATGAGACACACGTTGATGCCTACGGAAACGCAGTTGCAGTCCACGAAGGCGGGGCCGACGCCCCGAGCATCGCAGTCGCCGGCCACGGCGACGAGATCGGGTTGATGATTCGAGCGATCGGCGACGACGGTTTCCTGAAGCTCTCGCGGATCGGCGGTTCGGACCGGACCGTCACCCGCGGTCAGCGCGTCACCGTCCATACCGACGACGGCCCGGTTTCGGGTGTCATCGGGCAGGTCGCGATCCACCTCCGGGACTCGGGAGACGACGAGTACGACGAGATCGCAGAACAGCACGTCGATATCGGCGTCGAGGACGGCGACGACGCCGAGGAACTCGTCGACGTCGGTGACCCGGTGACGATCGAAACGCCGATCACGGAGTTAGCCGACGGCCGCCTCGCGGCGAGGGGGATGGATAACCGGGTCGGCATCTGGACAGCGGCCGAAGCGTTCCGGCGCGCCGTGGAGGCCGATCCGGACGTGACTGTGTATGCGGTCTCGACGGTCCAAGAGGAGGTCGGCCTCCAGGGAGCGCGGATGGTCGGCTTCGAGTTTGACCCCGACGCCGTCGTCGCCGTCGACGTGACCCATGCAACCGACCACCCGGATACCCCAAGCATCCGCGGCAGCGATGTCGACTTGGGCGGCGGGCCGGTCGTCGCCCGCGGGAGCGCGAATCACCCGGCGCTCGTTGAGGCCGTCCGCGGCGTCGGGGACGGGGCGGAGATCGACTACCAGTTGGCGGCGGCGGGGAGTCGGACAGGCACCGACGCCGACGCCTTTTATACCTCTTCGGGCGGGACACCCGCGCTCAACCTCGGGCTCCCAAACCGGTACATGCACACCCCCGTCGAGGTCGTCGACCCGGCCGATCTCGACGCCGCGGCGTCGCTGCTCGCCGAGGTCGCCGGCCGCCTCGGCGAGTTCACGCCGTTCGACGCCGGTATATAAACTCATTGGCCATCGCGGCGCGGTCAGGGTTGTGCATTCCGCGTCGAACCGCGGGCTCCGGACCGGGTCGACACAGACTATCGAGTCGGGAACGTCCGTTCGAACTCCGTTCCAACGGCGGGGCAGTTCGAAGCACAATCCCGGGCGTGGGTCGGTGCGTTTATACCACTCGCACGCGCCTTTCTCGGTATGACTGACCGTCCGCTCGATGTGCTTGAGGCGACGCTCGGAAGCGACGTACGCGTGACGCTCAAGGGCAGCGAGACTCACGAGGGCGTCCTCTCGGGATACGACCAGCACATGAACCTCGTCTTGGGCGAGGGCGACAACGTAACCATTATCCGCGGCGATAACGTCGTTTCGATACAACCATGACTGGCGCCGGGACCCCGAGCCAAGGCAAGAAGAACAAGACGACGCACGTCAAATGTAGACGCTGCGGCGAGAAGTCCTACCACTCCAGAAAGAAGGTCTGTGCGTCCTGTGGGTTCGGTAAGACGGCCAAGCGCCGCGATTACGCCTGGCAGTCCAAGCAGAACGAGTAACGAACATCGCTGTTTTCTGGTCTCCTGCATCCGCTTCAACCAGCGACAACACTACGATCGCTGTGGCAGACGACGGGACTAATCGATAGGGCGACTAAGGCGCGCGTAGGCAACCGACCGTACGTGTACGGCTGTCACACACCTATACATAACTAGTCATACGCACACACGGCCGGCCGTAGGTATGTTATATCGTGGTATAGTAACGATATCGTAGTAGACCAAGGGCGCTGACCCGCGGCCGCCTGCCGGCGTATATCCACGAACGTGAATACTTGTGAGTCTTATAAGCCGTCGATCAGGCACGATGGAGTGGGTTTTTGTCTCTGGGACTCGGATCGATAGGTATGCCAGACGGGCGGCACTCGGATGGGCCGACGGAGAAATGCGGTGTCGTCGGCGTCTCGTTGGATGGGCGAGACGCGGCGCGACCGCTGTACTACGCGCTCTATGCGCTGCAACACCGCGGCCAGGAGTCCGCGGGAATCGTCACCCACGACGGGTTTCAACAGCACAGCCACGTCGAGATGGGACTGGTCGGTGACGCCTTCGACGAGGGGGACATCGAGGCGCTGAAAGGGTCGACGGGCGTCGGACACGTCCGATACCCGACGGCCGGCAGTGTCAACTCCTGTTGTGCGCAGCCGTTTTCAGTGTCGTTCAAATCTGGATCGCTCGGGTTGAGTCATAACGGCAACTTGGTCAACACCGCGGAACTCCGCGATGAACTCGCCGCGAGCGGCCACGCCTTCACCAGCGACGGCGACACGGAGGTCATCGCCCACGACCTCGCGCGCAACCTGCTGGAGGCCGATCTCATTCGGGCGGTCAAGCGGACGATGGATCGGATCCACGGCTCGTACTCGCTGACGATTGCCCACGACGACACGATCCTCGGGGTCCGCGACCCGCAGGGCAACCGGCCGCTCTGCATCGGTGAGCTCGACGACGGCTACATCCTCGCCTCCGAGTCGGCCGCGATCGATGTCCTCGACGGCGAGTTGGTACGCGACGTCCGCCCCGGCGAACTCGTCGTCCTAGAGGCGGACGGTGCCGGGTTTGACTCGTATCAACTCGTCGAACAGGAAAACACCGCTCACTGTTTCTTCGAACACGTTTATTTCGCCCGCCCGGACTCCCGTATCGACGGCAATCTTGTCTACGACGTGCGGCGTGAACTCGGCCGGAAGCTCTGGGAGGAATCCGGCGTTGAAAGCGACGTCGTGTTGCCGGTGCCCGATTCGGGGCGGGCCTTCGCGTCCGGCTACGCCGAAGCCGCTCAAGACGACGGCGACAACGTGGAGTTCGCCGAAGGGCTGATGAAAAACCGCTATGTCGGCCGCACGTTCATCATGCCGACACAGGACGCCCGCGAACGCGCCGTCCGCCTCAAGCTCAACCCCATCAAGGATGTCGTCGAGGGCCGCACTGTCACCGTCATCGACGACTCGATCGTCAGGGGAACAACCTCGACGCAGTTGGTGAAACTCCTGAACGACGTCGGCGCCGAGGCGGTCCACATGCGCATCGGCGCGCCGGAGATCGTCGCACCCTGCTACATGGGGATCGACATGGCCTCCCGCGAGGAGTTGATCGCTGCCGGCCGCGACACCGACACGATCTGTGAGGACGTCGGGGCCGACTCGCTTTCATACCTCTCGATCGACGCCGTCGCGGAGGCGCTCACCGAGTCACGCGCCGACCTCTGTCTCGGCTGTGTCACCGGGGAGTACCCCTACGATATCGAGGGCGAATCGACGGACCGCGATATCGTCCGTCCGGACATCGAAGATCCCCACGCCGGCGTCGCGGACGACTGAATCCCTCCGGTTTCATTTGACCGCCCCGGCTCGTTCCTGTCCCCGCGCGTGTTCAGCGCGCCCAGACGGTCTCGTTTCGCATCTCGAGGACGGCCTCGCCCTTGACGGCCGCGGTCCGCCGTGCTGTCACGACCCCTCGGGCGTCGTTCCCGGCCGACGGTCGCTTGTCGAGGATCTCAAGTTCGACCGCAAGCGTGTCGTCCGGACGGACCGGCGTCGGAAACCGGAGA
>NZ_JBKEGK010000224.1:0-4104 GCF_046710025.1 Natronomonas sp. | reverse complement strand
GCTGGAGGTCAGTTCGGTCGCGGTCGGTCAGGGCGACGCGGTCAAGGCCGAAGTGTTTGCCAGACACGTCCCGAACGGCCTCGCGGGCGGCGAGTTCTCCGTCCGCGTTGCGGACACGGAGGTCGCCAAGATCACGAGTGCGAGCTATCCCGACGCGGTCGGTATCTCCGCGGCCCCGAGCGTCTCCGAAGACGGCGAGACGGCGTCGTTCCGGTTCGCCGACCTGAATGGCGCAATGCAGCCCGAAGATGTCGATTTCAAACTCGGAACCGTTCGTCTCACCGGCAGCGGCGCCGGCGTGACTGATCTCAACACCGGGGCGACACTCGACAGCGACGCCGGACAGCCCATCGACGTCGAGAACCGCTCCGGAGTCGCGATCACCGGCCCGCCCAGTATCGGCTCCGCGGGTGCATCGCCGACCGATCCCGATGGTGACGGCCTCTATGAGGACGTCAACGGGAACGGCCGCGTCGACTACGAGGACGTCCAGTTGCTGTTCGACGAACTCGACAGCAACACCGTGACATCGAACGCCCGCGCGTTCGACTTCAACCAGAACGACCGACTCGACTTCGACGACATCGTCACCCTGTTCGGCGAGGTCAACTGAGAGACCGGCGCGAAGCGTACCGCCGGCACCGTTCGGTCGGCACTGCGGTTCAACAGAATATAGTTATTTTGACACATATAAATCCATGACACAGTACACGAATCCACACACGAGTATCTCCGATCCCCGTACCTGTATCGCCGCCCTCGCCGTCGCGACGATCGCGTTCGGCCTTCTGTTGGCGGGCGCGGGGGTCACAACAGCACAGACAGGCCAACCGACCGTCAGCGTGAGCAGCGCAACGGCGACCGTCGACGACACCACGACTGTCGACGTCGTTCTCACGGAAGCACCGGACGGGTTATCGGGTTACTACCTCGATCTCACCGTCGACAACCCCGAGGTGGCCACAGTAACGTCGGCGAGTTACTCCGACGAGTTCGGGCTGACGACGGACCCGACGATCGATACCGACGGACAGACGGTCACGCTTGAGGCCGCCGACATTGAGGGATCGATCTCACCCGGCGCGACGGACGTGACACTCGCGACGGTCGAGGTCGCGAGCCAGGCAGCCGGTGAGGTCGAACTCACTGTCGAGCCACAGCAGTTTGATACCAACGACGGCGGCCGGTTCCGTCCCGAGACACAACCCGGCGTGTTGACCATCGGGGAAGGCGGAAACAACGCTGCCGATTCCGGCAGCGCCGGTGGAAACAACGCCGCCGATTCCGGCAGCGCCGGTTCGAACGGGGCGGGCGCCTCTGAGGCCGGATCGGGCGCGGGAAGTGGCGCGGAGGGTAACGACAGGCTGGGGGGCGGTTTTAGCGGGACTTCCATCGTCCTCATCGGTGCCGCTCTCGTTGCCATCGGATCGCTGGCCGCGGTAGCTGTCGCCCGTCGGCGGTCGTAACCGTCGGGCTGGGGGGCCTTCGACTGAGTGAACGCCGACGAACGACAGGACGCGACTACAGAATCAACACGATGATATCCGAAACAGACGACAAGACCGCCGACGGCTCGGCGGAGCAAGCCGAATCGACGCATCGAGAGTACATTCTCGACGTACGGATCGTCGAGTGTCCCCGCCCCGACCGGCCCCCGAAATATCGATTCGAAGCGCCGGCACACGGCGGGATCGAGTTCGAAGATCCCGACACCGCGGAGCTGTACGCCGATGTCTACTTCGATGTCAACGGCTTCGAGGAAGCCGGAACCGGCGAGCGCGGCGTCCCGCCGGAGATAATCCAGGCCGGCCGGGACACACTCGTCGGCTACTTTCTCACGCAGCCGCGCACGAACGTTCAGTGGGTCGCCTCATACTACGGGGAGAAACCGGAGAAGATAGAGCGGTACGCGAACCGGGTTCGAAAGCGCGCCCGGAAGATCCGTCAGGGCGCCGCCGAACGCGGCATCAACTGAGGCGTTTGGGTCGCCCCGTCGACCCGCAACCGGGGGGTGAGGATGCACCGGCGTGGGCGGCCTATGGGTCGGCTCCGGTAGCGACCGTTCGGAGGCGGCCACCACCGGGATGACAGACCGAGAAACTGCCGAGGTAAGCCACGATAGGCGATACCTTCTATACGTGCCGTGTACATATCAAAATCGAAGCTCTATGGAAATCTCTGATAAGCTCCTGTGTCTGTTCAGCGCTGAGGTTGAGGAAGACGAGAATAGGTTTGTCGTCGAGGTCCCACGACGCGAGATCGAAACCGGCTCCATCGGCACCGATAACGCCTACCGGATCGCGCTCATCTCCGACGAGACCGCGAGCGACGCCAACACCTCCAGCGGGACGACCCCGTCTGATGAGCCCCAACCGCCGGTCGAGCCGGGCGAGATCAGGTACGTCGAGATTGAGGACCTCGGCAAGCAAGGCGACGGAATCGCCCGCGTCGAGCGGGGGTACGTCATCATCGTCCCCGGTGCCGAGGTCGGCGAACGCGTCAAGATCGAGATTTCGGAAGTCAAATCCAACTTCGCTGTCGGCGAGGTCATCGAGTAACAACCCCTGTCAGTCGGAGCACGGTCCAGTTTCGGTCTCGTACCAACCATCGCCCGCTCGTTCCCCGATCGGGCGTCCCAATCACCGAAAACCGCAGTACTGCAGCCGGTTGAATGACCGTACCAAACCACCTTTTGAGGAGTGCATACATTAGATAGATATGAGCGCGACTGCCGCCGAACCGAACTCAGAGCTCACCGACAAGCAACGGCGCATTCTCGCGTACCTCCGCGAGGAGGGCCGAATGAAGACGTATTTCAAATCCCGGCTCATCGGCGAAGAACTCGATCTGTCGGCAAAGGAGGTCGGGTCGAACATGAGCGCGATCTGTGAGGGGAGCTTCGATGTCGAGGTCGAGAAATGGGGCTACTCGTCGGGGACGACCTGGAAAGTCACTATTTAAGAGTGACCGACGAGACGGAGAGCCGTTCAGGGGTCGTACCGAACGAGTTCGTCTGCCTCATCGGCGAGTTCGACCGCCTCGGGGCCGAATGAATCGGCATACCGGACGACGAGCGTTAACAGCGTCTCGGGGCGTTCAAGACCGTATCCGTCGGTGCGCGACAACAACCCTGCGGCGTCAAGCTTTCCAGCGTACTTCGAAACCGTCGACCGGGATACCCCGGCGGCCGCCGCGATCTCGCTTCCGGAGGCCTCGGGCGCTCGGAGCAAAGCCACGAGCATCCGGCGCGGCGTCTCCCGGCGGAGGTATCCGAGCGCGCGCTGCTCGAAGGCCGAAAAACGCCCTGCGGGGAAGTACCGCTTGTACTCGCCGTCCTTTCGATATTCGATTGTCCCGTCCGTTTCGAGCCGCCGGAGATGGTGCTGGGTCTCACCCGTCCCGAGTTGCAAGTCGTCGCGTAGCTTCGAAAAGTGCGCGCCAGGGGTCGCAGCGAGGTAGCCGACGATAGCTTCGCGGACTTCGCTTCCGTCGTCGTCTGACAGTCGGACGAGCGGCGTCGCCGCGCCCAGCGCGGCGAAGCGTTTGAGCGTCGCCCGTTTTCCCTCGTCGACCCCCCGGTCGGTCATATCTTACTACAGAGGCGACAGGGCTAAAACAGCTTCGGGACCCGGTTGGCCCCGCCCCGGACGGAGCCGCTTAGTTTGTCTCTGTCTCCAGTTCCTCTTCATCGACGTCGGCGTCCGGCATTTCCTCGTCCATCTCGGCGATGACCTCGTCCGGATCCCTGATTTCGGTGGGGTCTGCACCGGTTTTGATCGCCTCGGCCTCGGCCTCCATCTCCTCGACGTCCATCTCGGCCTCTTCGTCGATCTGGCCGAGGATCTCCTCGATGTTATCAAGGCCGAGCATCTCCCGGGTCTCATCGTCGAAATCAAGCCCTTCGAGCACGTCGGTCTGGGTCGCAACGTCGCTGCCGGTGAGGTGTTTGCCGTACCGGCTCAAAAGCGAGGTCATCTCTTGGGGCAGCACGAACGTCGTCGACTCGCCCTTGCCGATCTCCTCTAAGGTCTCCATCCCGCGCTCGATGATCGCACGCTCGCCCATCGATTCCGCCGACTTCGCTCGGAGGACCGTCGAAATCGC
>NZ_JBKEGK010000223.1:0-4113 GCF_046710025.1 Natronomonas sp. | reverse complement strand
GTGCTGTGGAACAGCGACGCGGACGAGGCGGTCGTCGAGGCTGTCGGTGCGGCCGAACGGCGCTCGCAGGAACTCGCCGAGGCGTTCGACGATGAGTGAAACGGTCGCGGTCGAAGCGCTTGACGACAGGACTATCGACCGAGCACGCAGGCGGGCCGCGGAGGCCGGACGCGTCGTTGTCAAGGCGGGAACCAACTCGCTGACGGACGACGATTCGCGACTCGACCGCGTCAAACTCGACAAACTTGTCGCCGACATCATGGACCTTCGGGACCGCGGTACGGACGTCGTCTTGGTCTCCTCTGGCGCGGTCGGAGCCGGAAAGGGACTGCTCGATGTCGATGTGGAGCAGGATCCGAAGATGATAGAGGAGAGCCAGGCGCTCTCGACGGTCGGCCAGGGTCACCTGATGCGGCACTACACCCAGAGCTTCGATCGCTACGGCCAGACGGTCGCCCAGATTCTCGTCACCGGCAAGGACCTCGACACCCCCGAGCGGTTCAGGAACTTCACGAACACGGTCGAGACACTCCTGGATTGGGGCGTCGTCCCAATCATCAACGAGAACGACGCGGTGGCGACAGAGGAACTCCGAATCGGTGACAACGACATGCTGTCGGCCTCCGTTGCGATCGGCCTCGGCGTCGACCTGTTGGTTACGCTAACCGACGTCGATGGCGTCTACACGGGCAACCCGAAGGACAACCCAAACGCCGAGTTGATCGACGCCGTCGGGGCGAACTACGACTCGGTATTGCGACTCGTCGACGACAGTACGACCGCAGCCTTCGGCGGCATCCAGACCAAAGTCGAGGGGGCCCGAGACGTCAGCGAGTGCGGCATCCCGGCGATCATCGCCGGGTCGGCCGACCCCGACGTGCTGGATCGGATCGCTGAGGCGAAGTCCGTCGGAACCATATTCGTCCCGATAGACGGTGAGAGCGATGACTGAGACCGACCACGACACCGATGCACAGGTGACCGCGGCGGAGCGCGCCGCGTTACGGCTCGCGAACGTCGGGGAGGCCGAGCGGAACGCGGCGCTCAAATCGATCGCCGGGGCGATCCGCGAACGCGAGGCCGAAATACTCGAGGCCAACGACGAGGACGTTGCCGAGGCCGAGGCGATGCTCGAACGCGGCGAGTACACACAGGCGCTCGTCGACCGGCTGAAACTCGATGCGGCAAAGCTCGATGACATCGCGTCGATGGTCGAGTCTGTCGCCGGGCAGGACGACCCCCTCGGGGCGACGCTGTCGGCGCGGGAACTCGACGACGACCTCGAACTCTACCGGGTCGCCGTCCCCATCGGCGTCGTCGCGACGGTGTTCGAATCCCGCCCCGACGCCTTGGTTCAGATCGCTGCTCTCGCACTAAAATCAGGAAACGCCGTCATCCTCAAGGGCGGCAGCGAGGCGAGCGAATCGAACCGGGTCCTCTACGAGATCATCCGGGAGGCGACCGACGAGCGCTTCGAGGAGCTCCCGAAGGGGTGGGCGCAGTTGATCGAGGCCCACGAGGCGGTCGACCGCCTGTTGGAGTTGGATGAACAGGTCGATCTCGTGATGCCGCGGGGCTCCTCGGGGTTCGTTTCCTACATTCAGGACAACACCCAGATCCCCGTGTTGGGCCACACCGAGGGCGTCTGTCACGTCTACGTCGACAGCGAGGCCGACCTCGGGATAGCTGAGGACATCGCCTTCGACGCGAAGGTCCAGTATCCGGCCGTGTGTAACGCCGTCGAGACGTTGCTCGTGAACGACTCTGTCGCCGCCGACTTCCTGCCCGGTCTCGTCGAGCGATACGAGGACGCGGGCGTCGAGTTGCGCGGTGACGAGGCGACCCGCGAGGTCGTCGATATAGGCGCGGCGACGGCGGCGGACTGGCGGACGGAGTACGGTGACCTCGAGTTGTCGATCAAGCTCGTCGAGGACGTCTACGAGGCCGTCGAACACGTCAACGAGAACGGCTCGAAGCACACCGAGTCGATCGTCACCGAAGCCGCCGACACCGCCGAGACGTTTATGACCGGGATCGACGCCGCCTCGGTCTTCCACAACGCCTCGACGCGCTTCGCCGACGGCTACCGCTACGGCCTCGGCGCGGAGGTCGGCATCTCGACCGGCAAGATCCACGCCCGCGGGCCGGTCGGGTTGGAGGGGCTGACGACCTACAAGTACTACCTCGAGGGCGACGGGCACCTCGTCGCGAGCTACTCTGGCGAGGACGCGCTGTCGTTCACCCACGGGACCCTCGACGCCGAGTGGACGCCCGGCCGCCGGTCGGACGAGTAGCGGAATCAGCAGTGGTGGAGGCGGGCAGGCGTGGCGGGTCGCTGCCGACCGGAGCGTGTTTATATACGCCGTCGGCCCGTATCGACGGTATGCTTGACCGTGAAGAAGCCCGGGTGAACTACGAGACCAGCCAAGAGCTCATGGATCTCCTCCGGTACACGTGCGAGACCCTGAGCCTCGAGTTCGAGCGCTGGGACGAGCAGTACGTCTCCGGGCCGAGCCTGTACTTTCTCATCGTCGCCGACGTCGACTTCGTCGAATACACCGATCCCCTCGGTGCGAACGCGTGGCCGATCGATCGCTGCGGCGTCGTCTCCGAGTCGTCCGAACCGTTCATCGACGTGGCGCGGGACGTAGCCTTCAGTTGTGACGGGGCTATCGTCGTCGCCGCCGACGGGACGATTCAAGAGCAGATGGTCCGCGTCCGGAGTCCCTCACCTGAGGAGATGGACACCGACGAGAAGCTGACCTACCCCGATTGGATGGGGACCAAACACCTGAGTGCGCTCGAGATATCCACCCGCGAGGAGGTGCTGTGGGCGGTCACGCTGAGCGAGGAGAACGGTCGCGTCACGTCCTTTTTGAACGGGACGTATCAGGACTATCCACGCGAGGGGATCGGCGGGCGGTGGCGGCCGGCGTAGCCCGGACAGCAGATAATCGACAGTCGCGCTACTCGAGACGTTCGCCGAACCCGAACCGCGGCTTGACGTCGGTCACTTCGATCTCGACCTCGTCGCCCGGTTCGGCGTCGGGAACGAACACCGTGTACCCCTCGACTTTAGCGATCCCGTCACCCTCGCGGCCGACGTCCTCGATCTCGACTTCGACCTGGTCGCCCTTCCGGACCGGCGCGGTCAACCGCCCCTTGGCGACCATGTACAACTCGGAGGACGAATCCCGCGAGGCGTCGGGATGGATCGTCCGGACGTACTCGAACTCCTCGTCGATGTCGGCCCGCAACTCGTCGGTGTCGGGGCCCTCAAACACCTTCGCGACAAAGTCGCCGTCGGGCGCGAGCAGTTCGAGCGATGTCTCGAAAGCGGTTCGGGCGAGATACACCGAGCGGGCGTGATCGAGCGAGTACTCGCCGGTCATGTTCGGGGCCATATCGGAGACGACAACGTCGGCCTCGCCGATCGACTCGACGATCCGCTCGCGTGTCTCGTCTTCGGTCATGTCGCCCCGGATCGTCTCGACGCCCTCGATCGAGTCGATCCGTTGGAGGTCGACGCCGACGACGGTGCCGCCCTCGCCAACGAGTTCGCTCGCGACCTGGAGCCACCCGCCGGGAGCGGCACCCAAATCGACGACCGTGTCGCCGTCACTTATTACTCCCGCGTCCGAATCGAGCTGCTTGAGCTTGTAGGCGGCCCGCGAACGGTAGCCCTGCTGTTTGGCCCGGTTGTAGTAGTCGTCCTTTCGTGTCATAGGTTCCTCACCAAACTCTTTGACATATTCTGCGTCGGAACTGTCGGCGAACCCTCGCTCATAGTAATATAGACGGGACTGAACGGGAAATGGGTGCCGAATTGGGGGCGATTGTTGGATGAATGTGGTTGTCGATTCGGTCTAAACGGGGCCGAGACACTGCACAAAAATAGGCACACGAAAACATCCAAGCAGTCGGGCGAAAAGAGACGGGGAGATTCAAGCAAACGATTCACCGCATTAGCAACGAGTTGATCGAAGAAGCCCGCGAGTATGGGTGTTCGATGATCGCGTTTGAGGATTTAACCGACATTCGTGAGCGTACCGGGGCGTCGTGGGGTCACACGTGGGCGTTCAACCGCCTCTACGAGTATGTTGCGTACAAGGC
>NZ_JBKEGK010000222.1:0-4132 GCF_046710025.1 Natronomonas sp. | reverse complement strand
GGACGTAACAATCGGCATTGCCGCCGCATCGAACGGTTGGGGCCCGAACTGATGTACCGCGACCTCTCACACCCCATCGAGACCGGGATGCAACGGTTTCCCGGCGATCCCGAGGTGTCGGTTGACCCGGTCGCCACCGCCGAGTCCGAGGGCTACCGCGTCTCGGCGATCAACTGTGGGAGCCACACCGGGACCCACGTCGACGCGCCGAGTCACGTCGGTCTCGAGGGCTCGATCGACGGCTTCGATATCGGGCGGTTCGTCTTCGACGCGCGGGTCGTCGACTGCACCGGGCTCGACCCCCGCGAGTCGATCGGGCCGTCGGCACTTCCCGACGACGACCACGGCGGGATGGTTCTCGTCCGAACCGGGTGGGACGGCTACTGGGGGACGCCGCGCTATCTCGACCACCCGTATCTGACCCCCGAAGCGGCCGATCGCTGCGTCGAAGCCGGATGGTCCGTCGGCCTCGACACGCTAAATCCCGACCCGACGCCGAGTGAGAGCGCCGCCCCCGGTGAACCCGAGGGCGTCCCCGCCCACCGGCAGCTCCTCGAGAACGGCCGATTCATCGTCGAAAATCTGCGGAATCTTGAGGGTCTCGGGCGCTGCCGGTTGTTCGCTGTCCCGCTTTCGATCGCCGACGGTGACGGTTCCCCGGTCCGGGCGTTCGCGACGGAGTGTTGACCCTCCCGTCGGGCGCTTCATCAAGTATGCTCGAATGCGTTTCACTGGCTCGCTTCGTGGAATTCGGCAGTGCAGGGTACGGTCCGAGGTCAGTTCGGCGGGGGTAACGCGACCAGTATTTATTTTGCAGTTCACAAAGACACATATAATGATGTCGCAGTGTGCCCTCTGTAACGCCGCCCTTGGAGAACAGTATCACCTCGAAATCGAAGGGGGTGAGTCGATCGACATTGCCCTGTGCGATATGTGTCGAGACGATCTGCTCGCCGAACCGTGGATCGAGTGCACCGGCGTGACAGAAACGGACGTCATCGAAACCTGACAGCCCGGTTCAATACAAGTATATGACGTTTGATGAGCGGGACGACGAGGTTGCGAGGCTTCTCGCCGAGTACGATGCGCGTGGATTGATCCCGGACGAGGTAGCCGACGACGTCGACGTGGCGGTCGAAGCGGGTGACGCGGCCCGGGCGTTGCGCCTGATCACCAAACGACGCCGCCACCTGCGCCGGGACGACAGCGCCGAGAATCCGGAGTGAACTGTCCACAAGCGCGGTGAGGCTTGAACTCGCGACGGTACGTTCGGTCTCGGGGCGACGCTGACCCGACTCAGTAGATCAACTCGTCGCTGTTGTCGACCATGTACAGCGTCCGGGCCGCGATGTTGACCGCGTGGTCGCCGACGCGTTCGAGATCCCGAATCGTGAGCAACAGCCGGGAAACCTCTGTCATCAGCGATTCGATCTCGTCGTCGGAGGAGCCGTCGTCGATCTCGGTCTCGATGAGGTCCCGGACGACGGTGCCTGAGGCCCGCTCACAGCGCTCGTCGACCTCGTCGTCGCGGGCGTCGATCCCGAAGCAGGCTTCGACGTCCTCATCGGCGTAAGCCGCCATCGCGTCCTCGATCATCCCGACGACCTCGCTCCCGATCCCCTGGATATCGACGTCGGGATACATACTGCGGGAGGCCTGCAACGTGTAGTCGCCGAGGTTGGTAGCGAGGTCCGCAACGCGTTCGAGGTCGGTGATGATCTTGAACGAGGCGGCGATGAATCGGAGATCGCCAGCGACGGGCTGTTGGAGTGCAAACAGGTCGATGCAGCCCTGCTCCAACTGGAGATACAACTCGTTGATCTCGTGATCGCCCTCGATGACCTCTTGAGCTAGCGCCTCGTCCTTTGCCTCTAAGGCCCGAAGCCCCGTTCGAACCCGATCGAGAACGATCTCGCTCATATAGAGGACATCCTCGCGGAGCTCCGACAGCTGCTGTTGGAATCCCTTGCGTGCCATTGGCCCCAATCGTGGGCTCTCCGGTATGTATTTTCCGGGGTGTCTGACGCGCGTCGGTCGGAGAATGCGGTTACTAAATAGCTCACCGTTCGGCTTCTCCGAGGCGCTCTCTATCTTGATTCAGCGAGAGAATCCCGGCGTTCACGCCGGGCGTGAATCGCGTGCGCCTCGTTCCACAAACCACCGGACGTGGCCGGTCTGGAACCCCAACGCTTAGCACCGTTCGTGCTGACGGTTCACACACGGGTTCCGCCGACTCCCGACGACTGATCACCAGGGGAGTCGGGCTGCATTCCACCCACGTCTGCGGTGCGCGGGAAGCCCGGGTGATGGGTTGTCGGTTGTCCCCGAGAAGGTGTGAACCGCGCCGGTCAATCTGCCGTGAGGCATAACCGCTTGGGAGAGAGTCGCGTCGAGAAACCGCGTGGCAATGACTCGCTTGCGGAGGGGAGCCCCCGTGACAGGGCCACAGAACGCTCCCGAGCGAGGGTCGAACCCCGCCCCGCCGACCTCAGGAGAGCCAGTCCTGAAACCAACCGGCACCGGGTCGGGGTCCCTCTGTGGAGGGAATCCGCGCCGTTTACAGCGAGGAGGATGTCACGTCGTCTCTGGTGTCGCTAGAGCGCCCCCGGCGCTGCAGGCGGTCCCGGGTGACGCGACGGTGGATCGGCGTCTTTCCCCGAATTCCCCGGAGATGCGCCTCGGATCAGCGATATATTGCTCAATTGCACTCTATAACCGTAAGTACCTCTCTGACAGTTCTATATAGAGCTATATTGTTTGGAGCGTGAGCAAAGATACTGCAGATCGTCGGCTTCACACGTTTAGCGCCGAAGAAATCGGTCAGTACGCTCAACACGCTCTCGACTCGCCGCAACTAGTGAAAGCTCTATATATCTCGACAGTCATTTATGATACTGTCCGGTAGGGTACGTATGGAGACGCGCAAGGTCCAGGTAACGGGCGGCTCGACATATACCGTTTCACTCCCCAAGGAGTGGGCAACCGAAAACGGGGTCGACGGCGGGAGCGTCGTTGAGTTCCACCCCGAGGGAGACACGCTGCTTTTGACCCCACAGCGCGACGAGGAGAAAATAAAGGGGACGCTCGACATCACCGGGCTGGAGGGCGAGGAGTTGATGCGCGCGGTCGTGACGATGTACGTCAGCGGGTTCGACATCGTCACGCTGGAAACCACGCAGGTGACCGCCGCACAGCGCCGGACGATCCGGGACGCGACCCAGGGACTCGTCGGTCTCGAAGTGATCGGCGAGACGTCAGAACGAGTTCGGCTGCAGGATTTGCTCGATTCCTCGGAGCTGTCGATGCACAACGCGATTACTCGGATGCGTCTCGTCTCGACGACGATGCTCGCCGACGCCGTGGCGGCGCTCGTCGACGATGACGACGAACTGGCGGCCGACGTCGTCCAGCGTGACGACGACGTTGACCGGCTGTGGTCTATGGTGTCGCGTGTCTTTCGGTCCGTGCTCAGAGACCCCTCCGCCGCCGCGGCGATCGGTCTCGATCGCGAGACGGCTTTCGATTATCACTCCAGCGCCCGCCAACTTGAACGGATCGGCGACCACGCGGCGAAGGTCGCGACCCACGTACAGACCCTTGATGAACCCCCGGCGGACACCGCGGAGGCACTTGAGGCGCTTCTCTCCGAAGCGACCGACATCGTCGAGATGGGGATGAATGCACTCTTGGAGAGCGACTCCGATCACGCGACCGAACTCGCCAACGACGCCCGCCAGCGCGTCGTTCGGATCGACGAACTCGCGCGGGCGGCCGACGATACGATTCGCGAGTTGGAGCCACAGCAGGCACAACTGCTCGGGTTAGTCGTCGACTCGCTATCCAGAAGCGCCGACTACGGCGGTAACGTCGCCGAGACGGCCCTGCAAAACGCCGCCCCGAAGCCGTAAGATCTGTTTTTATTCCCGAAGCAGTTCCTCGGCGACCGTGTCGGGATCGAGCAGTTCCGGATCGACGATGTGACCGGCCTGGCCCTTGACGAACTCCGGAACAGAATCGCGGGTGTATATGACGATCCGGAGTCCAGGGTTACAGTCCGCGGCCACTGTCACCGATGTCGCCAGTCCCGCGTCGGTCAACACGAGCGCGTCTGCGCTCTCAACGCCGGCAGCCT
>NZ_JBKEGK010000221.1:0-4139 GCF_046710025.1 Natronomonas sp. | reverse complement strand
ACTTGCCGTCGCGGCGACGGATGTCGACCCGGTAAACGAGGCGGCCGAACACGAGGCCCACCGTCGCGGGACGTTGATCAACCGGGCCGACCACTCCGACGAGCGCGGCCCCGGCAGCGTTGTCGTCCCCGCGACCGTCCGTGACGGCGGCGTCACGGTCTCGATTTCGACCGGTGGAGCGAGCCCTGCCCTCGCGAAGGAACTCCGGAAGCGGATCGAGACCGAACTCGATGGCGCAGGCGAACTAGCAGCAATAACATCCGATGTCCGTGCGGAACTGAAAGCCCGTGACGTCGATCCGGATCGCCGCCGTCAGGCTGTTCGGGCTGCTGTCCAATCGCCGAGGGTTTGGAAGGATTTAGGTGGGGGTGCGTCCAAAGCACGACAAACAGTTGACGCCGTCGTTAACGCGGCGTTGGGTGAGAAGTCGTGACCATGGGAACACAAAACGAAATCGTCGCCGGCGTCAGCATCTCACATAGTCATGCGACAGTCAAGCAGATTGAGGCCGCCGCGGCCGAATCCGAGCGAGCGGCCGTCGAATCGCTACTCCAGCGGCCCGAGGTCCTCGAAGCGTTCGTCCTCCAGACCTGCAACCGTGCCGAGGCGTACGTCGTCTCGGAGACCACGGCCTCAGCTCGTGAGGCGCTGTCGACGTACGTTGACGATGTTGATCCCGACGCTGTCCACGAACTCGGCCACGAGGAGAGCTTTAGACACCTCATGTCGGTCGCCTGTGGCCTCGAGTCGCTCGTGCTGGGCGAGGACCAGATCATCGGCCAGCTTCGGAATGCCTACGAGGACGCCCGCAGCGCCGGCGCCATTGGGCCGACCCTCGACGACGCGATCCTGAAGTCGATCCACGTCGGCGAGCGGGCCCGGAGCGAGACGGCGATCAATGAGGGCGCGCTCTCGATTGGCTCTGCCGCGGTCCGGTTCATCGACGACGAGCACGGGCTCCGGGGTGCGACCGCTCTCGTAGTTGGGGCCGGCGAGATCGCGACGCTGGCGGCAAAGGCGCTCGACGAGTCCGCCAGCCGGCTCGTAATCGCGAACCGGACGCTCCCGAACGCCGAACGCCTCGCCGGCCAACTCGAGACCGAAACCTCTGTCGTCGGTCTCGATGCGCTTTCGGTCGCCGCCGACGAGTCCGATGTCGTCGTCTCCGCTACCGGGAGCCACGAGCATGTCATCGACCCGGACGACCTCGAAACTGCCGGCGAGACCTACATCGTTGACATCGCACAGCCCCGCGATGTCGCGCCTAGTGCGACTTCGATCGACGACGTCTCCGTGTACGATCTTGACGCGATCGAAACAATGACCGACGAGACCAAAGCGAAACGCCGCGAGGCGGCCGAGGTCGTCGAAACGATGATCGACGAGGAACTCGGGCACCTCCTGAGCCAATACAAGCGCAAGCGCGCAGACCAAATCGTTGCGGCGATGTACGAGGGCGCCGAGCGCATCAAGGGTCGCGAGCTCCGGACTGCCCTCTCACAACTCGAGAGCGAATCTGACGAGGGCGTCTCCGAAGCCGAACGCGAGATTCTCGAGTCGATGGCCGACGCCCTCGTCGGACAGCTCCTCTCGGCACCGACTCAAAGCATCCGCGACGCCGCCGAGAACGACGACTGGTCGACGATCAGTACCGCGTTACGGCTCTTCGGCCCCGGTCTCAAGCCCGAACCCGCCGAGCCCCCGACGTCCCCGCGAAGCCCTGAAGCCCTCTCGGAGGAGATGCGCGAACGAATGCCCACGCGCGTCCTCGAGCAACTGACCGAAGATGACTGAGACGGTGTAGAAGCGATGGCGATTCGCTAGTTCGACACCGTCGAATAGTTCAGCCCTGGGACCGACGTGTCGAACGTCGTTGTCCTATGTCTTGATACGAATTCTACCCTTTTTTGATATCTCGTCGGAAAACACCGCCGTATGAACGGTCTGGAACTCGCGCTTCGCCTGAGTGCCGGCCTCTTGCTTATTCTCGCAAACGGGTTTTTCGTTGCGATCGAGTTCGCGCTGACCCGCGTTCGGCAGTATCCACAATCCGAATTCGACGTCCCAGGGCTTCAACGGGCGTGGAAAATGACACAGGATCTCGAAATCTATCTCACGAGCTGTCAGGTCGGCATCTCCGCAACCAGCATCGCCGTCGGCATTGTCGCGGAACCGGCCTTGGCTTCGTTGATGGATCCCGTGTTTGAGAATACGCTGCTCACGTCGATCGGTGCGGGTGGTATCCTCGCGTTTGCCATCATCAATCTGCTTCACTTGACCCACGGCGAACAGACGCCCACGTATCTCGGGGTCGAACGGACGAAGTTCGTCGCTCGGTACGGCGCGACACCGCTGTACTGGTTTGCCAAACTGCTCTACCCGGTTATCGTGCTCGGAGACAGCGCGGCCAAATGGACCCTCGGGCTGTTTGGCGTCGAGATGACCGGTGCCTGGCTGGAAACCGAAACCGACCGGGTCGAATCGCGGGCAGACCTCCGCCACCGCCTCGGAACCGTACTCGACCGAGGGAACCTTTCCGAGGAACGGCAAGAAGAGGTCTTAAATGCCTTCACCGTCGGTGAACAGCCCGTCAGCGACATCATGACCGATCGTGAAGACATTATTTTTCTCTCAACGGCCGCCTCCGCGCAAGAAAACTTCGATCGAATCGGAACGAGCCCGCACACGCGATTTCCCTTGGTCGATGACGATCCAGCCGAGTATCGAGGGGTTATCTATGTGCCTACGGTTGTCGATCAAATCGACGAACTCCGACGTGGCGAGGTCACGTTCGAGGATATCGCCGCTCCACCGATGACGCTTCGAGCAGACACGCTCATCAGCGATGCCGTCGACCAGTTTCAAGACGAACACCAGGAACTCGCGCTCGTGTATGATGAGGACGAGGAGAACGTCGTGGGACTGGTCACCGCGACGGACGCCCTCGAAGCGGTGATGGGCGAAATCAAAGACCCTCTGGATATCGAACTGGAAGGGTGAAATGACTCGACGGCGCGCGTTGCTCCTTGCACGCCTACATCGGCAAGGCACCCAGTACAGGCACTACATGACAGCTGATCGGCTACTGTTCCCTTGACAGAAATACTATACCATCCCCGGAGCAACGAGGCGTATGAGTTCGTCTCCTACTCTCATGCAGGTCCGCGACGTGGTTTCGACTCTCGGCCCGCCAGGCACGCCGTTGACAACGTCTGAAGTCGGTAGCGAGTTCGATTGTACCGACCGAACCATCTACAATAGGCTTGAGACGCTCGTCGAAGACGGTGGGTTGGCGACAAAAAAGGTGGGGGCTCGCGGTCGTGTCTGGTGGCGACCGGTCGACGAACGCAGGGAACGCGAGCAGGTCGCAGCGTTCGACCTCGATACCACGGTAACAACCGACGTAGCGACGGTCGACGCATCGAGTGCGACGCAGACGCCTAAGGCGACAGATGGAGGCAAAAATCGACCACCAAATCAGACGGACAACTGAGGAACAGTAACGACTAGCTATCTACTTGTATTATAAACGAACAATGAAACAATGAAACAATTCAACAACACGCCACCGAACAACAACTCAACATGGCCGAATCGGATCCAACACCAACTGATGCGGGACGGAAACCCCAAGCGCAACGTGACGATGACGAGTTCGTGTTACGCGAGAGTGTAAACCTCACGGACGAGCAGATCGATGTCCTCCACGTCGATGACAACGAGAGCCTGCTAGAGCTGTCTGCGGCGTTTCTTGAAAAAGAGCATGATTCGTTGTCGGTACACACCTCGGTGTGTGCCGAGGACGCACTCGAGCATCTCGGGGCTAATGATGTCGATTGTATAGTCTCCGACTACAACATGCCCAGACTCGACGGTATCGAACTTCTCGAACAGGTGCGTGAGATGCATCCAGAACTTCCGTTTATTCTCTTCACCGGAAAAGGGTCCGAGGATGTCGCAAGCAAGGCGATTTCGAAGGGGGTGACTGACTATCTACAGAAGGGGTCGGGCACAGAACGGTACGAACTTCTAGCCAACCGGATCGACAACGCCGTTTCTCAGCGCCGGTCGGAACAACGCGCCAACCAGATCGAGCGCTGGCTCGTAGAACTCGCTGAGGAGACCCACAACATACTCTG
>NZ_JBKEGK010000220.1:0-4263 GCF_046710025.1 Natronomonas sp. | reverse complement strand
TCGCCAAGCGACAGGTCCGTGAGTGCCGCGACCCGTTCGGGACGGTGGACGTGCTCCGGATCGAGGGGCTTGCCAACGGCCTGGACGCTCGCGACTGGGACGAGTAGGTCTGTCGAGTCCGGTACCCGCGGTTCGTCGTCGTCCGGAGCCTTGAATAAGCGGGTCCGCGCTCCGTCAGCTTTTATAAGTATCGTGTCGTCGGTGGACGCCGCGAGCGCGTCGATCGATTCGAGGTCGTACCCGAGGTATCGGTTTCGATCCCCGTCACGCTCCGGGACGATGCCGAGCGGTCGGGTATCGACCGTTCGGACGACACGCTCCGGGTCGGCAGCCACGTGTAACTCGGATACCTGCCCGTCAAAGAGCGGGATCCGGACCGTCGCGGTCACGACGGCGCTGTCGAGGGCCGCCGCGAGCGCGTACAGCGTTGATTTCTTGCCGCCCGCTCCGACGACGGAGACGACGTTCCCCGGCCCGAAGGCCTGCCGAAGGTCCATGTCGGACGGTTCCGACCGTGGTGTATAAATCTTGGTGCCCGAGGTTGGCGGATTCCGGACTACTGCTTCGCGTTCGGCGCGACGCTGAAATCGCGTACGGAGTGGAGGTCCTCGCCGATCCCTGCCCCCTCACAGTCGTCGTTGGGGCAGGCGTAGTGCCAGCCGTCTCGGGTCGCCGCCCGCTCGGCGAAGCGCTCGCCGCAGCGTTCACAGACGAGGCCCTCCGAGGAGCAAGTGTCGCGGTGGAGCTCGTATTGAAGTTCGTCGGTAAACGTCCGTTTGCAGGCCTTACACGTGTATGTCATATTCAAATCTCTACCGTCAACCCTCTTATAAGTACCCGTTCGTTCGTCGATTCGTGAGATGGTCGCAAACGTCCGATACTGTCGGCTGCGGTGTTAAAAGACGTATGGGGGTTCGGTCTACACCCCGACGCCGAGCGCGTATGGCCACGTGGTTCCGGCGACGGCGAGAAACGCCAGCGCGGCGCCGACGCCGTAGATGTTTTTGAGAAACGACGTCATCTCTTCTTGTTTTTCCTCACCCTCGGCGTTCCAGAAGTCGTGCATTGTGATCGCCGACACAAGGAGGAATAACGCGAGCGCGCCGGCCCCCAGTGCGGGGACGACCCCGACGACAAGCGAGACGCCGCCGAAGACGAGCAGGCCGCCGCTACCGAGAACCGAGAGCTTCGGGAACGGTATTCCTTTGAACGCCGCGTACTCGGCCATCCCCTCGACGCCGGTGAAGTGGTTGAGCCCGGTAAACGCCAATACGCCACCGAAGAGCACCCTGGCGAGCAGGAAGGCGATCTCGGCGCCCGACGTGGCGAACGTCATCGTTCCCCCATCTGAACGGTGAGTTCGGGTTCGGGTCGATCTGCGTCCGTTAGTAGTAACATCACACAAGTAGGTACGGATTCGAACTATTATATCAGTTTGGCAACACTGGGGATACCAGGTAACACTCGTGTTAGGCGGTTCGGCAGGTGGGTGCCGTCCCAGCGAGCGGGCGTGCCCACCTGAGAGCCAGCCGAACGGGCACCGACTGGAGAGGCACCGACCGGAGAAGCGCCCACCAGCGGATCGGGAGGTCCTTCCGAATCAAGATGTGACAACACACGGCAAGGACTTGGCCACCCGAACGTTTTATCGGCCGTCTCGCGGAACCACGCCCATGGACACGGCCGAGCGGACCGGACTGGTCACGCGGTTCACCGAGGAAGTCATCGAGGAATCCGAGATCGAGGCGCTGTTCGAGGAATCGGACGGGCCGACGGCGTACGTCGGCTACGCCCCGACCGGTGAGATGCACATCGGCCACTTCACCACGATGCGGAAGCTCGCCGACTTTCTTGAGGCCGGCATCAACGTGACGGTGCTCGTGGCCGACCTCCACGCGCACCTCGACGACGCCAAGAGCCCCTTCGAGCTTCTGGACGCCCGTTCGGAGTACTACCGGACCGCGATCGAGGCGATGATCGGCGCCGCCGGCGCGGATCCCTCGGGCGTCTCCTTCGTCCGGGGCACGGAGTTCCAACTCGAGGCCCCCTACACGATGGACCTCTACCGGATGCTCGCCGAGACGACGCTCTCACGCGCCCAGCGGGCCGGTAGCGAGGTTGTCAGACAGTCGGATAACCCCAAACTCGGCGGGCTCGTCTACACGCTCATGCAGGCGCTTGACGTTGCCGCCCTCGATGCCGACATTGCCTACGGCGGGATCGACCAGCGCGGAATCTACATGCTCGCCCGCGAGCAGCTTCCGTCACAGGGGTACGACAAGCCTGCCTGCGTGTTCGCACCGCTGCTGTCGGGGCTCTCGGGTGGGAAGATGTCCGCTTCCGAGGCCGGCTCGAAGATCAACCTCACCGACGACGACAATGCGGTCGAGGAGAAGATCGGGGGCGCCTACTGCCCCGCGGGCGAGGCCGAGGATAACGGCGTTCTAGAGTACCTCCGCTTTCTCGTCTTCCCAATTCTTGAGGAGCGCGGGCGATCGTTCGTCGTCGAACGACCCGAGGAGTACGGTGGCAACCTCACCTACGACGGCTACGACAGCCTCGAGTCGGATTTCGTCTCCGGCGAACTCCACCCTGCCGATCTCAAGCCTGCAGTGGCGACCGCAATCTCCGACGTGATCGACCCGGTACGGGAGCGCCTCTCCGAGGAGCCAGAACTCCTTGCCTCAGCGTACCCCGAGACCCACGGGTGACGTAGCGAGCGGACGTAGACGGTCTATCGGGTGACGGTATACTTTTTTGCGACTTATTTTGCGAATCACGATACATTTATTCATTTATGCGGACATTCTACGGCACGATGGTCGATATCGTCGGAGGCAGACGGTGTGTGGCCCGGTCAGTGAGTGGACGGCATACGACTCGATCAGCGAGCGAATGGCGCGTGGTCTGGCCGATGATGTCGCTGCAGTCAAACCGTGATCTGACGCCTATGACGGCGGCACCACCTCTTTGAGTATGCTACCGGATACCGCGTCAGCCGACGGGCTACGACACCTGATCGAACACATTCAGGATGCCATCGTCGCCTTCGAGTTGGTCGACGAGGATCCGATCGTTAGAGGCGTTAATAAAGCGTTTGTCGAGCAGTTCGGGTACCCGAGAGATGAGCTCCTCGGGACCGATCTGAACGAGCGTATCGTTCCGCCGTGGCGTTGCGAGGAGGCGTCGATGCTGGACCGACGGACCGCAGGCGGTGAGATAAATTATCAGCAGGTCCAGCGACAGACGGCCTCGGGGCTTCGGGAGTTTCTGTATCGGGGGATCCCCTACGCCGACGTCAAGAGCGTCGTCGACGGCTACGCGGTCTACACCGACCTGACGGAGACAACACAGCGCGAGCGCCAACTGAAGGTGTTGAACCGGCTTCTTCGGCACAACCTGCGCAACAAGGCGTCCGTGATCGGTGGCAACGTCGAGTTGTTGCTCTCGAAATCCGATCCGGACGACGCGGAAACCGAACGGGCCGCGATGGAGGCGAAGGAGGCCGCCGAGGAGCTGCGGGAGCTGAGCGACGAGGCGATGCAGATCAATCGCGTGCTGGACACCCGAGCCGCCAGCGCGACCACGGTTGATATCGTGCCGATCCTCCACAACGTGGTCGGGCGCTTTCGCGACCGCCACTCGTCGGCGAGCATCGAAACCGACATTCCCGAAGCGGCCTCGGTCGTCGTGACGACGGGGTTTCGGGGGGCGGTGGATGGACTGGTCGAGAACGCGATCGAACACAACCCCGTGTCCGATCCCCGAGTTGTCGTCCGGATCGAACCGGGGCCGGAGGGGGAGTGGCTCGATCTGACTGTCGCGGACGACGGGCCGCCCATTCCGCCGGCTGACCGCGAGGTGATCACCGGTGAGGCGGAAATCACGCAGACGCACCACGGCCGCGGACTCGGGCTGTGGCTCGTCAAGTGGACCGTCGAGCGCTCGGGGGGGCAGCTCTCTTTCGGGGAGAGCGACATCGGCGGGAACTGTGTCCGCCTGCGACTGCGGCGCTCGGAGGCACTCTCAACCCGGAGAAACGCCGACGGCGGACTGTAGCGTTCTCAGATCCCTTCGAGCCAGTCGTCGGCCCACGCCTCGATCTCGTCGAAGACGGGACACAGCGATCGTCCCTTCTCCGTGAGCGAGTAGTATGTTGCGACCGGGGCGTCTTCCTCTAGACGGCGCTCGACGAACCCCGTCTCTTGGAGGTCGTCGAGGACCCGAGAGAGCGTCCGGGAGTTCGCGTCCGTCGATCGTTTG
>NZ_JBKEGK010000219.1:0-4273 GCF_046710025.1 Natronomonas sp. | reverse complement strand
CTCCGAGTGCGAAACTACAGGTGTATCGACGACTCGGGCTGGGTCAGCGTCGACGATTTTACCTGTCTCATCGGGAAGAACGAGTCGGGGAAAACTGGATTTATGCGTGCGGTCGAAAAGATCAATCCCTCATACCAGTCCGACGGATACACGCCGTACGAGGAATACCCCCGGCGAGAGTGGCCGGCGTACAGCGACCGACACGGGGACGATCCGGATGTCGTCGCCAGCGCCCGGTTCGGCCTTGATGGGGCTGAGGCCGAGCAGATCGAGTCGGCGTACGGCGACGGGGTACTGGCGGATCGGGAGGTAGTCGTCCACAAGGACTACCAGAATGAACTCATCTGGGACCTCGAACTCGACGGATCGGCGTGCGACCGGTATTTCTCCGACGGCGGGGCGTCAATCGACGTGGATCCGGATCAGGACGACACCCCGAGCGCGGAGGCGATTCTCTCGGCGGAGATCGGGTCGACGATACTCGAGGGTCGGCTCCCCGAGTTCCACTACGTCGGGGAGTACTCGATCATGAATGGGACGATCAAGGTCAACGAACTGCTCGAACGGCGCGACGCCGGATCACTTACACCGGGAGACAGGGCGTTTCTCGCCGTACTCTCCGTTGCGGGGCTAGATCTCGAGGAGTTCGAGGACGTGGACGACTGGCGGCGAAAGACGACAGAGTTGGAGACAGCATCAAATGCGATCAGCGAACGAGTGATGCGGTACTGGAGCCAAAGCGGCAGTATTCGGATCCGGATCGAGGCGATGGCGGGCAGCGAGGCCGACGCGGAACTCCTCGAGATCCGCGTCGAAGACCGCGAGTCGGGTGTCACGGTCGACTTCGAACAGCGCTCGCACGGGTTCCGGCGGTTTTTTTCCGTGTTCTCGCAATTATCGGAACTCCGGCGCAGCGACGACGATATGGTGTTGTTGCTCGACGAACCCGGGCTCAACCTCCACGCACGGGCGAAACAGCAGTTCCGCTCGTTTCTCAGAACCGAACTGGCGGAGTCGCACCCGGTGGTGTACACCACCCACTCACCGTCTATGATCGATCCGGAGACGGTCCACCGGACGAAGATGGTGATGGCGGAGCCACGGGGGGAGACAAACGTGTTCACCGACATCACGCTCGCGGACGAGTATACGAAGTTCCCGCTTCGGAACGTCTTTGAGGCGGATCTGATGGACACGCTGCTTGTCCGGCCGCAGACGCTGCTTGTCGAGCAGAAGGCCGATCATATCTACCTCTACGTTGTGTCGAAGTTGCTTCGGGACGACGGCAATGACGGGCTCGACGACCGCTGGACAGTCGTTCCGATCACGGCCGCGGAGAACATCGACAGTTTCGTTTCGCTGTTCGGTGAGGATGCCCTTGACGTGGCCGCGTTGTTGAATGAGTCACCGTCGAGAGGCGGTGGCGGGCGAGGCAGCGACGGGGAAGGCGATATCCGGATCAGACTCGTTTCGGAGTACAGTTCATCAACGGATCGAAGCACCATCGAGGACGTCTTTTCCGACCAGTTCTATTTGAGCGTGGTCAACCGGACGTACTCGACTGTGATCTCGGAAGCCGACAGAACCCCCGAGCGGATCACTGCCGAAGAACTCGGCCTCGCGGAGTCGGAGACGCCGATCGTGCGCCGGCTTCAGGCGTATTTCGAGAGTCACAACATCGGTACCGGGGAGTTCGATCGGCGCGAACCGGCGCTGTACCTCCAGCGGAATCGCCGGGAGTTCGCCGAGGAGCTAGACGGCGAGACGCGGCGGAACTTCACCCGGCTGTTCACCGATCTGAACAACATCTTGGAGTCGTTCGAGGGCGTCGAGCCACGCAGTCGGTCGATACTGCAGACGCTCGGACTTGGGTGATTCCGTACGGGCGTGCTTGGAGGTCGAACGGAGCAACGTCGGGAGACACCGCGGAGAAACCGTCTTTGGCTACCGAGCGCGCTTCGGTTCAGGACGCTCGAGTGCCGATGGGTCGAACTCGGTATCCCACTTCTCGGCTTCGCTCACGATATCGTCGTAAATGTGGGTTTCGTCGGACTGGTAAAACCGGCTCCCGAACTTCTGGTGCCCGATCAGCTCGTAGCTGCCGGTGTCGAGCGAGACGACGAGCACACCTTCGTCGAGATGGTCGTATATTAGTTCAGCAAAGTCGATTTCACCGTCGGTAAACGAGACGATGACGTCCCCGGTGTATATTTTCGGCTCGTCCATGTTCTTCGGAACGAACGACGTCTGTCGCCCGATTGACGGGAGTTCCGGGAGACCGTTGACCGGAAGGTCGCTTTCGTCGTTGTCCTCGTGGATCACGATGTTCCGCCGCTTGTCTTTTATTTGATTCATTCCAACAAAACGTGCGCCGCCTGAAAATTTATAGTATTTTGTTACTAGTTTGATAAATTATACCAGGATGAGAGTCAAGCGCGGACGAACAAAGTCGTCGGCAGCGAATCCGTCACGTCGGTGGACAGATATCCAACTGCGTACGAGTGACGACCGCGTCCTGCGAAACGCTATCGATCCACAGCCGGAACGGACGGTCGGTGTCGTGTTCGATCACGATTTTCCCGTCGGCTTGCTCAACCGGGATCTCGGCTCCGTCAGCAGTGCTCGCTGAGGCCCCCAGAAGGCCCCCTGAGACGGTGGCCTGTATCCGGTACCCGTCCGAACGAACGGTTGTTTCGAAGGCGTCGATCTCGTCGCCGCTTACGATGGTTCGGTCAACGCCATACGTTGAGTCGTGAACGACCGCCGGATCCGCGTCGAACGCTTCACAGCCGAACTCACCGAGGAGTTCCCGATCGGCCGCCGGATCCGGCGGGTCACCGAGAAATATCGTGTAGAGACCGGCGGCACCTATCGCGACCGCACCGAGGCCCACGATAACAACGGCGGCGAAGACGACGCGGTACAACCAGCGGCCCCCGGACATGTCCGAGCGTTCGAATGTTAGACATAAAACGGCCACGGCTCCACCACGGCAGACCTGCCGTTCCATCGCCCATGTTAGGTGCTCTCGTCCAGTTTGCTCGCGGCTTCGTACGTCGGGTGTGCCGCCCAGATGATCACGGCAACGCCGAGCAGACCGAACAGGAGGTTTGGCAGTTCGTATCCCGCCGGGACGAGGAGCGGACGGACGAGATTGAAGCCGACGATGAGAAAACCAATCGTCAGTGCGCCGGTTCCGGCGGCGGCGATACGTTTGAGTTGCGCCGGATCATCGGTTTCTACTTCGAACATGAGCTAAGCGAGGAACGCCACTCACTCTTTGTTTTAATTGTTTTCGACATGGTTCTTACAGGTCCGTTTCGGTTGATGTCGCCTCCGTGCGGTGCCGAACCGACGGTGCAGTCGGTATCCGAGCAACAAAAATAAGACGCGGCCGAGCGGCGACGGGTTAGTTGTCTGTTAGTCGTCCGCCGGGATCGCATCGGATGTGGCGCCGTACGTCGTGCCACCACTGACCGTGTCAATGTTATTGATGACGTAGTTGATCACCAGGAACGAGAAGCCGTACTTGGCGACGACGTCGAAGGCGCTGTAGCCCCACGAGGTGACGCCGACAGAACTGATGACTGCGACGCCCTCGTTGCCGAGCGCCCACCAGATGGTGTACCCGAACCAGAGGATGACCGTCAACAATTTCAGCGTATTGAAGATGTCCGCTGTTCCGGCAGCCTTTGCGTCCTCAGGCCACTCGACCAGCAGGATGTACACGACGACCAAGAAGAACGTACAACTGATCGCGTACCAGAACCACCGCATCAGGTGTGCCGAGGTCGTCAGCGCGGCCGCGAGCCCCGTGATCATGATTCCGATATCGAAGACGATGGCAGTGAAGATCTTCGTAACGTTCGAGCCGGCGATCAGGCCGAGTGCCAGCAGGATGAACGGCGTCGACAGCGCCCACGTCAGATACCGACCCCACAGGCTGATCGTTCCCTCGTACTCCGCGCCGCCAGCAAGCTGGGTCGTCTCCCCAGCCATCGCATGGCCTTCCGGCATTTCGAGGATGCTGATCGTGAGGCCGGACGCCAATCCGGTGTAACTGGCGACCGAGACGGCCGATACCATCATCACCGAAACGATGATAAGCTGCCCGCGGGGATCCTCAACGTTCCGGCCGAGGAACGCGAAGAACAACAACGATAGCCCGGCGAGTGCGATATTTATATAAATCGAACTCCCGAGTGCCGCGTCATTTAAGACGTGGGTGAACAGTTCTTCTTGCGATGCTTGAAGTGCGATTGTCTGTAGCTCG
>NZ_JBKEGK010000218.1:0-4318 GCF_046710025.1 Natronomonas sp. | reverse complement strand
GATGGACGAACTGCGAATGCTCCCGGGGGTCGGCAAACAGCGCGCCGGCAACATCGTCGTCGGCCGCCCCTACGAGCACGCGAGCGAGGCGGCAGACAATCTCGACCTCTCACGGTTCTGCACCGCCGGCCGCCCCGAACGCGCCGACTGAGCCGCCCGCGCGGGTTCGGGTCGGAGCCGAGCGCACGGCGGCCGGCGGTCGGTCCCGAGGCTGGCGGTCCCACGAGATTCAAGTCGATGCGGTCGGTACGGCCAGTCGTGGCAGTCTCGTTCGATCTCTTCGGCACGCTCGTCGTTGCCGAGACACCCGACGATCCCGCGGCCGCGGTCGCCGAGGCGCTCGCCGAGCGCGGCGTGTCGGTGCCGCCGGACTTCGAGGACGCCTACTGTGAGGTCCACGTCGATGCGCCGGCGGGCGCGGAGGTACCGCTTCCTGCTCACGTCGCGGCCGTACTCTCCGCCCGCGGCGTCGACGCGCCGAACAACGCCGCCCGCCGGGCGGTCGTCGCTGCCTTCGATCCGACTGTTAGCCGTCGCGAGGGCGCGCGGTCGGCGATCGACGCCGCGGCCGAACGCGGGCCAGTCGGGCTCTGTTCGAACTGCAGCGTGCCGGAGCTCGTCGGCCGAACGCTGGTTCGAGCGGAGCTTCGCGGGGCCTTCGACGCCGTCGTCTCGAGCGTCGGCTGCGGGTGGCGCAAGCCCGACCCGCGGGCGTTTGAGACGGTCGCCGGCCGGCTCAACGTCGACACCGAGTCGCTCGTCCACGTCGGGGACGATCCCGACACCGACGGTGGGGTCCAGGCCGCCGGCGGTCGATTCCTCAATATCGAAAATGTTGGCCTCCCCGAACTCGATTCGCATCTGGAGTCAGTGCCGTGAACCTGTTCGATCCGGGGGCTGCGCTCGTCGTCTCGGTCGGACTCGCAGGCGGCCTCGAGGCTGCTGTCGGGGAGCCGCCGGCCGCGGTTCACCCAGTTGCGGTATTGGGGCGACTGCTCGGACGGCTGGAGCAGCACCGTTTCGGTGTCCCGAAACTCGCCGGCACGGTCTACGCGCTTGCGGTGCCGGCGGGCTGTGCGCTGGCCGCCTACGCCGCCGTATCACTTGCCGCGAGACTCCCGGTCCCGTTTGCGGACGCAATCCTCGCAGGCCTTGTCCTTTGGGTCGCCTCGAGCGTCCGCCTACTCATTGAGAGCGGCCGCCGCGTCGTCGAATTGAGCAACACCGACCTCGGAGACGCGAGGGAGGCGCTGTTGGCGCTCGTGGGACGTGACGCTTCGGGACTGTCGCCCGGCCTCGTTCGAAGTGCGGCCGTAGAGAGCCTCGCCGAGAACTTCTCCGATGGCTTTCTCGCACCGCTGTTAACGTTCGTTGCGCTTTCGTTTGTCTCGGTTCCCGCGGCGGCTGCCGGCGCGGCGCTTTTGAAGGGTGCAAACACGATGGATTCGATGTTCGGTTACCCCGGCCGATTCGGTTGGGCGAGCGCCAGGCTTGACGACATCCTCATGTTTGTTCCCGCCCGGCTGTCGGCGCCGTTTCTGGCGTTCGGCGCCGGCGATCCGGAGGCTCCCGTCCGAGCCCGTCGGTACGCGCGCGAACCGGCCTCGCCGAACGCCGGGTGGCCGATGGGCACCCTCGCCGCGGCATTGAATGTACGTCTTGAAAAGCCAGGCGCGTACACGCTCAATGGGGTCGCCGACTACCCGACGGTGTCGGACAGCCACGACGCTATCGGGGCGATACGCCGTGGAGCGGTCCTCGCCTACGGGGTAGCCGTCGCCGTGGGGGTGCTTCGATGGCTCTAAGATCAGTTGCCGGCGGGCTTCGTGGCGGCGTTGCGTTCCTCACCCGCGTCCCAATCGGAAGCGGCGAAGCCGATTGGGACCGGTTCCGATCGTTCCCCGCCGCGTTTCCGCTCGTGGCGTACCCGATCGGCGCGCTCGTGGCGGTGCCGTTCCTGTCGGGGCTGTCGGGGGCGACGGTCACCTTCGGTTACCTCCTCTCGCTCGTCGTCGTTGTCGGGATTCCGCACTTCGACGGGGTCGCCGACCTCGGCGACGCGATGGCGGCACACGGGGAGGGGGACGCTCGGGAGGCGCTGAAAGATACTGCAACCGGCGTCGGTGCCATCGTCGCAATTGCTGTTGTCGTAGGTGGACTCGTCCTCGGCGCGCTCGGACTCGCCGGCGCGCCGCCCTTGACTGCCGCCGGGATCGTCGTTGCCGCCGAAGTCGGCGCGAAACTCGGGATGGCGACCGTCGCCTGCCTCGCGAGCGCGGCTCACGAGGGGCTCGGGTCGGCGTTCACCGAACGCGCGGAGCCGGCATTGCTGCTCGGGCCGGTCCTCGTGGCACTCCCGGCAGCGTTGCTCGTGCCTCCCGTCCCGGTCGGACTCGCCGCCGTCGCCGCCGGGCCGCTCGTCGCTGTCAGCCTGATCCGGTGGGGGGAGAGAACGCTCGGTGGCGTCAACGGCGATGTCTTTGGGGCGACGAACGAACTCGCCCGTGTCCTCGGGCTGCACTTGGGGGTGATCGCGTGGACGCTCTCGTGATGTGTGGCGGGGCGGGGACCCGTCTCGACCGCGGCGAGAAGCCGCTGTTCGAGGTCGGCGGTGAGCCGATGGTTGAGCGGGTCCTCGACGCCCTCGAAGCGAGCCGGGTCGACACCACCTACGCAGTCACGTCGCCAAAGACGCCCGGAACGGCCGATCGATTGCGGGGTCGAATACCGGTCGTCGAGGCGGACGGCGAGGGGTACGTCGCCGACCTGACGGACGCGCTCGAGCGTGTCGATCCCCCCGTTCTGACCGTCGTTGCCGACCTTCCCCTTTTGAGCGACGAAACGATCGACCGGGCGATCGACGCCCACGGCGGCGGCGCGCTGACCGTTTGCGTCCCGGCGGTTCTCAAGCGTCGCCTCGGCGTCAGTATCGATACGACGCGAGCACACGGCGGCCGTGATCTCGCCCCAACCGGGCTAAACATCGTCGGCGAGCGGGAGGCGGAGACGATACGCGTGAGCTACGACGCCCGCCTCGCGGTCAACGTCAACCGACCCGAGGACGCGGCTGTCGCAGCGGCGTTCGCCGACGCGATCGAGGGGGGCACGTCGAATGGATCCTGACAGCGTCGACGGCGTGGGGCGCGTTCCCCACGGCTCGAGCGACGACCCGGACGTGCTCGACCTGAGCGCGAACATCAACCCACGGGTTCCGGACGGCACGCAGACGGTCTATCGGGACGCCTTCGCGGACGCTCACTCATACCCCAACGACAGCTACCCGGCGTTCCGGGCGGCGGCAGCCGACTACGTCGGTTGTGATCCGGACTCCGTCATCCCGACGCCGGGGGGACTGGCGGCGATCCGGTTGGCGATCGGCGTGACCGTCTCGCCGGGTACTCGCGTCCTCGTCCCCGCACCCTCCTTCGGGGAGTACGTCCGCGAGGTCGAGTTGGCCGGCGGCGAAGCCGTCGTCGTTCCCCACGAGGAGGTTATCGATCGCGATCCCTCCGGGTACGCGATGGCGATCGTCTGCACGCCGAACAACCCGACTGGAGAGCTGTACCCCGAGTCGGCCCTCCGGTCGTTCGCCGACCAGTGTGTGGACTCGGGGACGACGCTTCTGGCTGACGAGGCGTTTCTCGGCTTCACCGACCGGGCGTCGCTCGCCGGTCACCCGGCCGTCATCGCTGCTCGCTCGCTCACCAAACTGTTCGGGCTCCCCGGCCTCAGGGCAGGCTTTGCGGTCGCCGACGGCGAGGCGGGCGAGCGACTCCGGACAGCTCGACCGGCGTGGTCCGTCGGCGGGCCCGCGGCCGCGGTCGGCGCCCACGCGATGCGGGACTCGGTGTTCATCAAAGAAACCAGACGGCGCGTCGCGGAGGAGCGCAGGCATCTCCGCGAGGGTCTCGTGGCCCGCGGGTTCGAGGTGTATCCCTCGGAAGCCCCGTTCGTCCTCTGCGATGTCGGCAAACCTCCCGCAAAACTGCTTTCGGCCTGCAAAGGCCGCGGTGTCGTCCTCCGTGACGCGACGACGTTTCGCGGGCTTGATACACACGTTCGGATTGCCGTCCGGGATCGGGCTGCGACCGAAGAGCTGTTTTCCGTTCTCGACGAGGTGTGGTAATGTTCGAGTACGAGCGGACCGACGACCGTCTGACGCTCCGCCGGCCGGGGACTCGGTGGCTCTCAAACGGCTTCGACGGCGGGTACGCGACGGCCCGAGCCGCCCACAATCTCACCGTTCCGGAGGGGTTTGGGCGCACGGACCTCGCGGGGTACGCGACCGAGCGGCTCGGGTCGGTCCCCGAGGGGCCAA
>NZ_JBKEGK010000217.1:0-4349 GCF_046710025.1 Natronomonas sp. | reverse complement strand
CCGATGGTGGGTCGTCCCACTGGTCGGGGTCGAGATCCTCGTAGGTCCGCCGGACGTCGTCCCAGTCGTGGCTCCCGAGGACGGTCCGGATGACAGGTATCTCCCGAGGATCGACATCGGAGATACGGAAGTCCTCATCACGGTTGCGCCAGGCGTGGCGGTTCAGCGCCGTGATGACCTTCTCGGCTCTGAACGTCTCGACGCCCTCCGTCGGATCGGTTCCCCGGTAGTCGTCCTCGTCGAAGCGGCCGAGATGCTCGATTTCGAACACCTTCATTTTCAATGGGTCCGGTTCGACCGCCTCGCCGCGATCGTTCGTGAGTCGTTCGTCTTCGACCCACGCGTAGACGTGTTCAATATACTCCTCGACGGTCGCCTCGTCGACCCGCTTGTCGCGCATGATCGCGTCGATCACGTCGGACTCCTGCCGGCTGAACACGTGATTTTTCACCGGAACGAGACGGCTCTCGTACTCGCTTCGCTCATTCGGAGAGAACACAGGCGCCTCGTCGAGGCCCTCGACCATCGCGTTCAGCACATCTCGCGGCATGATGATGTCCTCGATATTCAACTCCGGGTGGTGGCGGTCGGTCTCCTCGTACAGCAGGTCGGCGAGCGTATCGCGAGTGTACGTGACTGGGATTCCCGTCGATCCCTCGGTTGGATCGCCAAAGTCGAAGTCCTCGCGATACCGGCGCTCGTCGCCGTCTTGGAGGTAGCCGCGATCGTAGATCAGCGCCTTGTCGACGAGGTCAAGCCCCGGCGGCAACGACTCGGTGTCGAGTCTGGTTCCGACAGCGTACAGCGCCGCCGCCTCGATCGCGTGCGGGGCGAGTTCGCGCTCCCTGATCGTGCCACCGCCCCCGCGAACGGAGATTTCGATCGGCTCCCGGTAGGCGGCTTCGAGTTCCTCGTAGCTCTCGGCCTCCCAGATCGCCGTCTCGTTCGTGAGTTCGCGACAGAGGAGTTCCGCCTCCAGCGAGAGGTTTGTCAGGTATGTGAACTCGTGTTTGTCGAGGCGTCGCTTCAGCGCCTTCAACGGGTCAGACCCCTCCCGCTCGGCGTGTTGATTCAGTTGCGCCTCAAGATCGGGGTTTGAGATAATGATCATCTGGGTGTCGATGTCCATCCCGATCCCCTTGTCGAGTTTCACCGTTCCCTCGTCCGGGACGTTCAGCAGTTTCTGAAGCAGGTCGGCGTGTTGGGCCGCGTCCTCGACGATCGTGAGCAGGCCGTTGCCCTGCGAGAGGACGCCGTCATAGCTGAACGCCTGTGGGTTTTTCCGACCCCGGGAGTCGAGTCGCTGTAACATGCCGGCCATCCACGACCCGACGAGTCGTTCCTTCGGCGACCCGTCGTCCTCGCTGTGGAGGACGCCGATCCCCTGCCCAACATCGACGACGAAGTTCTTGACGCGAAGGTGGCGCTCGTCCGTGATGGCCGAAAACAGGTTGTCCGTGCCCTCGCGGCGGTACTGCTCTTCGAGGTGGTCGTAGGCCTCGCGGCTGAACGGGTCCAAACGCGTCTCGAGGTGAATCGGAATGTGGTCGTCGAGTTCCTCGTTGAGGTCGTCGAGAATCGCCTCCCGAACCGGCTCCGGAAACACCGACAGCGGATGCGATTGGACCGGCGAGGCGTACCAGTCGTCCTCGTTGGGCGGGGTGGCATCGCCGTATGTCATCCCCATCGATCCCTCGGTCCCAGCGCCGCCGACGTTCCACTCGACTGTGTAGCGGCGGCCCGCCTCGGTCTTTGAGTACTCCCGGAGGCCGTTTATCAGACAGCGCTTGAGTTCCGATTTTCCCGTCGCGGTGGGGCCGTCGAGCCAGAGGATCTTCTCCTCTTTGCCCCGGCGGGCGGCGATCGACCGAAGGTCGTCGACGAAGGCATTCAACACTTCGGTGTTGCCGAGAATGGCGTGCTCGCCGTCGTTGTAGGGATCGTCAAAGAAGCGATAGCGCTCCTTTTGTTCGCCCTCCTCGACGACGGACCGCGTGCCCGCCGCCTCGATGGCCGCGAGCAGATACTTCGAGGCGTGGGACGCCGACTCGGGGCGTTCGAGCACACGATCGACGTACCCGGAGATCGACATCGGCGGCTCGTAGGTCTCCTCTAATGCCTCGTCGGCTCGGTCGACGTACCCGTCGGTCATTCGTCTTCCATCTCCGCTTTGGCTACCTCGGCGCCGGCGAACTCAAGCACCTCCTTTGCACCTTCGGTGCTGTATCCCTGCTCCTCGAGGGCGTCGATCCACGCGTTCCGCTCGTCGTCGTCGAGGTCGCCGCTGGAGACGAGCGCCGAGAAGTTGATGTTGTGTTTTTTGTCCTCCCAGAGTTTGCGCTCAAGCGCTCGGCGGAGCCTGTCGTTGTCCTGTGGTTCGAACGTCTCGCCCTCGCGGGCGCGCCGGCTGACCCAGTTCGCGACTTCCTGACGGAAGTCGTCCTTGCGGTCGGCCGGCACGTCGAGTTTCTCCTCGACGGCCCGCAGGAACGTCTCGTCGGGCTCGGATTCGCGCCCGGTAATCGAGTCCTCGACGGTGTCGTCGTCGATGTAAGCCATGACGTGATCCATGTACTTTTCACCCTGCCGTTGGATCTCGTCGAGATCGTAGGCCAAGGCGTGACGAACGTCTTCGATCGCCCGCTCTTTGTACTCCTCGCGGACCAATTCGAGGTAGCGGTAGTACGTCTCGAAGTTCTCCTCGGGGATCGAACCGTGATTCTCGAGATTGCCCTCAAGATGGTTGAACGCCGTCAGCGGCGAGAGGAACATCCGCTCTCTGTGCATCGAGTCCATGATGGCCTCGGCGATCTCGTCGCCGATGAACCGCGGCGAGACGCCGTCCATGCCCTCACCGATGTCGGCTGTCTCCTCGGCCTCGTCGCGGAGCTTTTTGATGTCGATGTCATCGCCCTCGTCGATCTCGCCGTTGTACGCCTTCGCCTTCTGGACCACCGAGACGGTGCCGCCGTCGGGTTCCTCAATGCGCGTTAACACGCCGAAAAGCCCGGCCATCTCTAGGGTGTGTGGCTCGACGTGGATGTCGGGGACATCGGCGTTTTTGAGCATCTTCCGGTAGATTTCGGCTTCCTCCTGATACTGGAGAACGTAGGGGAAGTCGATCCGCTTGGTCCGGTCGTTGAACGCCTCCATCTTTTCGTCGCCCTTTTTGTCACGATACTCGGGCATGTTCGTCCGGCCGACGATCACTTGATCGATGTCGATTCGGGGGTTGTTCTTTGGCTTGATCGTCTGTTCTTGACTGGCATGGAGAAAGTCATAGAGGAACTCCCGCTGGAGTTTCAGCAGTTCCTCACCGGAGAAGATGCCGCGATTGGCGTTACAGAACGCCCCCGAATAGTCGAACGCTCGCGGATCGCTCTCCCCGTAGACCGCGATCTTCGAGTAGTTGACATCGCCGGTCAGTTCGGTCTCGTCTTGATTCTTTTTGTCCTTCGGTTCGAACGTCTCGACGGCTTGGCGCTTGTTCTCGTCGGCGAGTAGGCGGACGATCTCGACGTGATTTTCCAACACCGCCTGCAGGTCGTCGTCGTAGTGTTCGAGCAGCGCGTCCATGTAGAACTCGCTGGCAGGGTCCAGCGCCTGCTCGTTGCGGATCGTGTAGGGGGCGTCGAGTCGGTCGTTGATGTCGTCGATGACCCGCTTGCGACCCTCGAGCGGCAGAAGGACGATCGGGTCCTGGTTCATCGGGGAGCGGACGACGTCGTCTGCCGGGTCTTGATCGGGGAGGACATCGCAGAGGCCGGTCCAGCGAAACGTATACATCCGGCCCCCCTCGCGGGTGGTGTAGTCCTCAAAGTAGCGCCTGATCTGTCGGTCAAAGTGAGATTTCCCCGACCCAACGGGGCCGAGCAGAAGTTTAATACGCTTTTCGGGGCCGAGCCCGCGGGCGCCGGATTTTACCTTGTTCGTGAACTCGTGGATCGCCTCATGAATGATCCGTCCGTAGAAGGTGTTTTCGCCGTCGCCCAGCGGGTCCTCGGCGGCGATATCGTACTCGACGATCCCCGCCTCCTCGTCGTACGTCGTGCCGTAGTAGTCGAACATGTCGGCGAGCCGCTGGTGGGCGTTCCGGGCGATCTTCGGGTCGTCGTACAGTTCTTCCAGATACCACTCGAACGACCGCGTCCGGCGGAGGTCCGACGGGATCGTGCTCCTGTACTCCTTGCTGAGTTCCTCGAGGGTTTCCATATCACTCATTCTATCACGGGGACGCGATGCGTCCCGTCCGCTGGCCGTCATCTCGGCGTTCGATCGTTCTACCCAAACCGGTTTTTTCCGAACGACGTGTCGGCGCGGAACCCGAGAGACGGTGATCGATACCGATA
>NZ_JBKEGK010000216.1:0-4366 GCF_046710025.1 Natronomonas sp. | reverse complement strand
CCGGAGGGTGGATCGGTGTTTGTCGCCTCAAAGAGGGCGCTGTAAGCGAGGGGCCACTCGACGGCCTCCGTCAGCACCCGCTTGGCCTCCGCGAGGCCGCCGACGTCATCGAACGTCGTCTCGGGCGTCTCCGCGACGTATTCGCGCATCGTCGAGGGGTCGACGGCGGTGAGAGCCGTCTCGACATCTGCCTGCGTGACCACGAGCTCCTCCCTGTCGTCGCGGTCTCGTAACGCGCGCATGGCGGCCTCCGTGGCGAGGGCGTGGATATCCGCGCCGACGAAGCCGTGGGTTCTGGCGGCGAGTCCGTCGAGGTCGACGTCCTCGTCTAACGGCATTCCTCGGGTGTGGACGTCGAGGATCTCTCGGCGGCCCGCCTCGTCGGGCGCGCCGATCTCGATCTCGCGGTCGAAGCGGCCGCCGCGCCGCAGGGCGGGATCGATCACGTCGACGCGGTTTGTTGCGCCGACGACGATGACTTGTCCGCGGTCTTCGAGGCCGTCCATAAGCGTCAACAACTGCGCCACGACACGGTTTTCCATGTCAGCGTCCTCGTCCCGGGTGCCGGCGATGGAGTCGATCTCGTCGACGAAGACGACCGCGGGCTGGTTCTCGATCGCGCGTTCGAACGTCTCCCGGAGCCGTTCTTCGCTCTCGCCTTTGTACTTCGAGACGATCTCTGGGCCGTCGATCACTTCGAAGTGGGCATCGACCTCGTTGGCGACCGCCTTCGCGATGAGGGTTTTGCCGGTCCCTGGCGGCCCATACAGCAGGACGCCGGAGGGTGGATCGATGCCGAGTTTTCGAAACAGCTCCGGCTCCGAAAGCGGCAGTTCGATCATCTCTCTGACCTGTTCGAGCTCCTTGTCAAGGCCGCCGATGTCCTCATATGTGGCCTCGGCGGTCGGCTCCGGAGCGGTCCGGTCCGGGTCTGTCGTCGATCCCGCTGCCGCCCCGTCCGCTTGATCGTCGTCGGTGGCGGGGCGCTCCCGCACCCGAACGGTCGTGTTCCCGGTGACGCGAACGGTTCCGTCCGGGGCGGTCTCGGTGACCGCCGCGCGGACGCCCGGCCGCTCCAATCGCACCGTCTCGCCGGACTGAAGCGGGCGGTCCCGGAGGTCGCTCGCGATGGATTCGAGTACGTCCTCGTCGGCGCTCACGGGAATCTCGACGATGACCCGGTCGGCCTCGGCGATAGACACCGGTTCCACGGTCACGGTCTCACCGACGTTGACACCCGCGTTGGCGCGGGTTTCGGCGTCGATGCGGACGATCCCATCGCTCCCGGCCGCGGGCCAGACCTTCGCTACTGTCGGGCGCTCGCCCTCAATGACGACCGTGTCGCCGCTCAATACGCCGAGCGCGCGCCGTGCGGACTCCGGCAGGCGGGCGACGCCGCGCCCCGCGTCCCGTTTTTCCGCACCTTTCACCGTCAGCGTCACCTGCCCAGCCATACGTTTGTTCGGTTCGCGTGCCGCTTTACCGTTCCGACCGCGGATGGGCCTCGGGGCAGCGGACGCGCGGAGGGCGGCGGGGTAACGTCGGGGCAACGATTATACCCTCCGATATCCCACATCCGTGTATGGTCGCGACCACAGAGCGAGACGGGGAGACGTGGTACGAGTGCGAAAAATGCGGTCTGTTGTTCGACAACCGCGAGGACGCGGCCCAACACGAGGAGAACTGCGACGCCGAGGAGCCGAGTTACATCCAGTAGGGTTCCCCTCGCGCCGAACGGTCGCCACGGGATAGACGCCCGTCAGCTGCTGATCCCATCCGAGCCGCAACTTGTATATATACGCATCACCCTCCGCGCCTCTGTTTCCCGGCCGGGCCGGACCGGACCTGGCAATTTGCAGTGAGTGTCTCGAATGGTCGCGTGTGAGAGCTTTGGGTCGCGTGCAGTAGCCTCGCGTCGCGCGTGCGCGTTTTGACCTACAGCGCGCCTGCCGCGGGCCACGCCCGCGATGGTAATGTTGGGCCGACATCACGGCGACGCCGGATGGATGTATCCGGACTGGTGGCGCGGATATACATCTTTTATGTGTCCTATTTCGTACAGCAAACAGAAATTACAAAATATATGGTTGTTAAATTCAGTCGATTATTAATTGGCAGTCGATTGATCCCGTACTGTATGTAAAATGGCTTAAAACGTTCTAGCAGCTGTATCTACAGCGTTATACCTGTTAGAGAAGATATCGAATCCGGAACTGAAGGCTTCAGTGAACGTACTCCGAAGTTAATAATAAATAACCTGTCCCCCCGAGTAATGCGATCTAACCTCCGGTCACTCCGTCTGAGCGGGTGCTTGATTCGCTGGACCGAGTAAACTGATTGAGTTACTATATTTGTATTACTAGCTAGTTATATAAGATATTTTATATAAAGAAATTATCTCGGACGCTCCGGCCAACGGTGTCCGACCTATCGTTCCGCCCCGACCTGTCCGACCGACTCGCTCGAATCATGAGGGGGCTCCGAGTCGACTGGTTCGTCTGCTCCACACACGGTCAACACCGAGACGGGGGAGTTTCTGACCAACTTCTGTGACGGAGTCCTGATGAACCACTGTTCGATCGGTGACTGCTCGCGTTCGCCCACTACGATCAAATCGATGGAGTGCTCTTCGACGTATTCGATGGCCGTCCCGGCGAGTCGGCCCCGCCTGAGGCACGCCTCCATCGGTATCGACCTCGCTTTCGCGGCCCGACTGATTTCCGCGAGCACCTCATCACCAGTTTCTTCATACTCCTCCATCCACCGCGAGGAGCGGGTGAACTGAGTGTTCATGACGAACAGCGCGTACAGGCGGGCGTCGAACGATTCGGCGACCGCGAACGCCGTGTCGGTAACCGACGGTAACTGGTTGCGTCCATCGACGGCGACGAGAACGGATTGGTACATAAAATCGAGAGGACGGATACCTTGATCTTTGATTACATACCGCGTCAAATGTTATCTTATTGGGTCAGATATATAAAATTTGCCGAGATCCCGGCGAGGGTCGACCCTGTTGTTGGGGATGACTGCATCGGCTGATCACCTTGTGGGGGCCGTTGCCGCTGGCGAGTGTAATTATACTGAACGACTGGGCGTATTTATTAATAATTTTGCTCTGTGTTGATTTAAAGTAAAGAAATTAATTCGTAATGGATATAATGTTGTTATTGGGCGATATACACACGCATGTTTGCAGGTATGATAACAACTAGCTAGCATTACGGGGCTGCGCGGTTGCCGGACGGCTCTGATGAGGCCAGGAATCATAAGATTATTATATATGGTAACAGACATCACGGAAGAGGATCAAGCCCGGATCGACCTCAGCCAGGTCGGCATCCGGCGAGGGAGTTACATGATCAACGGAACACTACTGCTCGTGGGTCGACATACGAACGGTTCGAGCCAAGCGTTGGAGGTACACGCCGAGCGACTCCGGGATCGCGACATCGCGGCGTCGGTCAGAGTCGCCCACTACGATAGAACGCACGCCATCGACGGGGACGGAACAGCGCTATCGAAAACGGGCGCTCTTGACGACGGGGAGGTGTTTCTGTTGCCGGTGCTCATGACGAACACGAGGGGAGCGGAACACGCGGTGCGGGCCATCGCAACGTCGATACCGAACTCGGTGTGCGTGTGCGATCCGATCGGCCGCGTTCCCGCGGTTTCTCGCCTCCTGCTCGAACGTGCGGCGGAGACAGCCCAGCCGACCGAGGATACCGCTCTCGTGCTCGTCGGGTTTGGAAGCGGTTCGGCGCCGGGGTCCCGAGAGACACTCAAGTATCACGAGAGACGACTCCGCAAGCGGTCCGATTACGCTGACGTGCGTTCGTGTTATCTGCTTCAAGACCCGGCGGCGGAGTGCGTCCGATACAACGTCTCGAGGCGTCGAATGGTTGTCGTCCCAGCGTTCGTCTCGCCGGGACCCGCTATCCGGACGGAGATACGCGCGAAGATCCGGGACGACCGCGGCCGCGTGGCGTACGCCGAGCCGATTGGGACCCACTCCCTGCTTACCGACGCGATGTACGCGGCCGTAGCAAAACAGTACATTGTTAATACGCGCGACGGCGACGTACCGCCCCCTCCGACCACAGTCGGGGGGCCGCGAGGGCGCGTTGACGCCGACGGCGGACAAATCCCGGAGTAAACTACCCCACCCTACTCCCTCGGCGCATACGCGCCTCGGTCCTTGAGGGTGGGGCCACTGGCAGAGCGTCGCTCTGCCAAGGCCTTGAAAGGCGTCGCCTTTCAGTGGCTTTGATGTGGACTCCCGGCAATTAGTCACCAGCAATAGGCCGGTGACTCTCGCCGTTCAACGTCCCACCATTCACACGCACGTCTACTGGTGCGTCTCCGC
>NZ_JBKEGK010000215.1:0-4382 GCF_046710025.1 Natronomonas sp. | reverse complement strand
TCTGATGGGACTCTCGCTCTCGATCGTTTATAATCAGGGAACCGACCGCCCCGATGTCCGACTCGCGCTTGCCACCTTCGCCGTCCAGTTCGCGCTCAACCTCGCGTGGACACCGGTCTTTTTTGGACTCCGGCGCCCAGGACTCGGGCTCGCGGTGATCGTCGCCCTCTTGATCGCGATTCTGGGGACGATCGCGACGGTGGCTCGGGTCGACCGACGGGCGGCCGCGCTGCTCGTCCCCTACCTCGGCTGGGTGTCGTTCGCGACCATCCTGAACTACGCGGTATATATCCAATAAAAAGTGTACTGCGATTAGTAAAAACGCAAGGACGGCTGCGATCGGATTCCTCCGTGACTGATGATTTGGGCTTCCGTCCTATCTGTCTGTGAAATTCGGGACTACCGATGTAACACCGGAGCCAACGTGTTCGACCCCTACGACCGGGGCCGGGGCCGGAGCCCGCTACTCCGATTTCTCGTTGGATCGTTTCCGGCCGCGGATATCCGGTGCGACTGCCCACGCGAGCAGTGCCCCGATCATCACCGCGGCGAGCAATCCCGTCTGTGCGATCGACATCTCGACGCCGAGGTGGACGAACACGGTGCGGAGTTCGATCACGATCGGCACCATCACCGCGACGACGACGAGGAAGCCCCCCCAGCTGATTCGCATCAGCGGCTCACCCCAGAGGCCGAGCGCATCACCCGATCACCTCAGGTCTCGGAAGCCACATCAACGGATCACCCCCACGAGCGAGTCGAAGATCGCCTGTCCGGTGAACACGACCGTATCAATGAACTGCGGCGAGGGACTTCCGCCGGGGCCGAAGAGCCCGTGACGGCCGATGATTGACGCCAGCGGCAGCGCGTACGCCAACACGACGAGCGCGATTGCGATGCCCGCCCACAGCCGCAGGTTGTCGAGGACGAGCGGCGCATCCTCGGGACCCGAAAGCGTCTCGGCGTAACCGTTCGCCGGCAAGGTGTCGACTTTGCTGCCGCGGACGGTCATCACCACGATGAGCATGAACAGCAGCGTCGAGATGAACAGTAGCGTTCCGCCGATGACAACCTGCATGTTGAGTTCGGCGACCGATCCAGCGGCCGGTTGGAAATCGAAGCCGCTGTACTGTGGCTCGGCAGTTCGCCGCGGGATGCCGGCGAGGCCAGCGCGGTGCATCGCGTTCGACATGAATGTCATGCCGATGAACCACAACAGGACCTGCGCTAGCCCGAGGGACTTGTTCCAGATCTTCTTGCCGGTCAACTGTGGCAGGAACCAGTAGGTGGTGGCCATGAACGTCAACGCGACCGCGGTCCCGACGGTGAGATGGAAGTGGCCGACGACCCACCAGGTGTTGTGAACGAGGTAGTTGATGTTCATGCCGGCGTTTATCATGCCCGAGAAGCCGGCGGCAGCGAACATCAGTCCGGCGAGCGCCATCCCGGTGAACACCGGGTTTCGCCAGGGGAGCGCGCGCAACCACCCGAAGTAGCCGGTTCCGCCGCGTTGTCGCGCACCGTGCTCCATGCTCGCGACGACGGTAAATGCGGTCAACAGGCTTGGCAACAGCAGGAACATCGTGTTGACCATCACGATGAATTTGAACCCTTCGGCGATCCCCGGATCGAGGTACTGATGATGGATCCCCGTCGGGGTCGAGAGGATCAAGAAGAGAACGAAGACGACGCGGGCGAGTGGATCACTGAACAGCTTCCCGCCGGAGATCTTCGGCAGCATGACGTACCAGAGCATGTACGCCGGCATCAACCAGAAGTAGACGACGGCGTGGCCGAAGAACCAAAACAGCGTCCGAGTCAGGAGCGCGTTTACCTGGTCGATGAGCCCGAGCGACCACGGGATCATAAACACGACGACGGAGATGGCGACGCCGAGACTCGAGATGATCCAAAACAGCGTCGTCGTCAGCGCCATGAAGGTCGGCAGCGGAATCCGTTCGTCGGGGTTCTCGCGCTTCCAGGCCCACCACGAACGGAACCAGTCGATCCCGGCGAACCACGACCCGACGATGAACAGTGCGAGGCCGACGTAGAACAGCGGATGTGCCTGTAGCGGCGCGTAAAACGTGTAGAGGACGGCCGCGCTCAGCGGGATCGCATCGAAGAACCCACCGATGATGGTGATGCCGGCCAAGAGCGAACCACCCGCCATGAGGCCGTACCACGCCCAGGTGTACCGGAGGTCCTCGAGTCCGCGATCGAGGCTCGTCGTGACGCCCCAAGTAAACACCCCCACGAGGAAGAAGATAGTAAAGGTCAACACCAACAGCACGGCGTGGAGCGTGAGATACGAGTAGTAGTCCTCCGAGGGGATGAGCCGGAGGATATCGACCCGATGGAGCACCTGCAACAGCCCCATGAGCGCACCGACAAAGAGCGCGGCGAAGGAACTGTAGAACGTCGCCCGGATCAGTTTCGCCTCGTCGGGGAACTGATCGAGGTATGTTCCGGAGTTAGCGCCGAGGCTCATTGGCTATCTCCCTCGAACTCCTCCTCGGGAACGACGTTGAGTTTCCCTTCCATGTTGTGATGCCCGCTGCCGCAGTACTCCGTACAGATGACGCCGTACTCTTTGGGTTCGTCGACGTTGACCGTCACCTCGGCGACCTCTCCCGGGATCACCATCGTGTTCGCGTTCGTCCCAACGACGCTGTAACTGTGTATCACGTCGCGGCTCGTGAGGTGAATGTTCACCGTGCTGTGAGCGGGTACCTCAACTTCGGTTGGTAGGAACGCAAACTGAACGACTTGGATGTATACGTCGTACTCGTTTTCACCGACCTGTTCGACGCCGGGACTGGAGAACTTCGGGTGGTCGTTGATGTTCTCGGGGTTGATTGTCTCCCCGGAGTCGTCGACCATCGCGACGCCGATTCCGACCGTCCCGTAGGTGATCGTCAGAATGAACCCAACGATGAGCACCATCGACGCGGCGAGCCAGAATTTCTCGTAGGTGTGGATGTTCATAGTATCGTTCCGACGATGGTCAGATCGTTTCCGAGGAACTCGACGAAGTACATGAAGACCCACAGGGCGCTGATGATGACGAAATAAATGGCGATCAACGCCAGCGTCCCTTTTGGATCGAACTCGTCGTGCCCGATCTCGCGTCGTAACTTCGAACTCATACAGACCACTGTTAATTCGTTGTATATATTTATTGCCCTCAGGATTCCAGACTGCTGGGACACGGGCAATAACTTTTTATCTAGTAGAGCTAACTGAGGAGTATGTCAGATGGTTCGCTTTCGCCGCGAGTGTCGGTCGTCGTCGGACTGCTCGCGATGGCGCCAGTGCTGTGGTACGGATTAACGAGTTCAAGCACTGCGGGCATTATATCGGTCGTCAACGTCCTCATAACGATCGGCGCGTTGCTCATCGCGACCGGTCCCGCCGAAGTGGCAACTGTCCATGGTGGGTCCTCGGCGTAACCGGTGACAGCTTAATGCGATCCTGGCCGCCCGTCGTCTCCCTCCCGTGTTCTGCTACGCATCGCTGTCCAGTATGCGACCGGAGACGAACCGTGAGTACCCGATCCTCATAAAGTTGTGAACGGTGACGACCCTCGCATGTACCGGCGGCGATCCCCCGTATGAATACTAACGACACCACCACAGCCGACGAATCAGGCTGTCGACTCTGCGATCTACCGACGCCCGCGACGCCGGTGACCGGTCCTGACGTTGAGGGGACCTTTTGTTGTCGGGGCTGTCTCGAAGTGCAACGGTCGCTCGGCGATCTCGAGGCGTCTGAAGCGGAGGCCGTCCGCGAGGCCGTCGACAACGACGGCACGACAACGCCCGATGAAGTCCCGGACACTGCCGAGTCGGCGTTCTTTTCGGTCGACGGGATGCACTGTACGACCTGCGAGGCGTTTCTGGAGGGACGGACAGCGGCTGAGGACGGCGTTCATGCCGTCGAAGCGAGCTACGCGACTGATACCGTCCGCGTGCAGTACGATCCGGACGTCGTCGACGAAGAACAACTCCCGGAGGCGCTCTCGGGGTACGGGTACACTGCCGGCTGGCGCGAGGAGGGCCGCCCCGACGGGGACACCAATGAGGTCGTGAAGTTTCTCGTCGGCGGCGGATTGTTCGGCATGATGGTGATGATGTGGTACGCGCTGTTTCTGTATCCGACGTACTTCGGTTACGAGCCGCTCGCCGACTTCGGCGGGTTGGACGGCCTCTACATCTTCGGGAATATCTGGCTCATGGCGACGTTCGTCCTGTTTTATACCGGATGGCCGATCCTCCGAGGTGCATTCGTCAGCCTCCGGGCCGGCGTGCCGAACATGGACCTCCTCGTCGCGCTGGCCGCCTGCAGCGCATACGCGTATAGCACACTCGCGATAGGGCTCG
>NZ_JBKEGK010000214.1:0-4386 GCF_046710025.1 Natronomonas sp. | reverse complement strand
ACGGCGTCCCGTCGACCCGGTTCATGTTGGTCTCGAAGTCGTCGGTCGTCGAGAGCGCGACGACGCCACCCGGTCGACGACGATCTCACTGACTGGCGTCTCGCCGATGTCGAGGGCGTTGATTACGTCACTCCGTCGCTCTTCGGGGACGTCGAGCCGGCTGAGCGACTCACCCATCTCGCTGCGCAGTTCGGCCCGAGTGGTTACGAGACCGCTTTCGCCCCCCGATTCGGTCCACGAGCGCGAGATCTCGACGCCGAAGAGGCCGAGCAACGTTTTGGCCAGCCAGTCGGCTGCGATGATGACGTGGTACATGAGCTTCGTCCAGGCGCACAGCGGGCCCGAGCCGTATCCGGCGACGAACCTGGCACGCTCGATTCCCAGATACGTCGGTGCCTGCTCGCCGACGATGACGTGCAGGAAGTTGCCCACCGCCAACGCCAGGAGGACAGACAGCGCCGTGTGCTCTCCGCTGGTGGCGCCAACTGCATCCAGCAGCGACCCCATCACTGCCGTGATGGCCGGTCCAGCGACGACTCCCAGACCGACACTGCAGATGGTGATTCCCGCCTGACAGCCCGTGAGGCAGGTCTCCAACCGCTCGGTCATGTTCCAGGCGCGTTCGAGTCACCGTCCATCGCCGAGAAACTCCGCCTCCTCGAACCGCCTGACGCGTCATCGCGAACTCGGTCGTGACGAAAAAGCCGTTCCCCAGAAGAAGCCCGACACCACCGAACAGACGAACCCACGTTTCCAGGGAGATGGACATCAATTGACTGGTTTCTCCGGCCACTGTCCAAATCCACTGTCGACGCGCCTCGGTCGGACGGCCTGCGGCCGGTGGCTGACCGGCACGAGACTGCAGTGCGGGATGTCGCATACCGTCGCCCGGACCAGAAGTTGAGACTGGCCATCTCAATGCATAGCTGGTAGTGAGGAACGAATCAGTTGTGTGGATACTGTTCTCTTCCGGGCGAAAGCGTAGCTACAACCATCTTGACTGAGAAACCGGCACAACCGCGTAATGCACGTCGTATGATGACATCTATAGTATAATAATAACAGTCCTTATCTCCTATCCCGAACGATTTAGTATTGTGATGTCTACGCAAAATACACCGTCGGGTCGGATAGGGTCACTTACCCAGCTCCAGTGGCTGGCAGTTGCGTTGGTCGTCATCACTGGTGTCATCCACGTGTATGCTGGTATCGTCGAGGGGCGGGTTCCTGTTGCACTCGCAGGTGTTGGCTTCGCCGGCGCACTTGTGCTGTTCTTCTTCGACTATCGGCGTCGACTGCTCTACCTGATCGGGATTCCGTATACGGCCGTCCAGATCCCGCTCTGGATCGTGGCCAAGTCGGAGTACGGGATAATCGACTACGTCGACAAGGCGGTTCAAGTCGTCTTGATTCTCGTATTGATCTACCTCTACCTGAACACGCCCACCGAGCCGACCGGAAACACCCCAGCAGCAGCGGACTGAACACGTAAATCGTGACTTATGTTCACGCCGAATATTGCTTTGATATTGACCTGGAATCCCTTTGTTGACCCCTCCGTGCCGTGGCGGCCTATTCGAGAGGAGACGGACATACTCTCACCCTGTGTAGCCACACACTCCGACACGGGGCGAGTTGACTACGGGCAGGAATAGGTGATCGTCACACTCGTGAGCAGCCGTACAATCCTCACAGAGCCATGCCTCACCCTCCTGTCTGTAGAGGTGCTCGGTGCAGACGCTCGTCGCGGGGGCACCACACGTCTCGCACTTGATCTCGGGTGGCTCGTTCCGGGCGAGCACGCGAATCGCTCCATAGCCGTGGTCCTGGAGGCCTTCATCTCCCGTGTCACCGTATCCGAGACCGGCGACACGGAGTGACAGCTCGGTCGTCGTCCCGAAGTCGTACTCGTGAGTGAACTCCAATCCCCCCTCGAGGAGTTCCCCGAGAGAGATGTCCATGTCGCGGCGCTCGACCCCGAAGCCGAGCATCGACTCCTCCTCGGTGTACGGTTTCACGTACTCGACGTCGTCGATGGTAAACGAGCTCATATGTCCGCAGCACTCCAGCCAGATATCCCGTAGGAACTCGTCGAGCGCCGCCAACGTCGTCTCCTGTTCGATCTCGACGTGCATCCAGTAGTCCGTGCGGTAAGCGTCGCCGATAGACAGGTGGAACGTAGGCCGATCACCCGCGTCAACGTGGTCCTGCTTGCAGGATCGGAGATGACGGGTCATCCCTCGTTTAGTGTAGGTCTCCCCACATAGCGTGCAGCGGCCGTTTGTCATATCTTATCGCAGGCAGGGAGTCTTCAAAGGTGTCGGGGAGGGTTCCGGATAATCTCCTTCGATCGTGAATGTGTCGGTCAGGACTAGTGGGGAGTCCTCATAGACAGGGGTCCTCGACAGATTGAGACGGTGACTCGAGGAGAATGCTAGTCTAGCAATCCTAGATCGGCAAGCCGGTCTTCGACCACGTTAAGCGCCTGTTTGGCATCATCAAGCTCTTTGTCACCGGTAATGACGAGTTTCCCGCTCCCGAAGAGTAAGACGACGACAGACGGATCATCGAGCCGATAGACGAGCCCTGCGAACACCGAGGGGTGTCCAGGCCTGTCTCTCACCCACAAGTTGAGCCGCAGGAATAGACGGCCTCAGTACTGAGAGCTGACGAGAATACCGATATCTGGCGTCTCTCCCGAACGCAGGGACCGGTTCCAGCTGAAAGCACAGGGCAGCTTGAGCACCCACCGTGACTGATATGCCCCTTGATGTCTCCCTCGGCCTGCCCGAACCCTTCGTAGATCACCGCCGAAAGCGGCCAAGATGTCGCTTTAGAAACTCACGGACTTATGGGTGAGAGACAGAGTATGTTGCCGACCGTCTTGACGGTCTCAAGCTCGAACTGGCCGGTGAGATGTCCACAGACGGTGTTCGCGTGGGGCGAGTCGTCGGTTGTCTCGCAAACGTGATTGATCGAGGTCCCGCCGGCGAGGACCTCGTACAACTCATCGGAGGTGACCGGGCAATATCCACCGAAGAGCCTTGATCACCCCTCCGCAAGCGCCTGCTGGATCGCCACCTCGACCGACGTCTGCTCGATGGGAACGACCGACTGCAGGTCCCGCTCGGGGTCGACCGTCACGGGGTTTCGCATACTCTCGGCCAACGGCCGGGCGATGGCGTACTGGACGTCCGTGGTCAGTCGGAGCCAGTGCGAAGAGAGTCCCGGGGACATCACCGGTACCGGCACGATCAGGATACGCTTTCCCTTCTCCTTGGCGGTCAACTTCAGCAGGGACTCGTAGGACCACACTGTCGGTGCGCCGATGTCGTAGATGCCGCCCCGGGTCTCTTCGACGTCGAGGACGCCGACGAGGTAGGCGACAGCGTCGTCGATGCCGATCGGTTGACACGGCGTCCGCACCCACTTCGGAACCGCCATCACGGGCAGCCGGTCGGTGAGGTCGTCGATGATGCGGAAGCTCGCGCTGCCGGCACCGATGATGATCGCCGCCCGGAGGACGGTCAGATCGAAGCTCCCAGCCTCGAGTACTGACTCGACCTCCCGGCGGGAGGCGAGGTGTGGCGAGAGCTCCCGCTCGTCGCCGCTGATGCCACTCATGTAGACCACCCTGTCGACGCCGGCCGCCGACGCCAGCTCTCGGAACCGGCGGGCGTAGGTCCGGTCGAGCTCCGCGAAATTCTCGGCCGTCAGCGAGTGGATCAGATAGTAGGCCACGTCGATCTCCTCACAGAGCCCCTCCAGCGAGGCCGGATCGCCGAGGTCGCCTTCGAAGATCTCGACATCGTCGGGGAATCTCGACTGGCTCGCGCTCCGGGAGAAGGCGACGACGTCATGGCTGGCCGAGCGCAGGGACTCGACGAGCCGGCCGCCGACGAACCCGGTCGCTCCAACAACGAGGACACGCATTCTCGAATGTACGGACCGTTACGTCAAGGGTGTTCGGTTGGCTTGCTGTGCCAGCCCACCCGTGAGTGAATCAACTAGCGAAACGATAAGAGTCGCATGAGAACTGGACGAGAGGGGCCTCGGACCCTGGGCGATGGCAGTAATTCCCGTTGCGCTCGCTACCATAACTACGTCGGTGGTGGAAAACAGCGAGGGCAGCTCGTCGGACTGGAACCGGCGACGATACTTGGTCTCGCCGTCTCTCTCAAGCTAGTGCTGCGTCAAGTCTGAACTGCTAGAACCAACTGAGAGGCTCTGTATACCATGAATATAGCGATTCACGGCTGAAGACGCAATAGACCAAATAGAATATATACATTCGTCTTTAGCTAAGACTCACACCTCGGTTGCGTAGCGGTAGCGAGCGTCTCCTGTAAGATCGGTCGTTGCTGGTGGATCTTCTGAGCGTCCTCG
>NZ_JBKEGK010000213.1:0-4453 GCF_046710025.1 Natronomonas sp. | reverse complement strand
GTTCCACCGACCCCCGGCACGGTGAGAATCCGTGTGGGGTTCATGGACTGAAGCGGGTGGGACTGCTGGGAGTGCCAAGCCCCCGGTACTCCTATCCTCTGTCGTGTTCGGGCTCTCGGAGTTGTTTTTGCCTCGGGGAGTCTGACAGACTTCGACGGACTCGGAGTTACTTTCTCTGCGAGTGTTCGCCCGGTGCTTGTTGTTTGATTCCCACATTGGGGCACACTCTGTTTCCAGCGTGGGCGGACACTCGAACCGCCACCTGTCGGGCGTTCGGCTACATCGGGGCCGTAACCGATGCGCCGACACGTACAGATACGTCGATGTTCAACAAAAACGTTCGGGAATTGCCGCTGTGACGGCGCGTATCCACGCCGTGAACGGCGTGATATTACGCCTGTTCCACCTATAAAACCCCCAACAAATGAGGGGGGGTAGGGTCTCGCATAACTCTTTTATTTCTATCACCGAAGGAAACACTATGACTTCGAAAGAAGCCGAGATGCTCAGACAGGAACTAGAGGCTGTCTTTACTGCTGCAGACTTCCCCGTTGAAGACCCAATGGAACTGGTGCCAGTGCTTCCGGACGGACCGGCAACGACGTTCGAGGCGGGTGACGTGACAGTTGCAGTGATGGATCTCGGAGCAACGTATGCCGAATATCAGGACTACCCCTACGAGACGGCTACCGATCTCATTGACGATCTGATGGCCGGGTTTCACGAGGAGGGGCTATTTGAGTAGCAGGCTCGGCGAGGCATAATCGCGCCGCCTTCCGTCGGTATCTGCGACCTGCCCCCGTCGTTTCAAAATAAATAATCGGATAGATTACCCTATCGACCCAGATGTCGACCGGCCAGGCTGCTTTCGGGCCAGCCAACTCCCGATTTTTGCCCCGACGGTACCGAAGAGCGCAGCCAACCCGAATCCGAAGGCGGCGACCACGACGACTGTGAGAAGAGTTGCTCCAGTGACGAACCATACCGGACCGGCCAACGCCGATGCCATAGATAAAACATCAAAAAGTATCCAGACCACTGGACTTCCTCCGATCAGTCCAGTACGGATGCCGACACCGTGACTCTCACCGATCCGTCGTTCCGCCAGATATCCGGCGAGAAGCCCCCCACAGAGTACGGGGGAGAGTGACAGTTCGGATCCTGTCTGCCAGTACCCGAAGGCAGTGGCCGGGAGGGCAAGCATCCCACCGATAACAGCGTATCTCCACCGTCGAGGAACGCTCCGGAGAAGCGATTCGGTACCGGACATAGTGTGTCAGTTGCGTGTTCAGAGGCACTGATAATAAGATACACCAAAGGTCAAATAGAGATCATACTGTTCATTGCGCGCTGTTTTAGCTTGATACAGGCGCTAAGCCCCCACCCGCAATGAGTACCGCAGTCCGCGCTAGCGGACGAGGAACAGAATAGGGTGGGGATACAGCGCCGTCATCGTCTCCCTTTCATCTTCTATCGCCGACCCACAGGCCCCCGCAAGCAGTTATATTACTGAACGCCGAATTATCGGCCAAGATGGGCGTTCCGACCTGTCAGCTTCGACTCGCTCGTCGTTCCACGCGGAACGATTCGCTCCTTGCGAAGTTGACGGACACGGACAGCGTTCAAACGCGACAAAAAGCGTGCGCTGTCCCGCGGAACTTCCCCGTCGAGCAACTTGAAGTGGGACACTCCGAAGAAACGTCCCCAGGAATCTCCGATTTCTGGCGTGCGAACGAATCGCAGCACGGTTCGTCAACGCCTGTGGAGACTGCGCTCGCTGTGAATACGCCTGTATCTGCAAAGCGCGTCATCGAAGCGGGAAACCCCGCCCTCAGCAAGCGCGTCAGCGCGAACAGGGCGGGGGAGTTCACATACCTGACCCGGAATTTCGTCATCAAAGACGACGCGTTCAGTCGTGCGTTGGATTAAATTATTGCGTTTCGGTTCTCGATTTTATCTGAGGATATTATATATTCTGGATTGCATCTATATGACATGGGTTTGAAATTATCGAATCTGTTTGTCCCGTCCCGTGTCCGCCGGAGTTACACGGGAAAGATGGGTGCGGCATTCGCTTTCGTCGGCGGTCTGACGCTCCTGTTCGGGGCGCTCGCGTATGGCGAAGTAACAGCTGCAGCGGCAACCGGCGACCCGGGTGCGGTCCGGGCGGCGGCCGTCTCTGCGATACTCGGGTTGATATTGCTCATGATAATCAATCTTGGGTTCGTCGCGGCGACGCTCGGCAGCGACACTGCCGCGTCTCTGTCGGTCCTCTCCACAAACGCGACCCGGATGGGCAGGGGCGAACTCGATGTCAAGCTTGAGACGCCCCGCGAAGATGAGATCGGCGACCTCTACGCATCCTTCGACGGGATGCGCCGCTCGGTCAGGGAGTCACTCAAAGAAGCCGAAACCGAGCGATCGCGGGCCGAGGACGCACAGGAACGCGCCGAGCGGATGAACGACGAACTCAACGCTGAGGCCGAACGCTTCGGGGCGGTGATGGAACGGTGTGAGGCGGGCGATCTCACCCAGCGGCTTGAGGCGGAAACCGAGAACGAGGCGATGCGGTCTATCGCGGCATCGTTCAACGGCATGATGGACGGGATCGAGGAACTGGTGGGGCGGATCGAACGTTTCGCCGACGAGGTGTCCGAGGGGGCCGACTCCGTGCGCGAAAACGCCGAGGCGGTGATGGACGCGAGCGGCGAGGTCAACGAATCCGTCCAGGACATCTCGGCGGCGGCGGCCGAACAGACCGAGACGATCCAGCGGATCGCGATGGAGATGGACGACGTGTCCGCAACGACCGAACAGGTCGCCGCGAGTGCGGACGAGATCGCCGAGACGGTCCGTGATGCCGCCGCGACAGGCGAATCCGGTCGTGAGACGGCCGAGAAAGCCATCGACGAGATGAGCCGGATCGAGTCCCGAACTCAGGAGGCTGTCGAGTCGATGGAGACGCTCAACGAAGACGTCCGGGAGGTCGGGGAGATCTCCGGCATGATTGCCGACATCGCCGAACAAACCAACATTCTCGCGTTGAACGCCTCCATCGAGGCCGCGCGCGCCGATGGGGGCAGCGAGGGCTTCGCGGTGGTCGCAAACGAGGTCAAACAACTCGCTGAAGAGACGAAGGATGCGACCGAAGAGATCGACGACCTCGTCGGGACGGTTCAAGACCGGACCCAGACGACAGTCGAGGACATCCGCGAGACAAGCGAACGCGTCTCCGAAGGCGTCGAAACCGTCGAGGAGACGGTCAATGCTCTAGATCGCGTCGTCGACAGCGTCGAGCACGCGAACGACAGTATCCAAGAGATCAACCGGTCAACAGACACGCAGGCCGAGGCGGCGAGTGAGGCGACAACCATGGTTGACGATGTCGCTACGACCTCTCAGCAGACGGCAGCCGACTCGGGGCTTGCCGCCGAGACAACGGAGGAACAGACTGAGGCCGTCCAAGAGGTGTTCGATCTGATCGACGGACTCTCCGAACGGGCCGACACGCTCTCGTCGACGCTACGCGAAACTAACGTTGAGCGGTCGGCGGAAATGAGCGACAGTCGGAACGCTATCGCCGCGGGGGACGACTGATCATGCTCGAACTCAAATCGCTATTTTGTCTCGGAGCGGTTGGGATGGCTCTCGGAACCGCCGCGTTCGCGTGGGGCGGCCGCGGAACCACGGGAAGCGAACGTCGATACTACCTGACGCTGATCGGTATTAGCGGTATGGCTGCGGTCGCCTACACGATCATGGCGCTCGGCCTCGGGTGGGTCGCCTTCGACGGCCGGACGATCTTCGTCCCCAGATATATCGATTGGATCCTCACCACGCCGCTCATCGTGTTGTTCCTCGGGATGCTTGCCGGGCTCGACCGTCGACAGTTTGCTGTCGTCCTGACGCTCGACACAGTTGTGATGACGTTCGGGTTCGCGGCGGCGATGCTTCCGGGTGCCGGGCGGTTCGCGCTGTTCGGCGTCGGTGCCATCGCGTTCGTCGCTCTGGTGTACTATCTTGTTGGGCCAGCGACCGCCACGGCGTCGACCGGATCCGGCGGAGAACTGTCGCTATACGTCCGGCTCCGCAACCTGACGATTATTCTCTGGGCGATCTACCCGCTGCTGTGGGTGCTTGGCTCCGCCGGAGTCGGGCTATTGACGCTGACGGTTGAGGTCGCGCTGGTCGCGTATCTCGACCTCGTCACGAAGGTCGGCTTTGGGCTCATCGCACTCGATGCGGGTGCGACGATGCGGTCGGAAACCAGTGAATCGCGCACTGATGCCGGGGGCGAAGTCTCTGCGGCCGACTAAAGCTCTTACTCGACGTACCGATACTTCCGCTCGCCCATCCGGCCCCAGCCGTCGAATGCGAACTCGGCCTCGGGGACGGTGAACTCCTCAACGCTCGATTCCTCGTCGAAGTTGTGAGCGTCGTGTACGTCCTCGTA
>NZ_JBKEGK010000212.1:0-4467 GCF_046710025.1 Natronomonas sp. | reverse complement strand
ACCCCGAGAAACGTCCCGGTCGTCAGCGTCACTGCGAGGTACGACAACTCGGCGAATGGCAGCGAGACAAAGAAGGCGGACACGCCGTGGAGGACGATGGCGATGGCGACGACGTAGAAGGGGGCGTTGAGGTACCGCCACCGGAACTCGCCGGCGAGGTATTCGTCGGTGACCCGGCCAAGGGCGGCGACCACGCCGCCGGCGGCGGCCCACTGAACGGACCCGTAAACGAACGCTGCAACCGGCCTGATCATCCCCGAGCCGGTGTCAGTGAGCCGATCGGTTGCGTCGAGGCCGCCAACTCCCCCGACGACGACGAGCGCCGCTGCAACGACGTACGTGACGAGTTGGACCCGTCCGGAGAAGAGGCCGACCCGAATTCCCTCGAGCGCCCCGTCGATCGTGTCCTCAAGTCCCAACCCCCGAAAGAGAACGTACAACCCGAGCAGCGCCGAAATGACGCCGAGCGTCGACCCGGGAAGCCCGATGGCGTCGGCAAGGATGGCGATCGGGTATATCAAAAGCAGGATACCGAGCGGGATGAGAATCGTCCCCCGTGTCTCGGGATCCGCGAGCACCTGTTTGAACGTGTAGTACATCGATTCAAGATCCTGGGCCTGTCGCACGACGACGCGTCGAACCCCGTCGATCGGGACCCGCGACCGGATGACCGGCAGGACGCTCTCGTCCTGTGCGCCGTCGGTGACCACGATCGCTTTGACGTCCTCGCCGGTCGACAGCGACGCGAGAACCGTGTCGACCTCCTCGCCGACCTTCCGGTTTGCCGAGACGTCGGCCTTGGCGGTCCCCGTGACGACGGCCACTTCGACGGACTCGTCGTCGATGTTGTCGTGGAGATGGACGCCTTGGAAACATACGTTGACGTCGGAGTCCTCGGGATCGGCGGTCGCGAGGGCGACGGCAGCCGACTCGACAGCCTCGCGGCCGACAACGGGGGTGTCGAACGACGTCTTCCGGCCGAGGTCGTCGTCGAGGTCGACACAGAGGATCAACAGCATCGATCGTTGTACGTCGTTTCGTGCGGTGGGTTAAGTTCCTTCTCCCCCATCGTCCGCTTCCCCTCAGTTCGCTTATTATGCGGCCCGCGGGAACTGCCCGTGCTACCGCGATCCGGCCCCGCCGCCGAACGCCGACAGATCGCTTTGGATCCCGGCCGCGAGCGTCGACTTCCGCCGGAGGTCAGCCATCGACACCGGAAGCCGTGGGACGAGTTCTCGGATCGCGCCGTGAAAGCTCTCGGCGGCGGCCGCCTCGCCGGCGACCGCGTCCCGGATCGACTCGCGGATCTGCCAGACGCCGACGGGCGCCCAGTACCCCTCCGTCGCGTGCCGGATCACGAACACCGTCGCCTGCCGGTCACGCTCGGCGAGTGCCTCAAGAACGCCGAGTCGGGCAGCGTAGTAGGCCCCGGAGGTTTCGTCGACGTACTCCGTCCGCCCTTCGTAGCCCTCGCTATCGGCGGCCATGTATAACCGTCCGTTCGGGTCGGGGTTCCAGATGCTGCCCGGGGCCTTCAATTCGAGAAGCTCGAACTCCCACTCGCCCGGTGCGGCGACGACCCAGTACTCGTTGCCCATGTACTCGGCGTGCCACACCGACGTTCGGTCGATCGTGGGGGCGTTACGGATCGTTCCGCGGAGATACTGCCCGATCGTGTCGTCGACGGCGGTGATCGACCACCGCGTCGGAACGAGCCGTCGGTTCTCCCCCCGGCCGAGCGCGCCGACCGAGAGCACGTTGTTGATCTCGTAGACGTCGAAGCCGCGGCGATAGAGATAGGTCATCGCTCCTGTCGCGCGCCAGTCGTCGTCCGAGAGCGTCTTCTCGATCGCCCGCGGAACCGAGGGATTCTCTGTCACGCGGGCGGTGTCGGCGCCGACCCGCGGGCCTCGGGGAGCGGCGATGTCCTCCAAGGACCCGTCGAGGTCGAACCCCGGCCGGTCCTCAAGGCCGAGTTCGATGTCGACCGGGCGGTCGGCGATGGCGACCTCGCGTTGGGTGCCGACAAAGCCGTCCCAGACGTCGTGTGCGTCGATATTCGAGCGCCGCGTGGAGTTCAAAAGGCCCGTCCGGCGCTGGAAGACATCGTCGATACCGTACCCTTGCTCGTACCACGCGCCGGTCGTGACGTAGTCGGCGGCGGCGTCTTCGTCGCCGACCGGGGCGAGGAGGCCGGCCGAAACCTGTGGATAACTCGACCGGCCGACGAACACCGATGGGGCCGTCGAACCGACCAGCGTCTCTCCCGAGAGCGTCTCGTCGAAGCGGGTCCTCGCGTCGTCGATATACTCGGTCACGGCGTAGGATTTCTCCTCGGCGAGTCTCCGGAGTTCGACCGACTCGTCGCGGTCGAGGTCGTCGACGTACTCGTCGAGGCGCATACCACCTGTTCGGGGGCGGCGTTGAAATGTCGTTCGGGCCCCGGTCTCAGGGAGGCGATGACTCTTCTAATGTCGGGTCCGATCGGAACCCCTATTCTCGCCCGTCCAAGAGCAAAACGTATGCCGGTCATCGACTGTGACCCCGATCGCGCCAGGGAGCGCCTGGAGTCAGAGGGCGTCGAGATCTACCCCGGGAACACCGACCACGAACTGTGGCGGGCCGACCGCGAGGGCGCGACGGCAGTCGCTTACGAGGGGTCGATAGTCGTCCAAGGGAGCGATCCCGCGCGGCTGTCCGGGCTCATTGAGGACGGCAGCGGACGGGCGCACACCTACTTTGACGGCGCCTCGCGTGGCAACCCCGGCCCGGCCGCGATCGGGTGGGTAATCGTCACCGACGATGGGGTCGTCGCCGAGGGGTCCGAGCGGATCGGCCGCGCGACGAACAATCAGGCCGAGTACGAAGCCCTGCTCGGGGCGCTTGAGGCCGCCACCGACTACGGCTTCGACGAACTCGTGATCAAGGGCGACTCACAGCTCATCGTCAAGCAGGTCCGCGGCGAGTGGGACGCCAACGATCCTACGCTACGCGAAAAGCGGGTTCGCGCCCGAGAGCTGCTTCGCGAGTTCGACGAGTGGAGTCTCGATCACGTTCCGCGGGAAATAAACGATCGCGCCGACGAACTGGCGAACGAGGCGCTCGATGGCTGACGAGACCCCTGACCCGACCGACGAAACCGGCACCGACGAGTCCGCCCTCCCCGAGGACGTGATCGACCGCGCCGAGACACTGACCCGGCGGCTCCGGAACGCGGTCGACGACAGCGAGCGGGCGGCCTACAAACACGAACGCGACGCCCTCCTCGACGAGCACGGCTACGGCGCGCGGGTTCGGGAGGGCCAAACCGGCGAGACGCTCGTGTTACACCCTGCAGTGTGGATCGAGGACGGCACGATCCGGACCGATCGGATCGACGACACGAGCCAGGCGATCGAACGGCCCCTCTCCGGCCCCGGTTCCGGCGCGGACTGGGCCGAAATCGACGAGCACAACCGGACGATCGCGGCCCGCGTCCGGAAGCGACATGGGGCGGTTCACGGCGAGACTGCCACCGCGTTCGCAGATTTCATGAGCAACCACTACGCGAAGCCCATCGAGCGTGCGACCCCCGGCGAGCGCGAGGAGTTCCGGACGGAGTATTTCCCCCGAAACGCGTGGCCGACGGACGAACAGCGCGAGCGGGTCACGGAGTCACTCCGACTCACCGTCGAGGCGGCCGACGAAGTGTAGTCCGACTTACCGTCGAGTGGCCCGACAAAACGTAGCCGGATCACCACGATCGAATGTCGAAAGCTCTTTGCGATCCTCGGGCACAACGCCGGGTATGGCCGGAGCAAACCTCTGGGAAGACCTCGAGACGGGTCCGAACGCCCCCGAAGAGATCTACGCGGTCGTTGAGTGTCTCAAGGGCGAGCGAAACAAATACGAGTACGACAAGGACATTCCCGGCGTCGTGCTGGACCGAGTGCTGCACTCGAACGTCCACTACCCCTCTGATTACGGGTTTATCCCGCAGTCGTACTACGACGACGAGGATCCTTTCGACGTGTTGGTGCTCGTCGAGGACCAGACGTTCCCCGGTTGCATCGTCGAAGCCCGCCCCGTCGCGTTGATGAAGATGGACGACGACGGCGAGCAGGATGATAAGGTCATCGCGGTCCCCACGGAGGATCCCCGATACGACCACATCGAGGATCTGGCGGACATCCCCCAACAGCAACTCGACGAGATCGACGAGTTCTTTAAAACGTATAAGAACCTCGAGGCGGGTAAGGAAGTCGAGACGCAGGGCTGGGAGGACAAGCAGGCGGCGATGGACGCGATCGAGCACGCCCAAGACCTCTACGAGGAACACTTCGGGTAGCTGTCGATCGCCGGAGCCGTTTGGCACAGCTGTGTTATACACTGGCGTCATCGAGCGTTAGCGGCGCTACGCGTGTACGGGCCGTTTTGCTATTTGATACCCGGCGATAATCGACGTATCGTCTCTTAGTACTTCGATTC
>NZ_JBKEGK010000211.1:0-4548 GCF_046710025.1 Natronomonas sp. | reverse complement strand
GGAACGGATACCCCGGCGACCGAATATCGAGACCCAGAAGATACCGGGCGGTGAGGCGCTCAAACCACGCGCCGAGGTGACAGCATCCGAGAACAAACACGAGTATCGGCGCGCCCACGACCAGGACAACGAGCGCGCCGCCGACGGAGAGGCCGACGGTCAGGAATACGAGATAGGCGATCCCAAGCGGGAACGCCAACAGCAGGTACGTGAGGTTGCCGTACGTTCTCGGGCGCAACGGGCTCAGAATCACCGACTTCGCCGAGGGCCGGGGGAGCTCCGACCGGGAGGGGAGGGTGGGGGACCGCATACTCGAAAGGTCCGGACGCCGGGGAACAAAACTCCTCTCCCTCGGCGTCCGTGCTGAGGGCGATTGGTCCCGCACCGGCCCCCGGCCGATCCGGTTCGCTGCAGCTTCGAAACGAGCCGTAGTTACCCGAACGGTTATTTCGCTCCCGCGATGACCCTGACCCGGATCGATGCCGGTGTCCCCACGCCGTTCCGAAGCGTCTCGAATCTGGTCGTCGGGTCCCGCACCGGCGGCCGGCTGCCGCACCGACGCCGTTCGTGCCGGGGACTGCGACCGATGATGCAGCGAGGGGGCTCCGAAGAGGAGGCCGTGCTGTCGCTTTTGAACGATGAGTACGCGCGGACGATCATCGTCGAGACGTACCGGGAGCCGCGTTCAGCATCCGCGCTGAGCACTGCGTGCGATGCCGACCCCTCGACGGTGTATCGGCGTATCGGCCGACTGGAGGATAGCGGGTTGCTCGACGCCCAACAGCGTCTCGACCCGGAGGGACATCACTACAAGGAGTACACGGCCCGACTGGAACACGTCGGCGTGAACGTGACGACTGACGGACTCGATGTCGATGTCGAGTACGTCGAGCGCGAAGCCGCGGACACGTTCACCAGGCTGTACGAGGAGTTCTCGGGATGACTGTGGTCGACGTCCCCGCCGTGGTGAATCGGCCGCCCGAAATCGTTTCGGCAGCGGGACCGTTCGTATCGTCGGGAATCGAGGTCACCGGCGGGCCGACGACCGTCGTGTTGCTCGGCATCGTCACCTTCCTGCTCGCCAGCCTCCTCGCCGTCCTCGTCACCTACCGGTTCGTCGAAGGGTACCGCCGGACGGACTCCCGTCCGGTCCTGCTGTTGGCGATCGGGATGTTCTTTCTCGCGCCAGCGCCGATGTTCGTCCGACTCGTGACCGCCAACGTCGACGTGGCCCCGATCGAGGTGCAGACGCTCGCCGCGTCTCTCTCGGAACTGACGGGACTGCTCGTCCTCCTCTACGTCGTGTACACGACATAACTATGTCCGCCTCACTTGCCACCCTCACCGCCGTCGTGTCCGCGCTCACCGCGATAGTGGGGTCGTTCGTCGCCTACCTGGCGTACCGCGGCTACCGTCGGAACGACAGCCGACGGATGCGGGCGCTCTCGTTCGGGATCGTCTGTATCGCCGTCGTTCCGTACCTCGTCGACCGGGTCGTCGATCCGGCGACGGGCGCGTCGGACGCCGCCCTCATTGTGCTCGTCACGCTTTCACACGCTATCGGGCTGGCGGCGATCTACACGACGTTTGATCGGTAAGTAATATAAAAATCTTTTGTCGATTTGGCGACCCGCCAACCCGGTCTCCCGCTATATGCCGTTCCACCGTCTTGGTCCAACTGTAGTGCACTCATGAAATTCAATCCAACCGCAACGCGAAACGGACCGGACGCCCCGGACGACGGCCCCGTTCGTCGGTTCGCCGGCGCGCCGTTCCGAACCGAAACGTACGCAAAGCTGCTGTATCTGTTATTAGCGTTCCCGCTCGGGATCGCCTACGTCGTGTTCCTGACCGTCGGCCTCTCCGTCGGCGTCGGAACGAGTCTGTTACTCGTTGGGGTGCCGGTAGTCGTTCTCACGGTCGTCGGCGTCGCGTTCCTCGGAGCCGTCGAAGCTCGGCTCGCGTCGGGGCTTCTCGGCGTCGAGGCTCCGCTTCCGGAGCCTCTCCGGGCCGATAATCCCGACGGGCTCCGACGGGTAGAAAACGGGCTCGTCGAGACCCTCCTCGATCTGTTCACCGCCCCGACCACGTGGACATCCCTCGCGCTGTTGATGCTCAAATCGATCTACGGCCTGTTCGTGTTTGTCATCTCAGTCACCGTTGTCACGCTGACGGCAGCGCTTCTCGGCGCGCCGCTGGCGTACGACGCCCCCGACGTGACGTACACGATCGGCACGTACGCCGTCGATACGCTCCCCGAGGCGCTCGGCCTCGCTGTCGTCGGGGTGGTCATCGGCCTCGGCTCGCTGTATCTGCTGAGCGGGCTCGCCACCGCCGGTGGGCTCATGACGGCGACACTGCTGGAGTTGGACGACCAACGGAACGGTGAGGAGTGATCACGGTGGCGAGCGCACTTCCCCACTGTCCGCCGGTCAGCCACACACCGGAGGAACGATCGACGGTCGCCCTCGGCGAGAAACCGGCCGGACAGGTGTTCGAGGCGCTGGCCTCCGACACCGCGCGGGCGATCATCAAACGGCTCTCGGCCAGCCCCGCGACCGCCTCGGAGGTCGCAACGGCCGTCGACACATCGGTCCAGAACGCCGGGTACCACCTCGGTCGGCTCGAGGACGCCGGCGTCGTCGCCGAAGCCGACGTGTGGTACTCGGCTCGCGGCAAGGAGATGTCGGTGTATGCGCCACGTGTCGAGGAAGTGGTGGTCCGCGTCCCGGGCGTGACCGATACCGGAGCCGACGCAGCCGGGGCCGAGACCTCCGAAGACGACCGCGGCGGCCGGGAGCGCTGAATCGGGCGGCAGAGATCAATGCCGGCAACTGACGATCGCCGGGGTCACAGTGTGATCATTTCTGATCGTACACGTGCGCATCGGAGCCGTCTCGGACTACCTGAGGAATTTCTCGGAGACTTGTCGAACGCGAACCGATACGGGGAGTCGCGCCCACGATCAACACGCTTTCGGAGCGACCGAGAGGTCAGATATCAAGATCCAGCACGGGACAGCGAGACGGACAGTCCCGGCCCAGACGACCGCCGTGGACGTGACTGCGCCGTCGGTCCGGTCGATCCGGACCGACGGTCATTCTCGGGTTGATACAGAACTACGGTTATAGTAGACGGCTCAGCGTACACGAGTTGCCAACGCTCGACGCCCTCATCCGTCGTTGCGCGACCGCGCCGCCCCCTCGTTCCCGTCGTCGAACCGCACGACGAGCCGTTCGGCGGCGAGCGCATAGACGGTCATCTCCCGACCCTTCTCGGAGTACCACGTTCCGACGGGTGTGATCAGGTCGGCCTCGTGGAGCCGCGAGAGGTGGTAGGCGACGTTCTGGAGGGACTTCTCGACATCTCCGGTGATGCCGGAGGCGGTGCTCGGTCGCTCTTGAAGCACCGCCAGTATCTCGCGGGCGGACGTCGAGGAGAGGACATCGAGCGCGTCGGCCGGTTCGTCGGGGTCGACCACGATGTCCGTGCGTTCCCGCGGGGCGTGTTCGACCGGCGGGTGGTGGGGAAAGGCGCTTGCCATGGGTTATGTGAGGTCGGTATGTCGGATAGTTCTGTTTGTTCGGTACGTGCCGAACAAGCGAATCAAACAATTTAATGCTTACGGAACAGTTCAGAGATGTATGACGCTACGCGGCACTCATTACCCACGGGACACCCATCGGACACGGAGGCCACCGCACACACATGAGTGAGGACGCCCGGGCCGCCGCGCGCGAACGTGTCATCGAGTCCATGGAGCAGTCGGCCGAGGTGTACGGGTTGAGCCGGAGCGCCGGTCGGGTCTACGGCGTCCTCTACTTCGCGGCGGATCCGCGCTCGATCCCGGAGCTCGTCGAGGAGACCGGCTACGCGAAATCGACGGTCAGCAACGTCACCAGAACGCTCACGCGGCTCGGACTCGTCCACCGCCGCTCCTCGGAGGGGGGCGGCAGGCGGGTGCGGTTCGAGGCCGAGCCCGATGTCTGGTTCATCCTCCAGGACGTGTTCGGACAGTACATCCGGCGCGAGCTTCAGACGACGCTTCGGGCCGTCGAGCGGGCCGAAGCGCAGCTTCCGGAGGGCGACAGTCGCGAGCGTGAGCGCATCCGACAACTCGAATCGACCTACGAGGACCTCCAAGAGATCGTTCAGTTGGCGTCGGGGTACTCCGCGGCGGAGCTCCGCGAAGCGCTCGAGTCATACGACGGGTAGGTGGCCGAGACCCCAATCCGCCGGGCGCTCAGGCGCATCGTCGGCGCGGATCAGTCGTTTCGGACGGCTACCAGTAGACGGTGTACGTACACTCGTCGTCGCCGTCTCGGCGGCACGCCGAGCCGGTCTCCTCGAGGAAGACGAACGCGTCGACGGGCGCGTAGTGCTGGGCGACACCGCGGAGGAGGCCCCGGTCGAACCGGCACGGGTAGGGGGTACGACACGTCATCTCGCCGGAGCGCTCCCCGGCGCGCTCGAACCGGTAGTGACCGATCTCACCGCCGCGGTGGTTGCGGCGGTAGGCGTCGTCGATCGATCGAAGGCCACCGGGGA
>NZ_JBKEGK010000210.1:0-4550 GCF_046710025.1 Natronomonas sp. | reverse complement strand
TAGCATCGAGAACCTACGAAATGAGCAGCAAAGCCTTCAAGCAGTCTCTGCGGGACCGCCACAATAGGTTTAACCAACAAAGGTGGACCGGTGGCCGGTATTGTTGGTTAAGACTGCGTCGCACTAGTGGAGCCGAAGCAAGAAACAGCATGATCACCACAAATACCGACTGATGGCTGTTTCTTATTGGGTTCGCTGAGGAACAGTAGCCACGTACAAAGACCGGCTGGTCATCTGCACGGTCCGACCCTTGTGGAAGCGCAACCGTCGGTTGAGCACGGAACTCTCGAGATATATGGGAAAACAACTTGAGCGCGACCTCGGTCTCGCATCCGTAACGGCCATCAGTATCGGTGCGATGGTTGGGAGTGGTATCTTCATCCTGCCGGGGTTGGCAATGGAGATGGCGGGGCCGGCAGTCATCTTCGCGTACTTCCTCGCCGGCGTGTTGGTGTTGCCGGCGGCGTTAAGCAAATCCGAGATGGCGACCGCGATGCCGGAGGCCGGCGGAACCTACCTCTACATCGAGCGGGCGATGGGACCGCTGTTCGGAACCATCGCCGGCGTCGGGACGTGGTTTTCGCTGACGTTCAAAGGGGCGCTGGCGCTGGTCGGCGGTGCGCCCTATTTGGTGTTGCTGTTGGACATCCCAGTAACGCCGCTCGCGCTGACGGTCGCCGCCCTGTTGATCCTCCTGAACATCGTCGGTGCGAAACAGACCGGTCGGATGCAGGTCGCGATCGTCGCGGTGATGCTCGCGGTGATGGTCTGGTTCATCGTCGCCGGTGCCCCCAGCGTCGAGAGCGTCCGCTACGACAACTTCTTCGGCAGCGGGATCGAGGGGATCCTTGGGGCGACCGGCTTCGTCTTCGTCTCCTACGCTGGCGTCACGAAGATTGCAAGTGTCGCCGAGGAGGTCGAAAACCCCGACCGGAACCTCCCCCTGGGCATTCTCGGCTCGCTTATCATCACCGCTGGGATCTACGTCGCCATCGTCACCGTCATGGTCGGCGTCGCAAATCAAGCCGACCTGACGAACACGGAGACACCGATGGGAGTCGCCGCCGGCAACGCGCTGCCGGCCATTGGAATCACGGCAGTCATCATCGCAGCGCTGTTGGCGTTGATCAGCACCGCCAACGCGGGGATCCTCTCATCCTCACGGTATCCCTTTGCGATGAGTCGGGACGGACTGGCTCCAAACGTCTTCGAGACCGTCAGCAAACGGTTTGAGACGCCGGTAAACGCCATTACGATCACCGGCGGCGTGTTGCTCGTCCTCATCGCCTTCGTCCCGATCGACGATATCGCCAAACTCGCCAGCGCGTTCAAAATCCTGGTATTCATCCTGATCAACGTCGCGCTTATCGCCTTCCGGCAGGGGTCGATCGAAGCCTACGATCCCAGTTTCAAATCACCGCTGTACCCCGTCCCCCAACTGGTCGGCATCGCCGGAGGGGCTGTCCTCTTGCGGTATATCGGCTTTGTCCCGCTGGTCGGGGCCGTCCTCATCACTGTCGGGTCGATGGCGTGGTACTACTTCTTCGTCTACCGGCGGGGCGGAGTTGGCCGCGAGGGAGCAATGACCGACGCGGTTCGGCGCAGCGTCGGGCGAGACGTGGTTGGCCAGACCGAATCCGAAGTCGAGATCGATAGCAACGAGGTGCTCGTGGCGGTCACCGATCGGACGCCGCCCGATGTCGAGCGGTCGCTGATCGATCTTGCGGTGGACCTCGCGCGCACTCGAGAAGGGGGTGTTCGGGTCGCGCAGTTCGACGAGGTCCCCGACCAGACACCGCTCCCACAGTCCGCTGATAGCCTCACTGAAGCCGATCAGGCGTTTGAGGCCAGGATGGCCGACAGGGCGACTGATTCCGAGATTTCGATCCGGTACGGCGAGGTCGTCAGCCACGATACGCGACACGCCATCGTCAACTACGCCGCAGATGTCGAGACAGATACGCTGCTCATCGAACGGTCGAGTGGACGCGACACGCTGCTCGGCAGCAACACTGGATGGATCGAGGAACACGCCCCCTGCAACGTCATTGAGGTCACAAATCTCCACCACAGCGTGGTCGAGCATATCGGCGTCGTCACCGACGAGGGGCCGTTCGATCCCTCGAAGGTCGGACTGGCCAATGCCCTCGGCATGGCGGTCGATGGGACGGTCACGTTCTACTTCCCGATGCCGGCGGACGTGCCTGAAAGCCGCCGGAACACCATCGAGGACTATCTCTCCGAGCTGGCGGATCTGTGTGAGACCCCGGTTGAAACCAAAATCATCGAGCCTGGAACTGACGACGCCGTGGAACGTGCGGCGCGTGAGTCCGACGTTCTCATCGTAAGCGGCGTCCAGCGCGGTCTCATGGACCGACTGTTCGGGCGTGCTAGCCACGTTACGGCGGGGAGTAAACACGGAACGCTGGTCGTCTATGGGGCGAGCCAACCGGGACGAGTCCGAGGAGCAGTTGAACGGCAGCTGTTTTAACAAGAGTCTCGGGCCATCACGCACGAGGGGATTCACGCCTCTCGGGGAGACCGCCTCAACGGGACCATGTGATTTCAACTCCTAAACTCAGCGGCTGAGCTCCTAAACTGGTTCACGAGATCCACCAACAGACCGTCTAAGAGGAATACTATGTTCTTGACGAGTGCAATAGTCGCATCGTGGGCGGGTGAATCAAGCATCTGAGCGTTGTTTCTTGCCGAAACGGACCAGTGCCGCCAGCAACGATGGTCGGAGCGAGTACTGCCCTAACCAAGCGACTAATTCGATGTCGTGCGTGAATTCGATTATGAAATTGCGATACTACGCCGATGCTGATCACCGAGGATGGCACGAGCACACAGTACGGCTGTTGCGAGACCTCTATGACGACTACGACATCACCGTTGAAATCGACCGGATTGACGAACACCACGGTTCGATCAGTGACTTCCCAGGCGAGGTGCGAGCCTCAACCCCGAAAGAAGTCTACGAGCGCGACCTCAAGCGAAACGACGCGTTGAACCAATCTATCGAACCGACTCCTTCAGAAGGATTCAAACGATACGGGACACTCGATATTGCCGGGAATGTGGCCGTCGTAGATGATCACGGGACTGTCCAGTGGGCGTCAACGCTTCCGGGCTACGCTGACGGCTACGGCCCCGGTGCCGAGTCGCAGACCTCAATAGACTTTCTTGAAGCGATTACTACCTCACCGAGCAATCGTATTTGTGTCGAGTGTCTTCACTTCTTAGATGGCACCGAAAGCTTCTGTCCGAACTGTGGCTACGAACTGCCGTAGATGTCCCCGATTGACTGGCCGTTCTAACGGAAACGCTCTTATTTGGTTTACTCGACGAACTCCCGGACCCCGTCGAACGAGCCCCCGATCAGCGCGTCCGTGAGTGCCTCGCGGTCGATGTCGGGCGTCTCCCGGGGGTATTTCCGGTCGAAATGGCCGAGAACGTTGCCGACATCCCGCCGCAGCAACTCACGGCTGTTCCCGTGGTCGGCCGGGACTGCCTGCGGCCAATCGAAGACGGTGACGCCGTCGCTCGCGACGAAGACGTTGTACTCGCTCATGTCCGCGTGGACGTATCCGGCGTCGTACGCCGCCGCCATCTCCGAGCAGACGAGATCACACACCCCGACGACCTGCTCGGATTCGAGTTCCGCACGCGAGAGTTCAACGCCGTCGATCCGCTCCATCACGATCGCGTGGCGGTTTTGATCAACCGGCCGCGGTACCGAAACGTCCGGATACACCGTCTCGAGTGCGTCGTACTCTCGCTCGGCGGCCTTCCTCGCGGTGTAGAGCCACGAGCGGTGCTCCTTGTCGGCGGTGTACTCCCGTTCTTTTCGCACCTCCCGGAAGTTCGTGTACCCCTCGCGGTGGTATTTTAGGGCCAACGGCTGATACGAGCGGGCCTCGTAGACGTCGCTTTCCTTACCGACGCCGAGCGGCGCGCCGACGCCGTCGATCGTCTCGCGCTCGGAGAACGTCCGCAACGCGAGCGCGTCGTATCCTTCAAACGTCAGCCGGTAGCCGGTGTACTGGATCGTCTTCCGTTCGAGAAGGTCGCGATCCATGCAGCGGTCGATCCGGTAGTCGACTTCCTCCGAATTGAGACGGGAAAACTCGGGAAGTTTCCCCTCGGCGACCCAGCGCGAAAACCGCATTCCGTGTTCGATGCCCGACAACAGATGAAAGTCCTCGGGCTCCAACTCCGCCATCACCGTGGCGACGTTCTGTACCATTCCACCCGCGTTACTCGCCCGATACTCAAAAGCGCCCCGTGTGGCGTCGGATAGCATATAAACTGTCTACCGCGATACCAAACTCTCATGGTGGCGCTGCGAATACCCCCGAATCCGTGCACGAGATCCGGCTCTATCGACGGAAATCGACTCAGAGGAGGATGTGATCAGTGGGTCACGACCGCCACTCGCCGGTGGGGAGTGGCGGTCGTTCGCCCAGAACTGCGAAATTCACCCGGCTTGGAGAGTGATGCCTCTCACGAAGGGCTTGCGCGGGTCGGGATCTACAGCAATGCGCTCA
>NZ_JBKEGK010000209.1:0-4568 GCF_046710025.1 Natronomonas sp. | reverse complement strand
GCGACGCGGCGAAGGTAGCGTCGGTGACGGCGAGCACCATCCCGAGGATGACGAGCGACGCGAGGCCGATGACGGCGACGTTGACGAGCGTCTGCGCCAGCAACCACTCCGCGCGCGACAGCGGCGTTGTCGCGAGTTTCTCGAAGCGGTTCCCCTCGCGGTGGCGGGCGACCTCGCTACCGACCCGCGACAGCGGGGTAAAGAGGACGACGACGGCGAGGTAGCCGGCGACGTAGTAGCCCGGCGGTTCGGCGAACAGTCCGCCGCCTGCCGGGTCCGTCCGGATCAACGCGCCGAAGATGAGGATCAAAATGACGGGAAAAAAGAACGTGAAGAACACGGCCGTCCGCCGTCTGGCGAAGGCGAACCACGCCGCCCGCGTCTCCGCCCCGACCCGGCCGACCCGGCTCACGCCCGACCCTCCGGGGTGGCCACGTCCGTTGTCGTCGTTTCGGAGGCCTCCCCCTCGTCGATTCCTTCGGGGGCGTTTGCCCCGGTCAGGGCGGCGTAGGCGTCGTCGAGGCTCGGCTGCCGCCAAGCCAACCCTTCGTAGACGATTCCGGCGTCGGCGAGTTGATCGACGATCCGTGAGATCTCGGTCGCGTCGGCGGGCACCGAGACGTGCCGGCCGGCGTCGATCGGTGCGTAGCCGGCTCTCCGGAGGACGCTCTCCGCGGCGCGGTCGTCATCGGCCTCGATCACGACGCGGCTGTCGCCGCCGTGGCGCTCGACGAGTTCGGCGGGCGAGCCGAGCGCGACGAGTTTGCCGTCGGCCAACAGCCCGACGCGGTCGGCCAGCTCCTCGGCCTCACCCATGTAGTGGGTGGTCAACAGGACGGTCGTCCCGCCATCGGCGAGCCCTTCGATGAGTCGCCACAGCTCGCGGCGGCCCGTCGGGTCGATCCCGGTCGTCGGCTCGTCGAGGACGAGCAACTCGGGATCGTTGACGAGCGTCGACCCGACGCAGGCGCGGCGCTTCTGGCCCCCCGAGAGGTTTTCATAGAACGTCCCGGCGCTGTCGGTCAACCCGACGTCCTCGAGGACCGAATCGGGGTCCCGCGCGCCGTCGTAGAGCCCGGCGTAATACGCGATCAACTCACGGGCCGTGAGTCGGTCCGCGGGCGTGAACTCCTGTGGTAGCAGGCCGACCCGGCCGCGGTCGACGTCGGTCGGCGGCTGCCCGAAGATCGAAATTTCGCCCTCGGCGTCGGTCGTCCCGAACAGCGCGCGGATGAGCGTCGTCTTGCCGGCGCCGTTGGGGCCGATGAGTGAGAAGATTTCCCCCGCGTCCACGGAGAACGAGACGCCGTCGAGGGCGACCGTCTCACCGTAGCGACGGCGGACGTCCGAAGCGTCGATGACCATACGAAACACGGAGGCGTCTCGGGCCTAAAGGCTGCTGTTCGCGTCCCACACCGGGGGATGCATCCCGGACTAGCAGGCGTTCGCCTCGAAACGCCGCAACGACCGGCCCCTAGACGAGCGGTTCCTCGCGCCCGCCAAGATAGTCGAACACCGCACCGAGGCAGAACCCATAAATAAGGTGCCCGGCGAGGGTGACGGCCACGTACGCCGCCAGCGCCGCCCCGGCGTAGCCGGTATAAAACGCGAGGACGAACCCGGTCCAGAGGACGGCCCCGAAGACGGTCCCCCGCCGCGCCCACGTCCCGCCGGGGAGGTACCGGCCGAGGGACACAAAGAGCAGCGGCCACATCACCGTCCCGCCCGTGAGGAACAGCAGGTAGCCAACCGCAACCGCGTATCCGGAGACGACTGCGTCGAGGCCGATCAACTCCACGACCGTAACAAACGACTCGACGTCGAACCCGCCGAGAGTGGCTCCGACGAGGAGAACGACCGTCATCGCTGCCGTCCCGACCGCGCCGCTCACCGCGCCGATCAGGCCGTCGAATACGATACCCGTCACCGAGTCCCCGTCGTACTCCGGAGACTCGAAGTTATCTTCGCCCGTTTCGGTAGAGGACATGCGTTAATATACATGAATATTCATTATAAACCTCTCGCTGCGACGCCCATCACCGCCCGACCGGTCAGTGTCAGAACGACCGGGGCGGTCGGCGCCGGGTCACAGTTCGAAACGCTCCCCGTCGACGGCCATGTCCGGGTCAAAGGCCATCTCGGCGGGGATGTAGTGTGAGAGATGCACGAGCCGGTAGTCGTCGGCGTCGAGGTCCGCCGCCAACGCCCGAGCGCCCTCGATGGTCATGTGTTTGCTCCCGAACGTCCGATAGACGCCGTCGTCGTCGGGGTGGGCACCGCCTGCCGGGTGGTGTTCGGCGTGGGTAGCCGGAACGATCCCGTCGGCAAAGAGCAGGTCCGGGTCCCGGAGGGCGTCGCGGGCGGCCGCCCCGATCCCGTAGTTCGTGTCCCCCGAGATCGACAGCTTTGCGCCGGTCTCGGGGTCCTCGACGGTGAGTCCATAGCACAAAAGCGGCGGGTGTTTGACCGGGACGAGCGTCACCTCGAAGCCGCAGGCCTCGAAGGAATCGTAGGGCGAGCGCGGCTCGACGGTAATGGTGTCGAGGTAGTGGTACTTCTCCGAGACGGTTTCGGCGACGCTTTGATCCGTCATCGGGTCGGTCTCATCGGCGGCGAACACCGGCACCTCGTCGAGTAGCCGGTAGGCGTTCCCCAGGCCGTCGAGGTGGTCAAAGTGAATGTGGCTGATGAGCACCGCATCGGGCAGCGACACGTCGTGGGTCAGAAACTGATCGCGGAAATCGGGGCTGGCGTCGACGAGCAGCGACTCGCCGGTGCGTTCGTTGTGAATATGTACCGAAAACCGCGTGCGTTCGACGCCGCGCTCACGGGCGCGGGCGCAGGTATCACAGTCGCACTTCGGTGTGGGCGTCCCCGTCGTGTCGCCGGTGCCGAGCAGCGTGACGTCCATCAGTGATCGTGGTCGTGACCGTCGGACCCGCCCGCCACCAACGCGTCCGCGTCCCCCTCGATCATGTCCATGTTTTTGAGATTGTCCCGCTCCTCGAAGCCCTCGATTGCGTCGAGGAGATCCGACTGCGTCAGCGTCGTCCGCTCCTCGGTCAGCGCGTCGAGGACCGCCTCCCGGAGCACGAGTCGGAGGTCGCTGCCCGTCAGCCCCTCCGTCGCCTCGGCGAGCGCCGCCGGATCGAAGTCATCGATGTCCATTCGCCGGGTGACGATCTGTAGGATGTCCGCGCGCATCCCCGAGTCGGGCTTCGGGAAGTTGACGATCTCGTCGAAGCGCCGCCAGGCCGCCGCATCGAGTTGGTCGGGGTGGTTCGTCGCGCCGATCAACAGCACGTCGTCTTGGATCAGCGAGATCTCGTCGATACTCTTCAACAGCGTGTTGACGGCGCGTTTGATCGCGGCGTGTTCGTCCGACGAACGGGTCTTGGCGACGAAGTCGAACTCGTCCATAAAGAGGATACACGGCGAGAGCCGCTTTGCGATCTCGAAGGTCTTGTCGACGTTCTTTGCCGTCTCGCCGAGGTACTGGCTCGTGATCATCGAGAGCTTCACCTCAACGAAGGGGAGATCGAGATCCTGTGCGAGCGCGCGGGCGACCGAGGTCTTGCCGGTTCCCGGCGGCCCAACGAACAGCAACTTGCCGATCTCACGGAGACCGATCTCGGCGAGGTAATCGCGGTGCTCGATCGCCTTGACTACCTTGTGAATCTCGTTTTCCTGATCGCCGGTCAACACGAGATCGTCGAGGGTCATTTCGATCTCCTCGGGGGCGCGGATCTCGACGAGATCGAGCATCTCCTGTTCGTCCTCGTCAAACATCTCCTCGAGAAGCGAGTCGATCCAGACGCGGTCGGCGTGGATCGGCCGGTTCTGCTCGCGGGCGGTTTCGTAGTCAACGTCGGCCCCGTCGCCGAACGAGTACGCGAGCGTTGGGTTGCTTCGCAGGGCGTCGGCGTCAGTCCGTTCGAGGAACCACGACTCGGCCATCCCGCGGTCGCTAAATTCGATCTTCCCCGAGAAGTCGTCCCGATCGGTGAACATCAGCCCGGAGATGGCTTCCCAGGGGCGATCGACGCCGGTCGCGGCGGCGGCGGTGTTCGTCGTCGTCGTTAGCGGCCGCTCGACCTCACCGCCCTCCCAGAAGACCCGCCGATACCGGGGCGGCAGATCGCGCTCATCGAGGTCGCGGTTTTCGGTGTAGATGGCCGCAGTCAACAGGAACTCAACGACATCGAGTTCGGGGCTGCTCATTCCCACTATGCTTGCCGCGGCGGAGGTATAAGCCCGTCGAAAGCCGCGATACCGGTGTCTCGCACAGTTCCCGATGCGGGTGCCTTCGGCGGCCGTCTCGCTTCTCTGCCAGTCGGGGGTGCGGCACGGGCATCGCACCTCCTGATAGCCCGGCTCGCGGCGCAGCCGTGTCGCCGCCGCCCGGACGGGGGTGGGCGCACGACACCGAAGTCGGTTTATCCATCCCGCCGTTCGATAGGCGTATGTCGCTTCGGGTGACGTTTCTCGGGACAGGCGGCGCGGTGCCGACGACCCGACGGAACACGAGTTCGGTGTTCCTCCGGCGGGAAGGCGAGCGCTTCCTGTTC
>NZ_JBKEGK010000208.1:0-4607 GCF_046710025.1 Natronomonas sp. | reverse complement strand
GAACGCCCGCGACGACGACCGCGTTAGAATCCCCCAGAACGAGTGGGGCGACACCGGGACGGCGTGAGGGCTGGCCCCTCGGTCCCAACCGGGCTTAGAACGCGCCGTACGGGAGCAACAGCAACACGAGCGTTAAGAACGGGAGCAGAACTAGAAGCATGGCGACCGCGTAGCCGAACATCTCGCGGGCCCTGATCCGCGTGATCGCGAGCAGCGGGATCGCCCAGCGGGGATTTAAACCGTTGGTGTGGTCGTCGCCGACGGAGTAGGCGTTAGATGGAACAACGTGTCACTCTACGTCGGCTTCGATGACATCGCGTAGCGCCGCGATCCGGTCGGCGGTGTAGCTGAGTGTCGTCCCGTTGACGCCGAGTTCGAGGCGACCGTCGGCCGTCGCCTCGCCGATGTGCTCGATGGCGACGGCCTCGGGGACCGCTTCGCGGACCGCGTCGGGTCGCGTCGTCTCGACGACGACCCGGCCGACGGCTTCCGAGAAGAGCGCCTCAAGCGCGTCGCCATCCAGCGTCACGTTCGCACCGGCCTCGCCGACCATCTCGGCGAGGGTGACCGCCAAGCCGCCGTGGCTCACGTCGTGGACCGAGTAGGTGCCCTCGAGATCGGCGACATCAGCGACGGCCTCGACGAATGCCGTCCCGGTGTCCGGAACCGCGGGGAACCGGTCCGTCCCGCCGAACTGTGCGAGCAGTTCCGATCCGCCGAGCGAGCGTTCCTCACCGGCGGCGAGTACCAGCAACTCGCCCTCGCCAGCGAGGTTGCTCCCGGGGGCGTCGTAGCCGGCTTTCGTCCCCGCCATCGCGAGCGTCGGCGTCGGCGGGATCGGGCCCGCGGCCGAGTCGTTGTACAACGAGACGTTCCCGCCGACAACCGGAACATCGAGGGCGGCACACATCTCCGCGAGACCGTCGACGATGGCGCGGAAGCCGCCGTACACGTCGGGCTTTTCGGGGTTGCCGCCGTTGAGACAGTCGACGGCCGCAAGCGGCGTCGCGCCCGTCGTCGCGAGGTTGGTCGCGTTTTCGAGGGCGACGGCGCGGGCCCCTTCGTAGGGGGCCGCTTCGGTCCAGTTCGGGTCGGCACCCGAGGAGAACGCCAAGCCGACGCCGGCCTCGCGGATCGCCAACAGCGCCGCGTCGTCGCCCGGTTTCTGCGCCGTCCGGGTACCGACCTCGTGGTCATACTGTCGGTAGATCCACTCTTTTGAGGCGGTGTTGGGCGAACCGACGACCGCCTCGAAGGCGGCCTCGAGGTCCGGATCGGGCCGGTCCCGGGCCGGCTGTTCCGGCTCGACGTGTTCGAGGTCGTTCATCGGTGCGCCGTCAGCGAGGTACTCGGCGTCGACATCGACGACTGTCTCCCCTTTAAAAGTGCAGACGTAGTTTCCTTCGGTTACGTCTCCGATCACCGAACAGCCGAGATCGTACTTGTCGGCGATGGCTTCGACCCGCTCGACGTCGTCGGGCCGGACCTCATAACACATTCGCTCTTGAGACTCCGCGAGCAGGATCTCGGTCGCGTTCATGTTCGGCTCGCGCTGGTGGACGCGGTCGAGTTCGATGTGTGCGCCAAGGCCGCCTTTCGCGACGAGTTCCGAGGACGCGCCGCCGAGGCCGGCCGCCCCCAGATCGCGGGCCGCACGGAGCAGGCCGGCGTCGACCAGTTCCTCGTTGGCCTCGATGAGACGCTTTTCGGCGTAGGGGTCGCCGACCTGCACTGCCGGGCGGTCCTCGGTCTCGGCGTCCTCGCTCAAGTCCTCGCTGGCGAAGGATGCGCCGCCGAGGCCGTCTCGTCCGGTGGCGTTGCCAGCAAGAACAAGTTTGTTGCCTGGCGACCGTGCTTCGGCGGTTACCAGCCGTTCCGCGTCCGTCAGGCCGATGCAGGCGACGTTGACGAGGGGGTTACCATCGTAGCCGTCGTGAAACGCCGCGCTGCCGGTTACCGTCGGGACGCCGATACAGTTGCCGTAGTGGGAGATGCCCTCGACGACGCCCTCGAGCAGGTACTTCGAGTGCTCGCGGTCGAACCCGCCGAAATAGAGGCTATCGGCGAGCGCGATGGGGTAGGCGCCCATCGAGAGGGTGTCGCGAACGATGCCGCCGACGCCGGTGGCCGCGCCGTCGAAGGGGTCGACGTATGAGGGGTGATTGTGGCTCTCGACCCCCATCGTGATGTAGGTGTCGCCGTTCTCGCCGGTCTCCGGGTCCGGCAGCGCGAGCACGGCAGCGTCGTCACCGGGGCCGACGACGACGCGGTCGCCCTCGCTGTCGAACGCCGAGAGCAGCGGCTGCGAGGAGCGGTACGCGCAGTGTTCGCTCCAGAGGTTCTCGAACATCGCGCTTTCGGCGGTGGTTGGATCGCGCCCCAGCGCTTCGGTAACGAGTTCGCGGTCCGACGGGGGGAGGCTCATTCACCTGTATGCTCTTTTTGCCGGGATAAATCGCTTTTCATGTGCATATTCGTGGATATTGACCCCCGAAAAGACGGCGAGCACGGGGACCGGCGGGCTTTTTAATACAGCTGTCGAACGACGGGACGTGTTGTCGGTCGAGCTTCACGCACACTCGGAGTTGTCCTACGACGGGCGCGACCCGGTCGAGTTGCTTCTAGAGCAGGCCGAGGCGGTCGGGCTTGACGCGCTCGCGGTCACCGACCACGACGAGATCGACGCCTCACTGGAGGCGGCCGCGATGGCCGAAAAGCACGACCTCGTCGGCATTCCCGGCATGGAGATCTCGAGCGCCGCCGGCCACGTGTTGGCGCTCGGCATCGAGGAACTCATTCCGGCGGGGTTGGGCTACGACGAGACGCTCGATCGGATCGCCTCCCTCGGCGGGATCGCCGTGGTCCCACACCCATTTCAGTCTTCCCGACACGGCGTCGCCGCCCACATCACCCGTGGGCAACTCGCCGCGGCCGACGCGATTGAGGTTTATAACTCTCGGCTGTTCACCGGGCTGGCCAACCGCCAGGCCGAGCGCTTCGCCGCGGATCGTACCCTTCCGATGACCGCCGGCAGCGACGCCCACATCGCTGAGATGGTCGGGCAGGCGGTCACGGAGGTCGACGCCTACCACCGGAGCGCGGAAAGCATCCTTGATGCCGTCCGAGAGGGCCGAACAAGCGTCGTCGGCAAGCGGACGCCATGGTTTATAAGCGTCCAGCAGTTCGGCGGCGGGGTCAGACGCCGACTGGCGTCGATGTGGCCGTGGTGAACGACGACGCGTCGTCGGAGGGGGACGACGACACGCCGTCGGGCGGGAGAAGCGACGCCCCCGGCGACGAGACATCTAACGGAATCGACGCCCCCGGCCGTATCGACGGTGCGACTGCCGAGGCCGTCCGGGGAGCCGTCGATCGCCGTGAATCGCTTTCCGGCCTCGACGGCTTCGCAGGCGAAATCGACGGCCGGCTCGTTCGCGACGTTCTGGGTCGGTATCCGTTATTTTCGGAGGCTGACGACCCGACGACGTGGGGGTTCGACCCGAATGACCTCGCTAACCCCGACCCGATGCCGGCGGGCCACGCTCGGGACGCCTCCGGCGATACCGAACTGTGGACGCTTCCGGAGCCGGATCTCTACGAGGACGGCGAGCGCGCCGTCGCCACCGTCCGGGAGGCGATCGTAGACTCGGTCGACGCCGTCGCGGGGTCGCCGCCGATCGGCTTCTCGGGCGGCGTCGACTCCTCGATCCTCGCGGCGCGGCTCGACGGACCGCTCTACGTCGGGGGCTTCGAGGGGAGCCACGACATAGCGGCCGCGCGCTCGGCTGCCGCCGCGCTCGGACGTCCCCTCCGGGTCGTCGAGTTCAGCCACGCCGACATCGAGCGCGGGATCCCCGAGATCGTCGCGGCGACCGGGCGGACGAACCCGATGGACATACAGATCGCGCTTCCGCTGTATCTCGTCGCCGAGGCCGCCGCCGCGGACGGCCACGATCGGCTCGCACTCGGACAGGGCGCCGACGAGCTGTTCGGCGGGTACGCGAAGATCGCGAACGCCCCCGGGGACCACCGCGTCGAGGCCGGCACGGTCCGTGGGGCGGCCCGCGAGACGGTTCGGACGCTGCCCCAACAGCTCGAACGAGACGTGTTGGCGCTTCGGGCCGCCGGCGTCGACCCCGTCGTTCCGCTTCTCGCCGACCGTGTGGTCAAGGCGGCGCTCCGGTTGCCCGGCGAGTGGCTCGTCGACGGCGGCGAACGGAAGGTCGCGCTCAGACGTGCGGCTGATTTCCTTCCGGCGAAGCTCCACTCGCGCGACAAGAAGGCCGTCCAGTACGGCAGCCTCCTCGCAAGAGAGTTCGACCGACTGGCGCGACAGGCCGGGTTTAAAAAGCGGATGGACGATCACCTTGGGCAGTACGTCGAGTCACTTCGGCCGGAGTGACTCGCCACGGGTGATACACGATCGATCGCCGCTGGCCCTACAGCATTATCCGTCGGGTCAGCAATGTGGAAGCATGGCAGACGGCAAGCGGGGTTGGGAAAGGCAGGCGAAGCGGACGGAGCAACGACAGCGCGAGCGCATACCACCGGATTCCCGTGAGTGACGAGTGGTCCGACACGTTGTCGAAGCCGAGAAGCGAACAGGC
>NZ_JBKEGK010000207.1:0-4629 GCF_046710025.1 Natronomonas sp. | reverse complement strand
GGATCGACAGCGCCGTTCCGTACAGCACCGACCGGTAGACCGGCGCGAGGCCGCCCATATGGTACATCGGTAGTGGGACGTGCCAGCAGTCGTCACCGCGGAGTCCGAGCCGGAACGCCGAAGCGGTCGCGCTCGCGAGGACGTTCCCAAGGGTCAGGAGAACGCCCTTCGGGTCGCCCGTCGTCCCGGAGGTAAAGAGGACGGCCATCGGATCGTCAGGTTCCCACTCGGGGAGGTCGAACCGCCGCGGCGAAACGTCCGAGAGTGGTCTCGCCTTCCCGGAGTCGTCGAGCGAGAGCACCTCGGCGTCGGCAGCCTCGGCGACGGCGGCTTCGGTGTCTCGTTCGCAGAGGACGGCCGAAGGCGCGACCCGATCGAGTTGGCCTTCGATCTCAGCGGGGGTCAGTCGGGTGTTGATCGGGACGAGCACCGCACCCAGCCGCTGGGTCGCGTGAGCGATGCGGACGAACGCCGGACGGGTGTCGGCACAGATCGCAACGGCGTCGTCGACGCCGACGCCTGCTCCGGCGAGTCGGCCCGCGAGCGTCTCGACGCAGTCGTCCAATTCAGCGTAGCTTCGGTCGGTGTCGAGCGGGCCGAACGCCCGCAGCGCAGTCGCTGTCGGCGTCGCGTCCGCCCGGACGGCCAGCCAGTCCCGCATCGGTCCGTCCGCCAGTTCAGCGGGGTGGAATATTTCCTTTTCCTTGTGGAACGACGACGGCGCCGTCGGCGATGGGTGCGATCCCCGCCCGGAGATCTGTTTCGAGCAGGCCGCCGGTGGCGAGGCCACAGGGTTGCATCCCCGGAAGCGAGGCGACGAGGTGGACCGCCCCCGCGCGGGCGACGGCACCGTCGATCGTCGTCGTCACGACGGCGTCGGCGCCGGCGATTCGGGCCGAGCGAACGACGTTCCGGGCGATATCGATCCCGCCGAGCGCCATCGGCTTGCAGACGAGGATGTCGGCGGCGTTCGCCCCGAGGATGGCGTCAAAGCCGCGTTCGACGACCCCCTCGTCGAGCGCGATGTCGACGCCCCGACCCCGAAGCCGCTGGTGAGCCTCTAGGGCGTCGGCCGAAAGCGGCTGCTCGAGGATCGACACGCCGTAGTCCGCGAGTTCTGTGAGCAACCGTTCGGCCGTCGCCTCGCTCCAAGCCCCGTTGGCGTCGAGGCGTATCTCGACATCCGGGGCCGTCGACCGGGCCGCCGCCACCCGATCGATGTCGACTTCGGGATCCCGCGAGCCGACCTTCAGTTTGACCGCTGGGTAGCCCTCTCTGACGGCGTCCTCGACGGCGTCGGCAGTCGCCTCTGGCGTGCCGTCGCCCACCGTCGCGTTGACCGGGACCGACCCGACGCGGCCGTCGCCGCCGAGGTACCGATAGAGCGGCCGTCCGACATTTTGTGCCCGGGCGTCGAGCGTCGCGAGCGAGACGGCGTGGCGGGCGGCCGGTGTGTCCGCCAGCCGGCCGTCAGCGAGCGCCGACACTGGGTCGTCGATCGACCGCAGAGCCTCCTCGCACTCTTCAAGGGATTCGGTCCACCCCGGGAGCGGGGTCGCCTCCCCGAGTCCCGGCGTCCCCTCGATATCAACGCGGACGAGAAAGCCACACCGGGTCTCGATGGCTCCGGCGGCGGTCCCGAGCGGCCGCGAGAGCGCGATAGAAAAGGGTTCGATCTCCACGGTTACAACACCGCCGGGGCGGCGAGGCCGGTTGCGAAAAGCACCGAGTGCGCAAAGAGCAGTTTGCCGGTCCGTTCGAGCGCGGGGTTGAGGGCGTCGCCAGCGTGTTGTCGCCAAACAGTCGCACTAATGCGGACAGCCAGGGGGACGGTGAGCACCGGGGCGAGAACCGCCGACCCGTAGCCATCGAAGAAGAAAACAACCGGGATCGCATAGGCGAGGCCGACCAGTGCGCTCCACTCGATCCGGCTGGCGCGGTAGCCGAGCACGACCGCGAGCGTCCGCTTGCCCGACGCCGCGTCGGTCTCTCGGTCGCGGATGTTGTTGATCACGAGGATCGCTGTCGAGAGCCCGGCGGCCGGCAGCGCCGCGACGATCGCCGCGGCGGGGACTGTTCCCGCCGGGACCCCAAGCGGAAACGGATCGGCAACGGCGCCGACCGCCTGCACGTAGTAGGTGCCGGCGACTGCGATGAGACCGAAGAAGACGAACACGAAAACATCCCCCAGCCCGCGGTAGCCGTACGGGAGCGGGCCGCCGGTGTATGTGATCCCGGCGGCAACGCTCGCGAGGCCGACAACGAGGATCGGGACGCCGCCGACGTACACGAGATAGGTGCCGACGAGGATCGAGAGGCCGAACGTAGCGTACATCGCGCGTTTGACGGCTCCGGGGTCGATGAGGCCGCCGGCGGTCACGCGGGTAAACCCCTCTCGGTCCTCGGTGTCGGCTCCCCGGACGGCGTCGTAGTAGTCGTTGGCAAAGTTGGTCCCGATCTGTAACAGGAGCGCCCCGACGAGCGCGACGACGGCCGGGAGCGGGTCGAAGACGCCGGTCCTGACCGCCAGTCCCGTACCGACGAGGACGGGCGCCGCCGCCGCGGGGAGCGTCTGGGGGCGGGCCGCCATCAGCCACGCCTTCCGGGTCGAAACCGCCGCTGTCATTACCGATGTTTCGGGGCGGCGGCGGTATAAGTGCGCCGTGTCAGCCGGAATGGGGCGGACGGGAGAGATCGCATACCGGCCGTCCCGCTCAGTAGTGCCACTCGAACTCGTCGAATTCGGGGTCGCGCCCCTCGACGAAGGCGTCCCGCCCTTCTTTCGCCTCCTCTGTCATGTAGCCGAGCCGGGTCGCCTCGCCTGCGAACACCTGCTGGCCGACGAGACCGTCCGAATCCATATTAAACGCGTACTTGAGCATCCGGATCGCCATCGGCGACTTCGAACAGATGGCCTCGGCCCACTCGTGGGCCGTCGCCTCGAGTTCGTCGTGCGCGACGACCTCGTTCACCATTCCCATCTCGGCGGCCTCCGCGGCGTCGTAGGTCTTTCCGAGGAAGAACACCTCGCGGGCCTTCTTTTGACCGACCTGCCGGGCGAGATACGCCGACCCGAAGCCGGCGTCGAAGGAGGCCACGTCGGGGTCGGTCTGCAGGAACTTTGCGTGTTCCTCGGAAGCGAGCGTCATGTCGCAGACGACGTGCAGGGAGTGACCGCCCCCAACGGCCCACCCCGGAACGACGGCGACGACGGGCTTTGGGACGTGGCGGATGAGCCGTTGGACCTCGAGAATGTGGAGTCTGGGTGCTGACTGCTGTTCGGCTTCCGGTGTCCCGTCGCCCTCCGCCCCGTCCTCGTACTCGTAGCCCGCGTCGCCGCGGATGCGCTGATCGCCGCCCGAGCAGAACGCCCAGCCGCCGTCCTTCGGCGAAGGCCCGTTGCCGGTCAGCAGGATACAGCCGACATCGGTCTGTCGCTTGGCGTGATCGAGGGCCGTGTGGAGTTCGTCGACCGTCTCCGGGCGGAACGCGTTCCGGACGTCGGGGCGGTCAAAGGCGATCCGGACCGCGCCCGTCTCCGTCGAACGGTGGTAGGTGAGATCCTCGAGTTCATCGGTGATCGGCTCCCACAACTCCGCGTCGAACAGTTCCGAAACCATTGATGACGGTGCGAGTCCGGTGATAAAAAAGGTATGTAGTCGGACTGTTCGAGCGGACGACATCAGCAGTCCCGGCGCGCTACCCTTATAGGGAGCCGCGGCCGGACCGCGAGCACGTATCGACGCCGAGGATCGAGTACAGCCCGCACGTCCCCGTCAGCGCGGTTCCAAGCATTATGATCGCCACCACGCCGAGAACAGGCGAGATGATAGCCGGCAGCGGGACCGCCCCGGCGAGGGTCGCCAGCGAGACGGCACCCGCGAGCGCACCGATGAGTGTTCGGAACGTTCTGTCCGTTGAGCCAACGTTTTGCTTCATACTATGGTATATGGGCTCTACGATAATATAGGTTGGTACTGGAGAAAAACCACAATATCGTGTGTGTCGACGCGGGGGTGCTAGCGGGCGCTGGCGAGCGCGAGCGTCAGCGGGTATCGACGGGTATCTGCGTGCATTAGCACGCGTGAGCGCCGAACAGCAATTGAACTGCTGTGGGAGCCGACGACGAACCTCAGCTTTCGTGTGGATCATGTCTGCCGTTGGACTGTGGCTTATAAACCCGCTCCACGGAGTGTTCTATTGAAAAGATGGGCCATCCCGTCCGGCAGTATATAACCAGACGCGGCCGACGGCGCGTTTATACATCAACACAGTCGGTTGTGCCTGATTACTTATACGTTAACGCGGCCGCCGGTATCTGGCATACACGCTCCGCCGATTGTCCATGGCTGTAATTAAAAAGGGACGACGGCGAACCAACCGATTCAGGACCCGAGGCGTTCGGCAACGCGTCGTTCGAGTTCGCGGCGGTCGTCGTGGCTTCGCTGGCTGTCCGTGCGGTACTCGATCACCTGCGTCCCGTCAGCCCCGGTCGAGTCGGCGTACAGTTCTCGGAGGCGGCTCCGGTCGTCCGTCCGTGCGAACTCGAGGTCGTAGAGAGCCGCCGAGTGCTCGAAATCGAGGCCGTGCGGCGTCCGGAACCACTCCTCGAAGCCCCCGTGATCCTCG
>NZ_JBKEGK010000206.1:0-4662 GCF_046710025.1 Natronomonas sp. | reverse complement strand
CGGGCGTAGCGACGCAATCGGCACGCCGTCGCGGCGGGCGACCGTCGCGGCAATCTCCTCGGCGACGACCTTCGAGAGCCCATAGGGGTCCTCGGGGCGACAGGGGTGATCCTCGGGGATCGGGAGTGACTCGGGGAGTGGCGTTTCCTCGGCAAAAAAGAAGCCGTATGCGCCATCAGAGGACGCCTGTACGACCCGCGCGCCGACTCGACCCGCGGCCGTGAGGACCGCGTGTGTCGATAGCGTGTTGTTCCGGTAGAGATCGACCCCTGGGTGCGTATCGGCGACTGGGATGGCGGCCCAGTGGACCACCGCGTCGGGATCGACTTCGGTGACAACGTCGAGGACTCCGCCCGGATCAGTGAGGTCCAGCGCGCGGTACTCGACGCCCGTGGCCCCTTCCGCCCCCGGGTGCTCGCGGTCGAGACAAATCACGTTGTGGGCGTCGGCGAGACGGTCGAGGACCCATCGACCCGTCTGCCCGCGCCCTCCAGTGATAATCACATTCATACGTCTGTCTCGGCGCGCTCGATAAAAAGGCCGGCGAGCGTGCTTGAGACGAGGCTCGGCGCGGTTCGGATACGGCCGCATCCCGGGCGCCTTTGATTTCGGCCCCGGTACCACTGACATGAGCAAACTGCGAGTCGCGGCGATCGTTGGCAGTCTCCGGGACGGAAGCTACACGCGCCCCGCGTGTCGGCACGCCCTGGCCGCGGCGGCGACGTTCGACGGCGTCCAGACGAACTGCATCGACCTCCGCGAACTCTCGTTGCCGGTGTTCGATGCCGACGCGGACGACGCCGGCGACGCGTCGGCGCTCAAAGCGCGGATCGGCGCCGCCGACGCGGTCGTCCTCGGCACGCCCGTGTACCACGGCTCGTACTCCTCGGCGCTGAAGAACGCCCTCGATTACTGCGGGTTCGACGAGTTTGAGGACACGACGGTGGGGCTGTTGTGTGTCGCCGGCGGCTCGTTCCCGACGACGACGCTTGATCACCTTCGGTCGGTCTGCCGGGCGCTCGACGCCTGGGTTGTCCCCCATCAGGTGGCGATCCCGGCGGCGCGAAACAGTATCGAGGGCGGCGAGATCGTCGACGACGGTGTCGGCGAGCGCGTCGAGGTGCTCGGCCAGCGGATGGTTGAATACGCGCGGATCGAACCGGACCCCCGGACGATCGAGTCGACACAGAACGTCGGCGCAGAGGACTGACTCGGGGACCGTCAGCGTTCGCTAACGACGCGATCCGCGTGCCGATCCCGCCGTCTCACGCCGGATTCGGCCCCCGCGTGGATTCCGACAACCGTTTTAAGCCCCGACTGTTGTATTCCGCTAATGGGTAGCTGTATCATTTGCGGCACGTCCACCGACGGACCGATCTGTGAGGTCCACGAGGAAGACGTCGTCTTCGAGTTCGAAGGGAATCAACCATCGCAGTTGACGCCGGGTCGCTTCTACGTTGGAAGCGTCGACGGCTACGCCGACTTCGGCGTGTTCATCAACATCGGCAACGTCACCGGCCTCCTCCACCGGAGCAAACTCGACCGCCGGCTTGAGAGCCTCGAGTGGGAGGTCGGCGACAACGTCTGCGTGCAGGTGAACAACGTCCGCGACAACGGCGATATCGACCTCGATTGGTCGATCCGAGAGACGCCGGAAGACTTCCGAGGGCACCTCCTCCAGACGCCGGAGGGAGACAGTTTCATCGATGAGGACGCCGAGGACGGCAGAGAGGACGATGAAGACGATGGGGACGAACGCGGCGAGACTGCAACCGACACCGAAGCCGAACCTGAACCCAAAGCCGAGGCCGGGACCGAACCCGAACCCGACGACAGCAACGCGACACCCGACGCCCCCGAACCCACTCCCGGCGAACCGGGAACGACGGGTGGCGCGGACGAACAGACCGGCGGCAGCCCGGGGGACGCCGAACTCAGCGAGATCGCTGCCGATTCGCCCGACGAGGACGGCTCCACGGACGATGCTGAGGGGGACGACATCGACGCCGAACACGAGCGCGTCACCGTCGAATCGCTTGAGGACCGCGTCGGCGACACAGTCCGACTCGAGGGCACTATCGCCTCGGTCCGCCAGACCTCGGGCCCGACCGTCTTCGAACTTGAGGACGAGACGGGTATCGTCGACTGCGCGGCGTTCGTCGAGGCCGGCGTGCGTGCCTACCCCGACATCGAGGCCGGCGACGTCGTCCGTCTGGACGGCGAGGCTCGGGTCCGCCGCGACGAGATCCAGGTTGAGACCGACTCGATCGAGACTCTCCCCGAGGAGGCCGGTGACGCCGTCGAAACCCGGATGAATGAGGCCCTCGACGACCGCGCTAGTCCGGATAGCGTTAACCCGATCGCCGACGATCCCGAAATCGATGCGATCGTCGACGACATCGAGGCCGTTGCGACGGAGATCCGGCGCGCTGTCATCGAGTCACGGCCCATCGTCGTTCGACACGACGCAACAACTGACGGCTACGTCGCCGGTGCGGCGATCGAGCGGGCCGTGTTGCCTCTCATCGAAGCCGAACACGGCACGGCCGACTCGGTGTATCACTACTTTGACCGCCGCCCGCTCGAGGACGGCGTCTACGATATGAACGACGCGACGAAAGACGCGACCCGGATGCTCGGCGACCGGGACCGCCACGGTGAGAAGATCCCGCTTTTCGTCTTCGCCGCCGCCGGGTCGACCGCCGCCTCCGCCGACGGCCTCGATCTATTGGATATCTACGGCGCGCCCCAAGTCGTCATCGACGGCCAAGCGGCCGACGACGCGGTCGCGGACCGGATCGACTCGCTCGTCACCGCGGAGACCCGGACCGTTTCGACGGTTGCGGCCACGCTCGCCGCGACGACCAACGGCGACGTCCGAGAGGATCTGCTCCACCTGCCGGCGGTCAGTTACTGGGCCGACGCCCCCGAGATGTACGTCGACCTCGCTGCCGGCGCCGGCATCGACGCCGAATCGACGAAACAACTTCGCGAGGCGGTCGCGCTGGAGGCGTTCTACCAGTCGTATGAGGACAAACGCGAACTCATCATCGACCTACTGTTCGAGAAGCGGACGGGGCTTGCCGCGCAGGTCTCCGAGCAGTTCGTGACGAAGCTCGACGACGAACTCGACACCGTCGTCCCGAACCTCGACGAACGGATCGTCGACGGCGTTCCCGTGGCTGTCCTCGACACCGACGCCTACACGCACCGATACGATTTCCCGCCGACGCGACTCCTGCTTGACGAACTTGACCGGCGGCTCGACTCGGCGGCCGTCGTCGGCGTCGGCACCGACGAACTCCATGTCCGGGCCGACGGTGATCTCGACCTCAGTTCGGTCGTCGCCGAACTCGACGACACGGTTCCGGACGCCGGCGTCTCGAACCCAGGGACTCGACAACCGACGATCGAGTTCCTCGCCGGTGAGCGCGAGGCGGTCATTGAGGCTGTCGTCGATGCGGTCGCCGGGTCGATCGCGACGCCGTCGGCCTGAACTGCGACGACTCTAGACGGCGTTCGACCGCTAGCCATTTCCCCTCGGATGTCCTTTGTGCGGATAGCGAATGAGTACCGACGTCGATCCCGCCGAGTCCGAGGCGTTCGAGCGCGTCTGTGAGTCGCTCGTCGAGTCCTTACTGGCGGGCGAAATCGACCGCGACGATCTTGAGGCCGCGAAGATGGACGCCTGCCGGGAGCACTCCGCGCCGAAAGTCCCGAAGAACACGGAGTTGCTCGATTACGCCCCCGAAGAGCACCGCGAGGAACTCGAGCCGGTGCTCCGACGGAAACCGGTGCGGACGGCTTCGGGCGTCTCGCCGGTCGCGATCATGACATCGCCGCACACCTGCCCGCACGGGAAGTGTCTTTACTGTCCGGGCGGCCCTGCCTCGGAGTTTTCATCCTCGCAGAGCTATACGGGCCACGAGCCGGCCGCGGCCCGCGGCGTCCAGAACGACTACGACCCCTATGGCCAGGTGACCCTACGGCTCCACCAGCTTCGGAAGATCGGCCACCCGGTCGATAAGATCGAGTTGATCCTGATGGGCGGAACGATGACCGCCCGCAGTCACGACTACCAGGAGTGGTTTGTCAAGCGCGCCCTCGAGGCGATGAACGACTACGACCTCGATTCGCCTCCCACGCCGAGCGAATCGGAGTCGTTCAAACCCGATCCCGAAGCGACCGATTTCCGCTATCTCGAGGACGTGATCGCCGAAAACGAGACGAACGCGATCCGCAACATCGGGACGACCTTTGAGACCAAACCCGACTGGTGTGACCCCGAACAGATCGACCGAATGCTCCGACTGGGCGGGACGAAAGTCGAGGTCGGCGTCCAGACCACCTACGAGCGGATCAACCGTGAGATGCACCGTGGCCACGGCATTCAGGCGTCGATCGACGCGAACCGACGCCTCCGGAACGCCGGGTTCAAAGTCGGCTTTCACATGATGCCCGGCCAGCCCGGAATGTCAAAGGAAATGTGTCTTCAGGACTTCCGGGAACTGTTCGAGAGCACCGATTGGCGCCCTGACTATCTAAAGATCTACCCGACGCTTGTCGTCCGCGACACGGTTACCTACGACATGTGGCGCCAGGGAGAGTACGACCCCCTCACGAACGAGGAGGCCGCCGACCTCGTCGCCGAGATTAAATCGA
>NZ_JBKEGK010000205.1:0-4668 GCF_046710025.1 Natronomonas sp. | reverse complement strand
CGCCCGCGACCGTCGTCTCGAAACCGTACTCGATCGGTCGCACGCTGAGGCCGGTCGACGCGATCGCGGACTCAAGCTCCGAGACGGTATAAAACGTCGAGTCGAATCTGACGAGCCGTTCGGCCTGGTCAAGCGCCCACCCGAGTCGCGTTCCGCGATCAAAGTCGCTGATCACGAGGACGCCCCCGGGCGCGAGGACGCGGGCCATTTCCGAGAGACACCGTTGTCCCTCCGGAAAGTGATGGAACGCGTCGACCACGACGATGGCGTCGACGGATCCGTCCGGGTGCGGGAGGTCAGTCGCGCTTGCCCGGACGGTTTCGAGCCCCCGTCGTCGTGCCTGTCGAACCATTCCCCGAGCCGGATCGACGACCGTCGCCCCGATTTCGTCGGCGACCCGGCCGGAGCCGCCGCCAATCTCGAGAATCCGGTTGATATCGCGGTCAGCGGTGGCGAACCCCTTCCGAAGCGTGACCCCGTCGGTCGGCGGCATGAGCAGGTCGTACACCGGCGCGAACAGATCGAAGGCCCGGACGTCCCAGCGCATGGTCGGGGATCGAGCGCCGAGCATAACTCCGTTGCCCTCCGAGCGCACGGCATGGAACCGCGTTTGCTCGGATGGCCGGAAGACGGCCCGACTCTCCGGCTCAACCACCGGCGGTTCAGTTACGCCGGGAAGTTCGTGATGTCGAACACCGGAAAAGCGGTGATCCGGAGCGCTGAACGGAAAGAACGAGACGATTCCTCGGGGTCGTCGAAGCCGTCGGGGCCGCCGGAGCGACCCACCTCCCCTGAACACGCCTCCGACGCGGCCGAGGAGTACGACACTGCCATCCTCGCCGCCGTCGCGTTCAACGAGGACCGGACCGATCCGAACGTCCTCTGGCTTCGATATATCACCGTTAGAGAGGACCGCAGAGGTGAGGGCCTCGGCCCGCAGCTATGTCAATTCCTCGCCCGCCGTGGGGCCGATCGCGGCTACGACCGGCTCCGGATCGCGGTGAACAACCCCTTTGCCTACGAGGCGCTCTATCGGGCGGGCTTCTCATTCACCGGCGAGAAGACCGGTATCGCCGAACTCGTCCTCGAACGCCCCGCGGTGGGTCCGGCTGCGAACCGCACCGAGGCAACGTATCAGGAGGGTCTCGACGCCTACCGGACGCGGGACCTCTCGGCGGCCGAGCGGACGTTCCTCGAACGGCGGCGGGGCTGTTCGCCGCCCCCTATTGAGTGACATATCCGTTTCAAAGCGGGTGCTCTCGTGGGCCATTCAACTCAAAAACGCGCGGCCGTCGGGCCGCGCCTGCCCGGTTTCCGCCGCGACGACGGGACAGGGATGTGTGCCGTCCGCCGGAAACCGGGTGAATGTGAATAGCTTCCACATATAACCTTTTTCATCATCGACGCTTCGCGCCCTGTGTGATAGGTATCGACACACACTTGTACCCCGGCGTTGGGGTCACAATTATGGTGGGATACGAGACGATCCTGATCCCGACCGACGGGAGTCACTCGGCCGAACGGGGCATCGAACATGGTCTCGGTATCGCGAGAGATAACGACGCGGTCGTTCACTTCGTTCGCATCATCGACGAGTCGCGGCACGGCGCGACACCAGCGCTGTCGAATTACGAACTCGCTCTCGAGGAACTCGAAGAGGAGGCAGACTCGGAACTGACGGAGTTGATCGAGCAGGCCGAAGCACACGGCATCGACGCCGAGACGTACTTCGACCGTGGGTTTCCCCACGAGGAGATCGTCGAGTACGCCGAGTCGATCGATGCCGACCTCATCGTAATGGGAAAACACGGCAGCGGCGGGTCAGAGAAGCCGCAGGTCGGGAGCGTCGCTGACCGCGTGCTACGGACCGCTGACTGTCCGGTGTTCACCGTGTAGGCGCGCTCCGGAACGTTGAGGGTTAGCCCCTCGAACGATAAGGTATGCTCGGTCGCCTTCGGCTGCTCTTGTACGACGCCTGGCCGTTCGCGGGGGCGGCATATCTTTTATACCTAGCCTTCCGGCCACCGCCGGTTCGCTACGTCGGCATCGGCGGATTGGTCGTCGTGACGCCGCTTCTGGTCGGGTGGACCGTCGGACACCTCTTCGACGTGGGGCCGTGGGCCGATGGCACGACGGACGGGAGCGGGATGGCGGACGAAAGCGAGACAGCAGGCGAGAACAGAATATCGGATGACCCGACCGCCGACGAACCGGCAGGTAGCGACGACAGAGAGGACGAAAGCGTCGACTGAGAGCCGACCGTCCGTCGTCAGGGTTTGTGGGTGAAAATGAACGCCTGTCCGTCCTCAACGCCGACACAGAGATCGAGCTGTTTCGAGAGGTTGAGGCTCGTCGGGTTCTGCTTACAGACGACGAGGTCATCAAACGGCTCCGCACAGGCCGGACAGGCGACCGACACCGTGTTCTGGTACGTTTTGATCGCTGGGTTCTCCTCGCGGGGGGTGAGCGACGCCAGTAGTTCGTCCGTATCGATGTCCATACACTATCACCCGTGGGGCTCCCCCTTCAATCTCGTGGGCGTATAAACGGCCGTGGGTACGGACGCCGACGGCGCATCCGCCGGTCGTGATGTGTGCGTGGGGACGCAGCTTCACTCCGAGTGATTCGGGAGTTGAGTCGGTCAGGGGGTTCATTATCGGCCAAAGCCAAACTCCCGGGAATGACAACCCGTGCTGTCGCAAACCCCGTTGGGGTCATACTCATCCTCGGGATGACGATTCTTTCGGTCGGGGCGTTGCTCACGGTCGGCGGCGCCGTGGTTGACGACACGCGCGCGGACGCCGAGCACTCCCAGATGGAGAACTCGATGTCGGCGTTCTCCTCGAAGGCCAGCCTCGTCGGGTTGGGCGAGTCCGGCCACCAGCGCTTCTCGTTGGGGCGAGTCTCTCAGGGTCAGGTCGACGTCCGGGAGGACGCCGGGCGCGTTCATGTGAAAATCCAACGGAACGGGACTAACGAAACTGTTAGAGAGACTTCGATGGGGGCCGTCGTCTACGAAAACGACGGCCGCGAGATCGCGTATCAGGGCGGCGGCGTCTGGGCGCGACAGGGCGATTTTAGCCGGATGCTCTCGCCGCCTGAGTTCCACTACCGCGCCGAGACGCTGACGTTTCCGATTATAAACGTGACCGGTAGCGGTGCGGCGTCGGGCGATATCCGTGGAACGGTTCGCTCGGATACGGAGGCCCAGCAATGGTACCCGGACGATTCCGAGGACGATTTCGACAATCCGCTCACAAACGGGACGGTGTACGTCGAAGTCGAAAGCGAGTACTGTCGGGGATGGCAGTCGTTCTTCGAGAGACGTTCGCAGGGTGGAATCGAAGAGAGTTGTGAGAGCGGCGACGATGGAACAGTCGTCGTGGATCTGACCGTCCCGCTGGATCCGACGTTCGGAGCGGCGGTGACGGCCGGGCGATTCACCGACGACGGTGCGGACATCGAGTCGTTCCAGAATGGGATTTTTCCTCCGTCCGCGAGTGAACTGATAGACAACCGGATCGATAGCTGTATCACGAACGGTTGTACAGGCTTCGCCGGGGGCGAGACACTCGGCTCGGGGACGTATTACACTGAAAACGCCTCCGATTTCGAGGAACTCACGCTCGACACGAGCGCTGGGGATGTTGAGGTGATCATCAACGACCCCGATGGCGGGGTCGACGGTCCCGGCAATATCGACGTGACTGGCGATGGGACAGCTTCGGTCTATTTGAAAACTGACGATGACTTCTCGATGACAGGCGGCAACGACAAAATCAATTCAGGCGGTGAACCGGAACAGTTCATCATGTACGCACATTCGGACGTCTCGATCATCAAAATAAATGCGGCGGAGTACGTCGGGGGAATTTACGCGCCGAATACCGACTTCGAAGGCGATCAGGGAAACGGGAATGGAAGCGGCTGTGGAGGCGGTAACGCCGAGGTGACCGGCGCGATCGTCGTCGAAAACTTTTGTTTCAAGAACGGAGACTTCAATTACGACGGTGACATGAGGTCGCTTGAAATCGATCTCGGCATCGATACGGTCAAATATCTCCACGTGAGCGAGAACGCTGTCGAAGTTGATCTCCGATAAGTCGACTCGCCCGGATACGCGATAGACGCTGTAACATCGATCGCATCTCCGGCGGGCGCTCAATCTACGAGCCGAAGCAACACGCGAAACCGCGGTATTGAAACCGCCTCGGTCTCGAACTCGAGCACGTTGTCGTCGACGAGACTCCAGTCGCTATCCCGCTCCGCGACTGATTCGAGGTACTCCTCCCAAGCTGTCTCGTGCGTGGACTCGACTACTAGTTCTAACCGGGACGCATCGGACAGTCCCGAGCGGGTTGTTGCATTTATGTTCGTCCGGCTCGTCTCGACTCTGACAGTTCCGTCCCGTGTCAGGCTGGTCTGCCCGCCAGCCCGTGTGGTTCTAACGAACGGGAGCACGGTCCGATCGGACCGGAGCACGAACGGTGGTTCTTGTAGCATGACTGACCCCTCGGGTTCGGATCGAATCACCGCTCCACCCGCATAGATGATTTCTGTATCGCCGTCGGCGTATATAAATGGTGTCAGTTCCATCGTGTGGTTGATATTCGGGGTCGCCCGATCACGGACAGTGACGTTCACCGGCTCCCCGTACCGCAGTGTCCC
>NZ_JBKEGK010000204.1:0-4699 GCF_046710025.1 Natronomonas sp. | reverse complement strand
CTCGACCGTCGCGCGCTCGCCCGGCGCGAGCGAGTGATTGCTCTCGTTCAAAGACATCGCGCCGTCGGCCCGCTCGCCCGTCTCCGCGTTCCGGAGCGTGGCTTCGAACGCAAGCTCGTGGCGGCGATCGTCACGGTTCTCGACGGTCACCGTCCGAGTTATCGGCTCGTCGTCGGCGACAACCCCGAGATCGAGGACGCCGTCGCCGACGACGTCCGGCGCGAGCGCTCGCTCGGCATCGACCACGCCCGATCCCGCGGCGGCCGTCCGGTTGCTGTCGGTCGGGACCGGGCGAGCAGTGCTCGTCAGTCGACGTTCAACTGCTGCCGGCCCGAGGTTGGGTTCGGCTTCGAGAATAAGCGCGGCGACACCCGCGGCCTTGGCGGCCGCGATGCTCGTCCCCGTCCGGCGTGCATAGGGGTCGGAGGCGTCCGTGTCCTTGTCCTCCCCCTCAAGATCGGTCTCACCGTTGTAGTCGGCGCGCGGGCCGACGATCCCGACGCCGGGTGCGAGCAGCTCTGGCTTGAACGCCCCGGCCCGCGTCGGGCCGTAGGCGGAGCGCTCCCACACGGTCCCCGCGTTATCGGCCGCACCCACGGTTAACGCGCCCGCCGAGGTACCTGGCGTGGTGACAGCGCGCGGGCCGCCGCGGTTGCCCGCCGAGGCAACGACCGTTACGCCTCGATCGTTCGCCCACTCGACGCGCTCCTCGATGACTTCTGGCTCTGAACCGACGCTCTGGAGGCTCAACAAGACGATATCGGCGTCGGCCTCCGAGACGGCGTACTCGATAGCCTCGGCGACGGTCGCCTCGTCGGCATCGCCGTCCTCAGCCATGATGCGGACGTCAACCAACGCGGCGTCCGGCGCGACCCCGGCGTGGTCGCCGTCGCTCGCCGCGCCGCTCCCGCCGAGGACGCCCGCGACGAACGTCCCGTGGCCGCTTTCGTCCGTCCCATTGGCGGGGTGAGTCGGCTCCGAGCCGGTGAGATCGACCCGCTCTGCGACACGCCCTTCTAAATCGGGATGGTCGCCATTGATGCCGCTGTCGAGGATCGCGACGGTGACGCCCTCGCCGGTCGCGTTCGCGGGGTCGGCTGTCGATCCCAGTGTCGGTCGTATCGCGGTCCCGTGCGTATCGATGGCACGGTCGGGTGATCCCGTGCTCTGTCCGCCGCCCGCCGTGGGCTCGACGGCTGCGAGCGCGCCGGAGGTGGCTGCGAGCAACAGCAGCGACCCAACTGCGGCGAGGACAGCGAGGCGTCGGATCCGCCGGGAGGGGGCACGGGGGACGGATACCATCGATCGGTCCTTCGGGCTGCTCGGAGTTTACACTGCCGGCCGCGGGGCGGTGCTCGCGGCCGCGGTCGTCGGGCCGGGAGCGGACGGTTTCAACATCCCTCCGGGGCGCCTGGGGGCGTGTCGTCGGAGGCCGCACCGGAGCCCGCCGGTACCCGCGGATCCGTCGGGGCGGACCACTCGTTCACCAACAGCGTGTGGCCGTTTCCGTCGGTGTAGACGATGGTGTATGTGTCCCCTGCCTCGCAGATTGGATCGAGCGTGCTGTCGCTGTCGAACCCATCGAGGTGGACGTACTCCCCGGCTTTTACGCTCTCGCCGCCCGTCCATACGTCGCTCCAGGCGATGGTGTTCCCGCTCTCGTCTTTTATAATGATGTTGTCCGCGTCGGCCGTCTCTCCCAACTTGTTGGTGATCTCGACGTAGGGCCGGCGATCGGTGTTTCCCTCGCCGCTGGCGACGTACTCCGCCTCGAAGTAGCCCGCCGGTGCCGGTTCGACCAGGTCGCCGCTGACGTCGAGCGCCAGCGCGCCGAACAGCGTTGCGATGGCGACGACGATACCCAAGAAGAGCACGGTCCCGATCACCGGGGAGACGGCGGTCTCGTCCGCGCTGAACTGTGACGTGGAGGGCATCGTCCAACTCTGTATGACTCCGAACAAAAATCCACGCACCGATTCGGCGCGTCGCATCGGCGATCGGACGCGGGCAACGTGGCGGCGGCCACCGGGTCGCTCGGGCGTCGGTGCCGCCCGGTTTATATATCGATCGCCCCAACCGGATTACATGGATCGCCGGACATGCCTTATGACGACCGGAGCGGCGCTGGCCGGCTTTTCGGGCTGTCTCGACACCGCGAACGACGGTGACGAACCGGGTGATGCGACGCCGGTCGAAGACGGAACGCCCACGCCCGACGCGACCCCGACCCCCGCTCTAGTCCACGAGAGCTACGAGACGACCGAGATCAGCGTCTTTTCGGAGGCCGGCCTGGAACTCGGCTCCGTGACGGCGGCGATCGCGGACACGCGTGAGCTCCGAATACTCGGCCTGAGCGACACTGACTCGCTACCCGAGGATCGCGGGATGTTGTTCGTCTACGGGTCGGTTGCCGACCGGACGTTCGTGATGCGGCGGATGAACTTCGGAATCGACATCATCTACGCGGACTCGGCGGGAACAATCACGAACATCCATCACGCGCCCGCGCCCGGTCCCGACGAGGACGGCAACGCTCAGGAGTATCCCGGCCGGGGGCAGTATGTTCTTGAAGTGAACTACGAGTGGACGACGCGACACGGCGTTGAGGCGGGCGATCGGCTGGCGTTCGATAGTACGTAAGTGCTCGCATATTTATATGCGATCTTCTATAAACGATCTTCACCAACTGTATATAGATCGTCTGGATCACCCCGACTGCCCCCAAGAACTCCGTTCAATCATTCCCCCAGCACGATTTCGCCGGTACCGGCTAGACGCGTGCGTCGGGCTCTTCAGTATTCTATTCTTCGCCGTCGGCGCCCCCGCCGGCCGTCGCGTTGCCGTTCCCACCCTCGGGTGTTTCGGCAAATTCGTCGTAATCGCTCGCTTCCGAAATCGCCGAAATGTGGTCCTCTGTGAGTACGCCAACGAGTGTCGCCGGGTCGCCAGTAGCTCGCATGACAAGCGCCTCCTCATCGACGTCTTCGATTTCGGCACCGCCGGATTCAAGACTTTCTTGAGCGTTGGTTGCTGTCTCGGCCAGCATCTCTGACCTCTCCTCGGAGAACTGTTCAGCGGCCTCACTCTGCGTCACGTTGCCTGCCTCCACTTCCTCTATGAGTTCCTGTCGGCGAGTTTGAAGCGCGTCTCTATCGGGACTCAGCACGACAGTGACAGTCACCTGATCCTCCGTGCTCGATTGTGCGGGGGCGTCCTCAGCGCTGCCGCACCCGGCGATCGTTGCGGTCATCCCGACGCTTGCGGTCTTGAGAAATCGACGGCGGCCGTGTTCGTCCATACGAGCGTTGGGGGAGGCCGCCGGATACGTTTTGTGAAGGCTGATAGTTCCCCCGTTGCCCCATGTCTCAGGCCCAGAAGCCGAGCACGTGCGCCGCGCCGACGACCGCCGCGCCGCCGACGGCGTGTTCGGTGCCGACCGCGCCTGCAAACGCCCCGAGCAGGCCGACGACCTCGCTCGGAAGCCCCGGATCGCCGCCGTTGTCGTCCCCGTCGCTTTCGTCCTCGTCTGTAGTGGTATCGTCGCTTTGATTGGTGTCGTCCCCGCCGCCTTCCCCTTGGTCAGTCGTATTGGTATTGTCTCCTGACTCCTCTTCGTCCGCCCCGTTGTCTTCGCTGTCGACCACGTTTATTGGAGCATCGCGCCCGACGACCAACTCGCCGACAGCCTCGTCGTCAGGCGTGGAGAGCACGTATCGGTAGGTACCTTCCTCCAGCGTCCCGGCGTCAAGTTCGACTGATCGGCTTTCATCACTGTCGAGCGTCCGGCTGATGGAGTCGACATCGGCCTCACCAACCCGGAGATTGATCGGCTTCGTCTCGGTCGCCGCCCCGGTGTTATTGATCACCGCCTCAACAGTCACACTATCGGCCGTTCCGGCGGTCACCCGATCGGGCGCCTCAACGATCTCGAAACGACTTGTGGCCTCTCGATCGCCGGCTAGAACTCCGCCGCGCTTGTCGACGATGCGGTTCTCGGCGTAGAACTCCACCTCGACCCCCTCGCCCACCCGGAGCTCGGAAAGGTCCTTCGTCGCAGTAAATGATCCGTCTTCATCGACCTCGACGTCGTCGATGGTGATCCGCGTCGGGTTCGAGCGGTTGTCGGCGATGATCTGGATGTAGAACTCCGAGGCGGGCGCGACGTTCGTCTCGCCGGTCAGCGTGACCTCCGTTCCGTTTGTCAATGCGACCTGATCCTGATTCGTCGTCTGGTTGTACTCGGCGTATGGCTCCTCGATCGTGAACGGCTTCGTTATCGTTTCACTAACCTCGTCCTTTCCGAGGTATGGGTAGTGTTCGGTGCCGTCCTCGGTTGGCTCCGATTCCGGATTGAATGGATCGGGTCGTGTCTGAAGATCGTTATTCGAAAACCGGTATCGCTCGTCCGGCGGCGACTCGTAGCCGTATTCGAACTCGAACTCGTCGCTTTCGTCGTCGCTGAACGCCCCCTTGAACGCGCCTGCGTCCCGGGTATCGACAACGAGATAAAACCGTTTCCTGAGCCCAGCATCACCCTCGGCTGACTCCGGAATGACGTATGCCTCGCCATCCGTTGCACCGCCGAGGTTAAGCTCAGTTCGGGGTTCGTTCGAAGTCATGTCCGTCTGCTTGGATTCGAGGACGATACCCTCGTCCTCGAGGTTGAGCAGGTCCTGAAACTCATCGGGGTGAACTCCCT
>NZ_JBKEGK010000203.1:0-4730 GCF_046710025.1 Natronomonas sp. | reverse complement strand
GGGCAACAACATATCGGGTCGAAGGCCGTCAGGAGCTTCATAGACGACATCCAGCCCCCGGTCACCGTCTGCGGTCATTGCCATCAATTCGGAGGCAGAGCTGAAACCCTCGAATACGGCGCGGTGATCAATATTGCGTCCCACGACGGAGTAGACGACCCAGGAAGATACGCACTCATCACCATCGACGCCTCGAACGAGTCTATCGAGTACGAGTTCTACGACACTCGCCATCTGCTAGGGAGCCGGCTGACTGATCTCGTCCAAGTCGGGAGAAACCGAGTGGAACAGTTCAGTGAGTTAGGGATCACTAGCCCAGATGGGATTACCGAAGAACGGCGTACCGAACTCGAAGCCCTCCCTGGAGCCTCATCATGGCACGTGGACCGGTGGATTGCTCATCGACAGGCTTTCGAAAACGATGAGGTCGTGATTCTAAACGAATCCGTCTTCAACGACCTTCACGATACGGAGCCTCTCCTCTTAGACATAGAGACGGACCTGCAGCAAGACCGAATCTGGCTGATCGGCACCTACAGCTACCAGAACGATGCCTACCGACAATTCTTCGACCCGGACGACGAATCAGCACTCCTCCAGGAGCTATCTGAGTACCTTGATGAGCACAGCTCCGAACCAATCATCTACTACGGAGGGAACTACTTCGACGAACAGTGTCTCAGTCGCAGATTCGACGAACACGGCATCACTGAGGGGATCAACCATCTGGAGCGAGCACACGACCTCGGGATAACTGCACAACAGGAACTCTTCGGGCCCTTCAATCGGCATAAATTGGACGTCGTAGCGAGCGCACTCGGCTTTGAATATCAAGATCCGACCGTCGATGGATTTGTGGTCGGGAGCAAGTACACACGATATCTGCTCGACGGCGAAGAACCAGACTGGGATCGACTCAAACAGTACAATATCGACGATGTAACCGCGCTGAGAACAATCGTCGATCACATCAGATCGTAGGCTCGGGGAATATGCGGGGCCGCAACAGAATTACGTGAGGCCGAGATCACTATGGGTTCGGAGAGTCTTAACCAACAATTGAGCTGTGGTCCCCCGGACTGTTGGTTAATCCCACGATGCGGTCCGCCTTCCTCTCTGGAAACGTTCTCGGAAACGGTCGAACGAGGGCAGAAATCCGTTGCCTGAGTCCGGTTCTACATACCTTCCAGCCCTTCCCTGAAACGCGGAAGCGCCACGCCGCGGCTTATCGGGAACGTAGACAACTAGTCGAGTATGGGAGAATACTCAACATCGAACCGATTGGCGGTGGACCAGCCGACACGGGGCGCAGACCGCAATCGGTCCCTCGCTGACCAGGCCGATCCGGCCACGGACGGGATGTTGTTGCCGCAGCTCGACGACGGCATCACCCTGCTCGACGTCGAGGGAGGCCGCGGCGTCCCGATCCTGCAGTCGCTCGTACTCGACCATCTCCTCTTGTACGACGGGCCCGCCTTCTGGGTCGACGCAAACGGACACGCAACGACGACGACACTCGCTCAGATCGCGCCCAGTCAACGGTTGCTCAACCGAATCCACGTGGCACGCGGATTTACCGCCTACCAGCACTACGGCGCCGTCTGTGATCTCCCGACGGCAGTGAACAAGTCGATCCAGATATCCACCACCGACGCCGGGGCGGCCGGTCGAGGGGAACCAAGTCGTGACGAGGACACGTCGCCACACACACCCGCCCTCATCGTCGTGCCGGCGGTCGACACCCAGTACCGCGCCGACGATACTCTCGGTGAAACCCACGCGGAAACCCTCCAGGCCCGAACTCTCGCCCGGTTGGCGACCTACGCCGATGGGTACGACATCCCGGTGCTCGTTACGCGAAACGAACGAAACGAATTCACCGAGTCAGTCGCGACGGTCGCCGACCACCATCTGGAGTGCGAGCAAACCCGGATGGGGCCACGGGTCGTCGGCGAGAACTTCGAGACGCTCGTCTATCCCGTCGACGACGGCGCGTACTACCAGACGACGTTCGCGTACTGGCGGCAGCTGCTCGCGGCCCGCGCCACGCAGGTCGGCGTGGAACCGACGACGCCGGCGCCGTCGACGTCGACCCCGGAGGGCGTCGGGACGGGCGTCACCGCTGACGGTGAGACGGTGGCGGCCACCGCGGATCCCCTGCTCGATGCGTGGACGGCGAGCGGTACAGGAGGGCGATAGCGATGGGACGCACGAACCCGACGTACCGGGATGCGCTCCGGGCCATCGAAGAGCGGTGGGCGGAGTTCCGGCGGGCACTGCGGCGTCGCGACCAGCCGCGCTTCGACCGACTGTTCGAGTACGCCCGCGAGCACGCCGACGCGAGCGGGCTATTGAACCACCAGAACCCGCTGCTGCCGGCGCTGCTCAGCATCGATCTCGAACAGGAGGCCCGCCTCGACGACCACGAGGAACGCCTCGAGGAACTCGAGGCCGCGATCACAGCGAGCGATGACCAAGAGAGCGCCCCACCGGACTCGAACCCGTGACAATGCCGTTCAGCGTAATGCAAGGTGGAGCTTCCGACCTCACGGGGCAAGCGAAGCGAGCGATTGTGTGGAGAGGGAAACCGACACGATACTGTTCCATCCACGTTCGATGGGTTACCGACTCCCACCGAATCGTGGCGATTATAAAGACACATGCATACATCTGAAACACGGATGGAGGTCCGACGCACCGTCCCCGTCAAACTCGATGTGGCCGACAGCGACGCCGACCTCCTCCACGATACCATTTCCGAGTTCCTGTGGGCCGCCAACTACGTCGTCGACCACGCGTGGCAAGGCGAGTACAAGACTACGAGCAAAGCCGAACTCCAACGCGAAACCTATGACGACGTGCGGGCAAAGTCTCGGCTGCAAGCGAATCTCGTCCAGAACGCTCGCAACAAAGCTGCCGACGCCGTACAGAGCGTTGTCGCCCGGTGGAAGCAAGGGGACTATGCGGGAAAGCCGAACTTCTCCGCGCCGACGCTTGTCTACGACAAGCGGTGTGCGACGTTCAACGACGACCACGCCACACTTTCGACCGTCAAAGGACGGATTACCGCTGAATACGTCCTCCCCGACGAGAACCGCGAGACACCACACTCGGAGTATCTTTACAATGACGACTACGAAGTGACGGGCGCAGAACTGCACTACCGCGATGGCGAGTTCTACCTTCACGTCCGAACAAAGGCGGACGTGGAGTTCGAGACTGCCGACGACGGCAACGGCGAGCACAGCACAGTCCTCGGCGTTGACCTCGGCATCGAAAACATCGCCGTCACCTCCACAGGGACATTCTGGAACGGGTCGGAGTTGAATCACTGGCACCGTGAGTTCGAGAAGCGGCGCGGGTCACTCCACCAGCGCGGCACACGGTCCGCCCACGAAACCATCCAGTCGGTCGGACGTACTGAGACGGGCCGCTACGATCACTTCTTACACACTGTCTCCAAGGAACTCGTCGCGGAAGCCGTCGAGTATGGCTGCGACGTGATCGCGTTCGAGAACCTAACCGGGATTCGTGAGCGGATGCCCAACGCAAAGAAGTTCCACGCGTGGGCGTTTCGACGCCTGTTCGAGTACGTCGAGTACAAAGTCGAAGTGGTCGGCATCTCGGTCGAACAGGTGAGTCCTGCGTACACGAGCCAGCGGTGTTCCAAGTGCGGCTTCACTCACGAGAACAACCGTTCAACCTCGGACGGGCAGGACGCATTCGAGTGCCTGAAGTGTGGATACTCCCCCCATGCGGACTACAACGCGGCGAAGAATATCGGATTGAAGTATCTCCGCTCGGCGCAAAAGTCGTCGGGCGGAGGCGCACCCGTAAACGTGCGCTTGAATCGCGGGACGTTGAACGTGAATGGCGATTACGAGCCTTCCGCCGACGGCGGACAGAACGGGAGTCCATGCGAAAGCCCCACCCGCAACGAAGCGAACGGCGAAGCCGTGAGCGAGTAGGATGGGGCAGTTTACTATCGACTTTCTGGACGACGGCCGCGTCCTGGAGTGGGAGGCAACTGCCGACGGCGCCGTCGCGACCGAGCGCCAAGACTACACCCCACGCTTCTACGTCGCCGCTCGCGACCCAGCGACCGACCTCGATCACACAACCCTCCAGTCAGTGTACGACCAGCACCCGGACGTCGTCGCGACCGAGATGGTTGCGCGACGCCCCGGCTTTCGACGAGACGAGGAGACTGTTCTCGCGGTCGACGTCGCCCACATCGACCGCGTCACCCCACTCGCCCGGCAGGCACGCCAGCTGTCGGCCTATCCAGTCGGGGATCTCGCCTGCTTCAACGTCGACTTCTCGCGAGAGTTCCGATACTGTCTGGAGATCGGCGCCGATCCGACGCCGGCGAGCGAGCTGTCGACGCTCCGGCTCGGTGTTCCGGTGACCGAAACGAGCGACGACGTCTATGGGGAGTTGTCTGTCGCCGGCGACACCGTCACCGGCTCGCCGACGGATCTCCTGACCGCCGTCCAGGGGGCGCTTGACGCACACGATCCGGAAATCCTGGTCTGCTCAACCAGCGAGATCGTCCCGACCCTGTACGAGATGGCGACGGACGCCGGCGTCGACGACTTCTCGCTGAGTCGGTGGCCGGACGTCGACTACCAGCAGCTCGCGAGCCGGTCGACGTACTCGAGCTACGGCCGCGTCGGTCACTCGCCGGCGAGGTACAACGTCCCCGGGCGGGCAATCATCGACGAGTCGAA
>NZ_JBKEGK010000202.1:0-4749 GCF_046710025.1 Natronomonas sp. | reverse complement strand
ACGTGTTACTGAGCAGTTTGCTACGTTAAACGTGCAACTCGCATGGCTAAATCGGACACCGATAGCAATGGCCTCCGGCAGGATCAACCGGAATGTGTTCCCCGAACTTGTTACCCAGTTCGGGGAGGGTTTGGCGGGACACACCTGAAACAGGTGTGTACCATACTATCGGCAATCGATGACAATCGGACCGACCGAGTGTCACCGAACTGCCAAGGCTAACATCAGATCCCATCTATACGGCGTACCGCAGGGGTGGAATCCTCATTTCCTTCGGATCTAATTGTAACCCGTGATGGGTCATAAACCCATCGGATTACGTTGATCCGTGAGCGAGGACAGCTTCGAACTGTCCTCGACCACGTCGTATCTTTGATCAACACCCTTGTACTGATAAGGGCGTTGGATCGGAGGCGAACCGAACGGAGTCCGGTTCGCCCTTCGTACTTCAACCCAAGTGCCCTGTTACACTTAAGGGCATCGGATTCGTGGCGTCGCCGGACTGCGATTCCGGACTGCCACACGTACTTCAATCCGAGTACCCTGTTACACTTAAGGGCGTCGGAACGGATCTCCCGCACTCGGCTGTTCCGAGCTTGCGGGGTTCCGTTCAAGCGCCACCGTGTGTAATGAGGTCTCGGGACGAGACAGCCCAGAGGACTGTCCCGCCGGGGCATCTCGCCCCGCGTCCTTCGCGTTCTATCGGATGGGAGTCGGCATATTAAGCCCGTCGAAGTGAGGCCGCTTCGTCACGCGATTTCATGCCGCTCGAGCCGTGTGAGTCCCACTCGTGGCGGTCTGTCTCGAAAGGCATCGCTGTGACGGCGATTGGCGTCGCCCTCGGGTCAATCCGAGGTGGATCACGCGCGCGGCCCTGTGAGAGAAGACACCACACATGTTTCAATTCGATTATATGAAAGTGACAAATGCAACAGCAGGGACGGTACATCGCAGACGGGACACCCATCTGCAAAAAAGGAGGGCAAAGCGTGGCACTAAAACAAACGTGTTAGCCAGAGTATGGTCCAGGTGGCCGAACGAGTGTTGCGCGGGTGGAAGTCGGATCCATCATCCTACGCGCGTACGTACGCGGTCCGGCCGGGTGAGTTGCCGCGCATCGACCGTACCGGCGCAGCCGGCATATCGGTTCCGGTCCCTGGGGTCTTCCGGTCCCCGGGGAGTCTCCGGCGAACAGAGAAGCGACGAAGCAGGAGCTGGCAGGTCCATTTCGAGACGATGCGCTTGAGCCGTACAGCTCTCAGGATTCCTCAGCCTAAATTTGTCTCCGGGTGCGGTTTAGCTACAGTTCCTCTAGGTGTTTGATTCCCTGCTTCGAGACGTTCGCTTCGGTTATTTCTTCGGGCATCCAGTCGGGGCTGTCGTCGGGAGCCGTCTCCTCCCATGCCCACCCCTCGTAGATGTGGATCTTCTTTGTTCCTTTCTCGCGCAGCCGGAGTTCGATTCGGTCGGCGGCGTCCTCGCTCTCCGCGGGATCAAGCCGTCTCGCCGCCTTCAGCGCCGCCTGTCTCGGCGTCCGGCCCGAAAAGACGCTGGTCTCGTCGCCGCCGTTCTCCCGTAGCGCGAAGTTTCGCGTGTCGTCGTCAGATGCCATGAGTTGTCTCCTCCGTGTGATTTCTGCACACACGTCAATATAAATATAACCCCGAAGTCAGCCCCCTGGCACGGTTTTCTCCCACATATTTCAGCGATAGGGGGCAAATCCCGGCTGGAAAACCCCCCAATACTGAGTTGCCTCGGCGTTCCGAAGCGACCTCGGGAGCCACCTTGTGCGATCGAAGCGTACACAGTTGCTTGCGTGACTCGCACGGTACACTTATGTATCTCGTGTGGTGAACGACCCAACATAACGCGATGGTGCGAAAGAAGAAGCTCAGCCCAAGCGGGGCCAAAGACGATCAGGGCGAGTATCACAACGTCCACGTGAACCTCCACGAGGACGAGCTAGCCGTTGCCGGTATGAGCATCGGCGACGAGGTGTTCGTCCGGGTCCGCGACGGGAAGATCATTATCCAGAAAGCCGATACGGACGACGTCGAACACGATCTGTAGACCGAGGCAGCCACCGGGACCGCGGCGTTTAACACCGTCGAACGACCCAATTTCACCGATGACACCGTACGATCTCCTCAAACCCCTCTTTTTTCAACTCGACGCCGAGACGGCGCACGGTCTCGGCCACCGGCTTCTCGAAGCGATACAGGACACACCCCTCGAGCGGGTTGTTGCAGACTACTACACTGTCGTCGACTCGCGTCTCCGGGTAGAAGCGCTCGGACAGACGTTCCCGAACCCGATCGGCGTCGCCGCGGGGTTCGACAAGAACGCGACCGCGCCGGCGGCCCTCGCCGCGCTGGGCTTTGGCCACGTTGAGGTTGGCGGCGTGACCGCCGAACCGCAGGCCGGTAACCCCCGTCCCCGGCTGTTTCGGCTCCCCGGCAACGACGCACTTATAAACCGGTTGGGGTTCAATAACGACGGCGCCGATGTCGTCGGCAAACGGCTCAAGAACACCGACTGTCGGGTCCCCATCGGGGTCAACATCGGAAAGTCGAAATCGACCCCGAACGAGGACGCCGAGGACGATTACCTGTACACGTTCGAACGGGTCGGCGCAGGCGAATACTTCGTCGTCAACGTCTCCTCGCCGAACACGCCCGGGCTCCGGGAACTCCAACAGCGCGACCGCTTGGAGTCGATCCTTGGGACGCTTTCGGGCGCCGGCGCGGACCCGCTGTTAGTAAAGCTCTCCCCCGACCTCACAGAGGCGGCCGTCGAGGACGCCCTCAGCGTCGTTGAGAGCCTCGATCTAGCCGGCGTCATCGCGACGAACACCACGACGAGCCGTCCACCGTGGCTCCAAGGCGAACACGCCGACGAGACGGGCGGGCTCTCGGGAAAGCCGATCGAAAACGAATCGACCCGACTGATACGGTTTATCGCCGAACGAACCGAGAAGCCGATCGTCGGCGTCGGCGGCGTCAGTGACGCCGACGGTGCCTACGAGAAGATCAGGGCCGGTGCGAGCCTCGTCCAGTTATACACCGGACTGGTCTACGAAGGACCCTCGATTGCCCGCAACATCAACCAGGGACTGCTCGAACGGCTCGAACGCGACGGATTCGATTCGATCGAAGACGCGGTCGGGACCGGCGTGTAGCGCCGGATCGCTCCGGCGGTCGATATCGGAGGCGTCGCGTTCGTCGATCCCGCGTGCGCGTGCGCTCAACTCCCGTGTTTTGACTGATTTATCAAGGAAGCTGTCTAGCTGCTCTACTGTGACAGAGGTTTATACCCCGAACCGACCAACAGAGCGTATGGGGCGCGTCGACGATCACGACAGTCTCCGGGCGCTGGTGCGGGGGTTTCTGGCGCTCGAGCGTGACGTGCTCGTTCTCTCGGTCGCGATGTTCGCGTTCAGCCTCGGGTTCCAGATGACGAGCCGATACGTTCCCCGGTATATGTCGGTGCTCGGGGCGGGTGCGGTCGCGATCGGCCTGTTCGGCACATTCGGAAACCTGATCGGCGCGGTCTACCCCTACCCGGGCGGGGTGTTCTCCGATCGAATCGGGTCGCGGGTCGCACTGACGTTATTCGGGATAGCGTCGACACTCGGGTTTGTGGTCTGGCTGTTCGCGGCGTCGTTCGGCGTCGTCGCCGTTCCCGCTGTGGGGACGACGGTCGAACTCCTCGGCCGAGAGTTCGTCGTTGGGTGGCTCGAACCCGCCTCGATCCCGGTCGGGATCTTCCTGGGATTAGCGCTCGCGCAGGCGTGGAAGTCCTTCGGCCTCGGGGCCACGTTCGCGGTCGTCAAGCAAGCAATCGAGCCCGATCGACTGGCAACCGGGTTCGCGAGCACCGAGACGTTCCGCCGGAGTGCGTTCCTCCTCGGACCGCTGTTTGCGGCCAGCGTCCTCTCTGTGTTTGCCTTCGAAACGGGGTTTCGAGTTATCCTCGCCGTCGCTGCGGCGTTCGGACTTGGAGCGACGCTCGCCCAGCACATCCTCTATGACGCAAGCGAGGACAGCCTCGGGAAGTCCTTCGAGGGGGTCTCGACGGTGATTAATGATCTGCGAGCGATGCCGCCGGAGTTGCGGCCGCTGCTCGCCGCTGACACGCTCGTCCGCTTCGCCAACGGGATGGTGTATGTCTTCTTCGTCATCGTCGTAACCGAATTTCTTTCTGTCGGGGTCCGGCTACCGATTGTCGGACGGCTCTCACCGGACGCGTACTTCGGCGTGTTGCTCGCGATCGAAATGCTCGTCGCGCTCGTCGTGATGATCCCGGTCTCACGGCTGTCGCGCCGCGTCGGATTGAAGCCGGTCGTCGCCCTCGGGTTCGCAGTCTACGCCGTCTTTCCGGTCCTGCTTATAAATGCCCCCGAGAGCGCAGCGGTGCTGGCGGCGCTGTTTGCCTTCTCCGGGCTCCGGTTCGCGGGGCTGCCGGCTCACAAGGCGCTCATCGTCGGCCCGGCCGAAGCCGGGACGGGGGGCCGCGTGACGGGGTCGTACTATCTCGTCAGGAACACGGTCGTAATCCCCTCTGCTGCCATCGGCGGCGCGATCTACGCCCTCTCCCCGCGGGCCGCCTTCGGCGGCGCGACACTCATCGGTCTCGTCGGGGTCGGGCTGTTTCTCGCCATCGGAAAAGACTTCGAGGCGGCGGTGACGACGTAGGGGCGCCGCCGATTCGCTTCACCCGTCGTATCAGAGTCCGGCGCCGGCACGGTAC
>NZ_JBKEGK010000201.1:0-4769 GCF_046710025.1 Natronomonas sp. | reverse complement strand
TCGGCCCATACGAATCAGGAATCTGTCCGCGGGGCGGTCCCTGCTCGCGCAGCTCTTTGCGCCGCTTCCAGTCTTTCGTCGTGGCGATGAACAGCTCCGTTTGGTCGTCTTCCAGCGCTGCGTTCGCTGTACTCCAGTAGCCCGCATCGGCAGAGAGCTTCAACGGGACTTCCCCGTTCACGTCCTCACACTCATCCAGTCAGGCAGCCGTCATCGGCTCGGCAGACAAATAATCATATTCTGATATATCCTCCACTCTTCTTGGGTACTTCGTCACCTACTGTTCAGGGCGGGGAGGATGTCAAAACGTGGTCGTCGCCTCGAGGGCGATCTCGATGGCACGTTCGACGTTATTCTGGGCCTTCTCTGGAAGTTCCTCGTCTTCGGTTTCGCCCTTCTGCGTGCCCTCAACCAGGTTGCCGTCGACGGTACAGATGGCGCCGGCACCCAGCCCCTTTCTGCGGGCCAACGTGAAGATGGCGGCAGCTTCCATCTCCACGGCCATGAGACCGGCGGCCTCCCAGGCCTCGACGTACTCGTCGGTCTCGGCGTAGAAGGCATCGTCAGTCGCGATCGGGCCGACATGGACGTCACCGCCGCCGCCGTGACCGGCAGCCTCGTGGGCCTCGGCCGCATCGACCAGTCCAGTCAGCGTCTGGTAATCCGGGACAGCGGGGAACTCGACATCCTCGTAGCGTTTCGAGGTGCCCTCGTTCTTCGTCGCGCCGGTCGCGACGACCATGTCGCCGATCTCGATGCCGGACTGGAGGGCCCCAGTCGTCCCGACCCGAATGAACGTCTCTACCCCCACACGGGCGAGTTCCTCGATTGCGACCGCGGCCGAGGGTGAACCGACGCCCGTCGAGCAAATCGTTAGTGGGGTGCCGTTGTAGACCGCGTTGACGACCTTGTACTCGCGGTTGTGGGTCAGTTCCTCGACCTCCTCGCAGTGGGCGGCGATGCGATCGACCCGACCCGGATCCCCCGGGACGAGTGCCACGTCGTTCAGATCGCCCGGTTCGACGAGCAGGTGGGGCTGTTTTGCCATATACCGGCGTTAGCGCGAGGGGTGGAAAAAGGCACGCGTTCCGAATCGAGGTTGACGGCTCCGTTGCTGGCGGTCCGCCCGCTGCAAGGCGGATGGGACCGAGCTGGGACGTTTCCCTCTGACAGTGTCGGGAACAGAACCACAAATAGTATCAAACGACGTTACCTACGCGCAAGATGGGCGAAATGTTCACCATCGCGACGCTCGGGAGACGTAGGGTGGCCGTCGTTCGTAACTCCCCGAGCCGACCGATTAGCCGCCCTGTCGTTCCCGGCAGTCATTCGAAAGCGTTGGTCGGTACTGTAACCGACGCGGCCAGACGATGCCCGGTTCGCCCGCTGGTCGTATCGCATCCCACAAGTCCCTCCCCAGTCGGTACGCTCCGGGTTCCCACGCCGATCCAGACGAAGGCGTCCGACTGGTAAAGCCAGAGCGACTGAGAAATCTCATGATTAGTCACCACTCACCCAATCGAACGGCATCCGCGGTCGTGGATCGCCTCACACAGACACCGGTATTAATATAATCTAAAAGAATGACTGGCAGAAAAGATGGAATCGAAACGCCGTGGTCTCGGTCAGTGACCGAGGTGCTGGACCATCTCGACGTGTCGTCGAACGAGGGATTGAGCGAACGAGCAGTCAAGGACCGACTCGAGCGGTTCGGTCGCAACGAGTTGCGGGAATCCGAACGGAAACCCTGGTGGAAGATCCTGTACGAGCAGTTCACCGGGTTCATTATCATCCTGCTGGGTGCCGCCGCTCTCGGCGCGCTCGCCATCGGCGAGAACATCGAAGGGATCTCCGTCATCGCCGTGCTCATCATCAACGGCATCATCGGGTTCGTCACCGAGATGCGGGCCGTCAGCTCGATGGAGAGCTTACAGGAACTGACGGAGATCGAAACCCGCGTCCGCCGCGACGGCGAGGACCGGGAGATCCCGGCGGAAGAGCTCGTCCCCGGCGACGTCGTGGTGCTGGAGGCCGGCGACGTCGTCCCGGCGGACCTGCGCGTGGTCGAAGCCAACAAAACGCAGGCCGACGAGTCGGCGCTCACCGGCGAGTCCGTTCCGGTCGGCAAGACCGGCGAGGTCACCGACGCCGACGCGCCCCTCGCCGAGCGCGAGAACATGCTCTACAAGGGGACCTACGTGACGCGGGGATCCGTCGAGGCGGTCGTCGTCTCGACCGGGATGGACACCGAACTGGGCAAGATCTCCGAGTCGCTCCAGGAGGCCGCCGAGGAGAAGACGCCACTCCAGCAGCGCCTGGACGAACTCGGCATGAAGCTCGTCCCGCTTCTGGTGTTCGTGGCCTCAGTCGTCCTCCTGTCGGGATATCTCAGGGGCCACGAGCTGCTCCTGATGGTCGAGGAGGCCATCGCGCTGGCCATCGCGACCGTCCCCGAGGGGCTCCCCATCGTCGCCACGCTCGTGCTCGCACGCGGAATGTGGCGGATGGCCGAACGCAATGCGCTGATCAGCAACCTCGGGTCGGTCGAGACGCTCGGTTCCACCAACATTATCGCCACGGACAAGACGGGCACGCTGACGGAAAACGAGATGACCGTCAGCGAGTTCGAGTTGGCGTCCGGCTCGGTGGAGGTCACCGGAACCGGGCTGGACACCGAAGGGTCCTTCCATCGACCCGACGAATCCGGCGACGGGTCGGATTCGGCCATGGGCGACGGCGGATTGCAACTCGAGGTGCCGAAGAATCGACCCCTCGAGGAGGCCGTCGAAGTGGGGGTCCTCTGTAACAATGCCTCGGTGACCGAAACGGACGGCGAGGCGGGGATAACCGGCGATCCGATGGAGGCAGCGCTCCTGATCGCGGGACTCAAGGCCGATATCGATCGCGACGACCTTCTCGATTCGATGCCCGAGGCGCGGGAGGTTTCCTTCGACCCGTCCGTGAAGATGATGGCGACTTACCACGAGCAGGACGGCGGGTACAGGGTCGCCGTCAAGGGCGCGCCCAGTGCCGTCGTGGAAGCGGCTACCCATCAGGTGACCGAGGACGGAACTGAAGAACTTTCCGAGGACGCCAAGGCGGACTGGATCGAGAAGGGCGATCGCATGGCTGAGGACGGGTTGCGCGTCCTCGCGCTCGCGCGGAAGACGGTGGACGACCCCGAGACCGAACCCTACGAGAACCTCGAACTGATCGGCCTGGTCGGTTTGATCGACCCGCCGCGCGAGGAGGTCAAGTCGACCATCGAGACGTGCAAGCAGGCCGGCATGCGGGTCGTCATGGTGACCGGCGACCACGCCGGGACCGCCAAGAACATCGCCAAGAGCGTCGGCATCGTGGACTCGGACGATCCCGACGTTGTCGAGGGCAGCGAACTCGATGCCCCCGAGAACCTCTCCGAGGAAGAAACGGAACGGTTCTCGAACGCCTCCATCTTCGCGCGGGTCAATCCCGAGAACAAACTCGACCTGATTGAACTCCACCAGGGTTTGGGTTCGATCGTCGCGATGACCGGCGACGGGGTCAACGACTCCCCGGCGCTCAAGAGTGCCGACATCGGGGTGGCCATGGGTCAGCGCGGTACCCAGGTCGCCCAGGAGGCTTCGGACATGATCCTCCGGGACGACAACTTCACCAGCATCTACCACGCCGTCCGGGAGGGGCGGAACATCTTTCGGAACATCCGGAAGTTCGTGCTGTATCTCATGTCCTGCAACGTCAGCGAACTGACGAGTATCCTGCTCGCGACGCTGGTGGGGCTGCCGCTACCCATCCTCCCGCTGCAGATCCTCTTCCTCAACGTCGTGAACGACATCTTTCCGGCGTTCGCGCTGGGGGCCTGCGAGGCCGGCGAGGACGTGATGAACCGGCCACCGCGCGAGCCCGACGAACCGATAATGACGCGGACGAACTGGACCGAGTTGGCGCTGTACGGCACCGCGCTATCGGTCGCGACCGTCGGCGCACTCGCCATCGCCGGCGGGATGTACGGCCAGGGGAGTGAGGCGGCCATCACCGTCTCGTTCCTAACCCTAGCGTTCGGGCAACTGTTCCACGTGTTCAACATGCGGGAGGTCACCTCGGGCCTCCTGCGCAACGAGGTCACCGAGAACCTCTACGTGTGGGGCGCGGTCGCCTTGTCGGGGATCATCGTGGCGAGCACGCTCTACCTGCCCGGCGTCTCGACGGCGTTGAAGACCACGCCCATCGGCATCGAGGGGTGGGCCGTCGTGTTCGGCATGAGCCTGATCCCGCTCGGCGTCGGTCAGGTCGAGCGCGAGATCCGCCGGCACTTCGGGACGCCCAAGTTCGGTACGATGATCGAGAACGCGCTCTCCGACTGAAGTCGTTTTCCACCGGTTTTTAGATAAAAACCGTTGCCAGCATCGTGTAGGCCGCGTAACTTGCACCGAACGCCAGCGCCAGCGACCCGATCCAGGCGGCGACGGTCCGGACGGCCTTTTTCCGACCGACGCCGGCCCCGCCGCCAGCGAGGCCGCTGCCAACGATCGCGGAGACGATGATCTCGTTGAACGAGACGGGAATGCCGAAAAAGACCGCGACCTGTGCGATCGCGAAGGAGGGGATCAGCGCGGCGATCGACAGGTCGGGGGACAGCGAAGAGTAGTCCTGCGACAGCGCCTTGATCATCCGCGGCGCGCCCGTCCACGATCCCACGAGCAACCCGAGCCCGCCGCCGACGAGCACAAGCGTCAGCGGCAATTCGTAGGGGTCGAGCAGGGGAAGCA
>NZ_JBKEGK010000200.1:0-4794 GCF_046710025.1 Natronomonas sp. | reverse complement strand
GTTTTACGAAGCATCTCGCTCGTTTCGTCCGGGCCGTAGTGTGCGTAGTACGCCGGCGAATACTCCCCGGAGCGAGTCTCCCACTGGTGTCTGACCTCGTTAGAATCCACGTCGGAGTTCCGCGACGCGGCCCTAAAGCCCCTTGGACTTACCGGGCGGCCGATAGAGTCCGATCCGATACGCTTCGACCCGACGTGATCTGCTCCGATCGCCCCGCGCCGATACCCCCGCGTTACCCGGTCGTCGTTCGCGTCCATCCCTCAGCGGGAGGCTCCGCCAGCAGGGGGTGTCCGTGGGACTTATGTCCGCGACGGCGAATTCAATACTGTATGTCACTTTCGACCGGGCGGGCGCTCAGTCGGGTGACAGCGCCCGAACTCGCGGTGTTCGTCTCCGGGGTCGCGAGTATGGGGCTGGAGATCCTCGCCGGTCGGATCATCGCACCGCAGTTCGGCAGCAGCATCTACACCTGGGGGAGCATCATCGGCGTGTTCCTCGCGGCGTTGAGCCTTGGCTACCACTACGGCGGCAAGCGCGCCGCCCGCCGGGCAAGCGTCGAGCGCCTGTCATGGATTCTGCTCGGGACCGCCGCCTACGTCGCGCTGTTGATCTTTGCGAACGACGTGCTGTTGGCCGCCGGATCCGCGTTCCCGCTGCCAAGTCGGTTCGCGTCGCTGCCCGCAGTCACGCTGCTTTTCGGCCCGCCAACGTACCTGCTCGGGTTCATCAGCCCGTACGCGGCCGAGCTCTCAGCGACCGAGGGCGTGGGCGAGGCGTCCGGGCGGGTGTACGCCCTCGGGACGATCGGCAGCATCGTCGGCGTCTTCGGCACGACGTTCGGGCTCATTCCGGCCTTCGGCATCGAGACAATCGGGTTCATCTTCGGACTGTTGCTCGTCGGGACGGCGGTGTCGATTACGCTGCCATCGATGGATCAGCGGTCGCTTTTCGCCACGGCCGGCGTCGCGCTGTTGCTCGTTGCATCGCTCGGAAGCGGGGCGGTCGGGGTTTCGACCGGCGGCCAAGTCGTCCACCAGACCCAAACGCCGTATCAGGAACTCGAGGTCGCGGATCTCGGCGACACCCGGACGCTGTACCTCGACGGCCAGCGCCACAGCGCGATGGACCTCCGCGATCCCGACCGCCACGTCTTCGGCTACACCCGGTACTTCCACATGCCGTACTTGTTCGCCGAGGATCCCGACGAAATCGACCGGGTGCTGTTCGTCGGTGGCGGCGGCTTCACCGGCCCAAAACGGTTCGTCTCCGAGTACGACGCCACCGTCGACGTGGTAGAGATCGACCCCGAGGTGATCCGGACCGCGAAGGAACACTTCGGCGTCGAGGAGTCCGACCAGCTCAACATCCACAACGCCGACGGCCGGCGGTTCCTCCAAGAGACCGACAAGACGTACGATCTGATCGTTCTCGACGCGTATAAAAAGGACAAGGTTCCGTTCCAGCTGACGACCGTCGAGTTCATGCAACTGACGAGCGACCGCCTCTCGGCTGACGGAATGCTGTTCGCGAACATCATCTCGGCGCCGACCGGCCCGGCTTCGGAGTTCTACCGCGCCGAATACAAGACGATGGAGCAGGTTTACCCGCAGGTGTACGGCTTCCAGACCGCCGGGCCGGGGGTCGTCCAGAACATCGAGGTCGTTGCGACAAAGGACCCCGACCCGGTGACGCAATCACAGCTCCAAACCAGAAACCGCGAGCGAGACATCGGTATCGATCTTGAAAACGAGGTCAAAAACTACCGCCGGGACAAGCCGACCGACGACGTGCCGATCCTCCGGGACGACTACGCGCCGGTCGATAGCCTGCTTGATCCGATGGTCGGGCAGCGATACGTCATCCAGCAGGCCCCGTCCGAAAACGAGACCGTCGGGTAGTCGGTGTCGCCCGACTCCGGGATCAACGATGTCGGTGTCGCCCGACGCCAGGTTCGGCCAACGTTTTATAATGCCGGGCGGAAACGGCCCGCATGGACATCGTTCAACAGCTGGCCGACTCGGCGGAGGCGCGCAGATGGTAGATGTCGCACTCTCGGCGACCCGGCTGCTCGTCGCCCTACTGCTCGTGGTGTTGAACGGCTTCTTCGTCGCCTCGGAGTTCGCCTTCGTCCGGATCCGGGCGACGTCGGTCGAACAACTCGTCGAGGAGGGCCGCGCCGGGGCCGACGTGTTGTCGAGCGTCGTCGAGAGTCTCGACGACTACCTCGCGGTCACCCAACTCGGCATCACCATCGCCTCCCTCGGCCTGGGATGGGTCGGGGAGCCGGCGGTGGCAGCGCTCATTGAGCCGGTACTCTCGTCGGCCCTCCCGGCAGGGCTCGTCCATCTCGTCTCCTTCGCGGTCGGGTTCGGCTTCATTACCTTCCTCCACGTCGTCTTCGGCGAACTCGCTCCGAAGACGCTCGCGATCGCAGAGGCCGAGCGGATCTCGCTGCTCGTCGCCCCGCCGATGAAGCTGTTTTATTACGTGTTCTACCCTGGCCTCGTCGTCTTCAACGGGACGGCGAACGCCTTCACCCGGCTACTCGGCGTGCCGCCGGCCTCCGAGAGCGACGAGACGCTCGGCGAGCGCGAAATCCGGCGGGTGCTTGCACGCGCCGGAGAGGCGGGACGCGTCGACCCGGGGGAGATCGAGATGATCGAGGGGGTCTTCGAACTCGACGATACCGATGTGCGGGCGGTCATGGTTCCCTTCCCCGACGTGGTGAGTCTGCCCGCCGACGCCTCGCTGTCGGAAATCAAACGCACTGTCAATGAGGCCGGCCACACGCGGTATCCCGTCGTCGAGGACGACGGCAATCAGGTCGTCGGCTTCGTCGACGTGAAGGACGTTCTCCGGGCGGGCGAAGCCGACACGGGGGAGGACGCGACTGCCGGGAGTCTCGCCCGCGAGATCGCGATCGTCCCGGAGACGACGGCGATCAGCGACCTCCTGTTGCAGTTCCGCGACGACGGCGGGCAGATGGCCGCAGTCATCGACGAGTGGGGCACGTTCGAAGGCATCGCGACTATCGAGGACGTCGTCGAGGCGGTCGTCGGCGACCTACGCGACGAGTTCGACGACGATCGCCGCGAACCCTCGGTTCGGGGGCAGCCGGACGGCTCCTACGAGATCGACGGCGGCGCCGCGATATCGATCGTCAACGAGGCGCTCGGGGCGTCCTTCGACGGCCCGGACATCGAGACGATCGGCGGCTTGGTGTTGGACCGGCTCGGCCGTGCGCCCGAAGCGGGCGACAGCGTCGATATCGGGGAGTACACGCTCGAGGTGACGCAGGTCGATGGAACACGGATCGAGGCGGTCGACGTCTCGGCAGTGGCCAACCCGGACGGTGGGGACATGGCATCGGGCGATGGACCGGATCAGTCGGGCGACGAGCCGGGAGAATGACGAGTACAGCGGCGACCACGCGTTAGTCGATCACACCAACAGAGTTCATTTATTTGCGGACACGTAGGGTGATGTATGGACCGCCGCCGGTATTTACAGTCGATCGGCACAGCAGGGATAGCCGCCACCGCCGGATGTCTGGGCATGGTTCCCGGGCTGGGCACCGGACGGACGGTGCTCGACGAACCCGAGATAGACCTGAGCGCGGCGGCGCACCCGAGCCACGGCGACGACGTTCCTGACGTCACCCTCCCCGACCCGCTGCTCGGTGAGGAGGTGTCGACGACGGACTTCGAGGGCGAACGCGCCGTTCTCATGACGTTCATTTACACGAACTGCCCCGACGGGATGTGCCCGGCGCTTACCCTTCGGCTCCGTCGGGCGCAGGCCGTTGCGGCCGAGGAGGGGTACGGCGACGAGTCGGCGTTCTTGGCGACGACGTTCGACCCCGAACGCGACACGGCTGATGTCTTAGAGCAGTTCGCGGTCGAACAAGGCGTCGACCTCGACGCCGGGAACTGGCACTTCCTGCGCCCCGAGAGCTACCAGGCCGGCACGGAACTCCTCGAAGAAGAGTTCGGGCTGGTGATCGAAAAGGCCCCGGCCGACGAATACGAGAACCTCGAGTATGCTTTCCCGCACTACAACCTGATCCTCCTCGTCAACAAGCAAGGCGTCGTCGAGCGCGCCTACCCGAACGGGGCGACAGTCGATGTCGGACGCGTTGTTGAGGACTTCGAAACCGTGGTGACCGCCTGAGATGCGCAGACGAGAACTGCTCGCCGGGGTCGGAAGCGTGGCGGCGCTTGGAGCCGCGGGCGCGGTCGCGGTCGGCGGGTTCCCCTCGGTCGAAACCGACACTTCGGGTGCGGAAAGAACCGATGACTCAGGTGAGAGAGGAACGGATCGAACCGAGCGGCGAGGTCCGATCGCGGTCGAGACGATCGATGCCCCGGGAAGCGAGGCCGGCGAGATCCGGATCCCCGCCGACAGGCCGACGTTCATCGACTTCTTCGGAACGTGGTGCCCCCCCTGCATCGAGCAAATGCCTGCGCTTGCGGAGGCGAACGAGCGGGTCGGTGACGACGTCCTGTTCGTCTCCGTGACGACGGAGAACGTCGGCGGTTCCGTCACGAAAGATGAGGTCGTCGAGTGGTGGGAGACCCACGGCGGGGACTGGACGCTCGGGATCGATCCGACCGCGGAGCTAGCAGCCCGATACGCTCCGCCGGGGTATCCCGCCGCCTTCGCTATCAAGGCGTCCGGGACGGTAGCGTGGTCCGATTCCGGCATCAAGACGGCCGACGAACTCGTCGCCGGGATCGAGCGGGCGATGGAATAAGCGGAACGAGTGTGTGTATGCAGCCTGAAATGAAAGAGAAA
>NZ_JBKEGK010000199.1:0-4810 GCF_046710025.1 Natronomonas sp. | reverse complement strand
TCACTTTGTCGACGGTATGTTTCGACGGTCGTTTCTTAGTGCTCTCCCGACAGTCTCGGCACTTCCAGTAATTCCCGACCGATTCGATCCAGCCCATCCGCCAACTCTCCCATCAGAGGGGAGCCTCATGTTTTGGTTTCATTTCTATTCCGCGATCGATCGGGATAGGCCGATGAGTACTGATCGGGTACGACGGATGACGGTTGATGAACTCGATCTCGATACGCTTGGCGACGACGAGGCTGTTCGATTGTTGGAGTTAGCAAATGACGGCGTGTATGGGAAACACGATATGCCCGAACAGTGGCAGGGAGTTTTCGACGAACTGAGACGCGATTTCTGACGCCAAAACCACTGCGCGCGCCGCCAGTTGTACAACAAACCACAGATTTATGTATCCAAACTGTCGATTAAATGTTGGCGAATCGCATGACACCGGCGACCCACATCACGCAGCGTGATGAAATCAGATCGGCCGAACAGGGGTTCCTTTATAAACGCCGTACCGCCGTCTGCCAAATGATGCCTGTCACGCAGAAGGATGGGCGCTGCAGGATTTGAACCCGCGGCAACTTGGTCCGAAGCCAAGCACTCTGTCCAAACTGAGCTAAGCGCCCGTATCGATTTCATACCGTCTACCACCTTTTAACTCTCGCGATTCCGGCCGGGCACTGAGGCGCGGCGTTTATAAATCAGCGACCGGAGCCACCGATATGGAGCAGGTTCGCGGTGCGGTCGAGATGACGCGACCGGGGAACGCGCTCGCCGCGAGCGTGTTGACCTTCATCGGGGCCTTCGTTGCAGGGGGCCTAGCCGCGCCGCTGTCGACCGCGTTCGCTGTTCTCGCGACTGGACTCGCAACCGGCGGCGGGAACACGATCAACGACTACTTTGACCGCGAGATCGATTCTATCAACCGGCCGGATCGGCCGATCCCCCGCGGTGCCGTCGCCCCCCAAGCCGCGCTCGCGTTCAGCCTCGCCCTATTCGCCGCCGCCATCGGGTTGACACTGCTATTGCCTCCCATTGCGATCGCTATCGCGGTCATCAACCTCCTCGCGTTGATCGCGTACACGGAGGTGTTCAAGGGGCTACCGGGGGTCGGTAACGCCCTCGTCGCGTACCTCACGGGAAGTACCTTCCTCTACGGTGGCGCCGCGGTCGGGGGCGACCTCACGACGGTCCTCGTTCTCTTCGTCCTCGCTGCCGCCGCGACGATGGCGCGTGAAATCGTCAAGGACGTTGAGGATATCAAAGGCGACCGCGAGGAGGGCCTCAACACGCTTCCGATCGCCGTCGGCGAACGGGCGGCTCTCGGCGTCGCGGCGGCGTTTGTCGCGGCCGCGATGCTTGCAAGCCCGATCCCGTATCTCCGCAGCACGTTCGGAAGCGCCTACCTCGTCGTATTGGCGCCGACGCTTCTCGGACTCGCCGCCGGGACTTACCGGTCCTTTGACGATCCGGCGACGGGGCAATCGTGGCTGAAGGCATCGATGTTCCTCGCGGCGTTTGCGTTCGTCGCCGGGCGGGCAGCAGTGGTGTTTTGAGCCCCCGAAGGCTGACGGGCGTCTCTTGCGTCCGGATTTTTATACGCCCACGACGTACCGCCGCGTATGCCGGTGCAAAACGACGACGAACTACGGGAGATCCTCGAACTCGACACGATCGCCGTCGTCGGCTGTTCGGCGACGGCGGGCAAGGCCGCCCATTCGATCCCGAAGTTCATGCGCAAGCGGGGCTATGAGATCGTTCCGATCAACCCCTACGCCGACGAGATATTTGGCGTCGAGCCTTACGATTCGGTCTCGGCGGTCGAGGAGACGATCGACATCGTCGACGTGTTCCGCCCGAGCGACGAAGTCTCGGCGATCGCCGACGAGGCGATTGAACGCGACGACGTCGAGGTGGTCTGGACTCAACTCGGTATCGCCGATCCGGAGGCGGGTGAGCGGATCGAGGCGGCCGGCAAGCGCTACGTCGAGGACCGCTGTCTCAAGGTGGAGTATCAGCGACTGATGGGCTGAGGGTTCAGTTCCCTGCCCCGGGGTTAGCTGGCGTATCGCTTTCCGTGTCGGCCCTCGTTGAGCCCTCGGCGTCCGGGATCACGTCGTCGGGGGCCGCTTCGTCAGTCGTCTCGGCCTCCTCGATCGCGACCTCCGTGAGGAGTTCGTCGATGTCGATCCCTTCCTTTTCGGCGAGTGCCTCCAGTATCGCGGTCTGGCCGTCAAGTTTGTTCTCGAGGGCGGTGACGCGTCTGTTCGTCTCGGTGACCGTCTCGCGCATCTCGAGGATCTGCTCGCGGAGTTCGTTGATCCGGCTGTACAGCTCTTCGCCCATGTCGGCGACCTTCTGGAGTTTCCTGGTCGCGCCTCCGAGTCCCATACGAAGCGGTTCGGGAGCCCCGATTGTGTGCCTTGCGGTCAGGCGGCGGCCGGATCGGGCCACCTGAAGGGATATAAAAGGGGTGTCGGGATTCGTTCTCAGTTCCACCGACGCCCCGGCCTGCGCCGATTTATATTGCCAAGGGCGTATGAAGATACATGCGCCTTATCGAAGGCACTCTCGCCGACATCGACCGCGACCGGGCCGTCACGACGTCGCTCACCCGCCTCGCCACGGATGTCGACGAGTCGGTGCTTCGCGTGTGGACACCGCCGAAACAGCTCGCGTTCGGCCGACGAGACACGACCGCCGAGGGATACGATCGTGCGCGCCGCATCGCCGCCCGACACGACTACGCGCCGATCGTGCGGCGCGTCGGCGGAAGCGCGGTCGCCTACACCGGCAACACAGTCTCGTTCGCGTACGCGGTGCCGACCGACGACGGACGTGACGGGATCGATCGCCGGTATCGCGACGTGACAGAGACGATGCTGGGGGCGTTCCGGGAGGTCGGTGCACATGTCGCGCAGGGTGAGCCGACGGATTCGTTCTGTCCCGGCGACTACTCGGTCAAAGGGGACGGCAAGATCGCGGGGATCGCCCAACGCGTCCGGCGCGATTGCGCCCTCGTCGGCGGCTGTGTCATCGTCCGCTCGGCCGACCGCGACGCCATTGCGGCGGTGCTCGACCCGGTCTACTCGGCGCTCGGGGTGCCGTTCGAGCCGGAGTCAGTCGGCTCCATCGCGACGGCGGGCGGTCCGGAGGATGTCGATTCGGTCATCGGCGCTCTTGAATCCGCCTTCGGCGCGGACCGGACGACGACCGTCTCCGCGGCCGAACTCGCTGGGTGATGCTCGCCCGCCGAGTCCGTTCGCGCTGGGCCAGAAGTCAACAGCGTGACCGCATAGTAGTTCTCGGGTGCGGGACCGTCGAAGTCACCGTTGAATTCCGGGGATTTATCGTAGAATTTTATTCTGTTCTTGCTGACCCTTTTAGGTCGAAACGGACGCAATATTGGCGTAAGCGCTTCTAAATCGTCACACTGCCGTTGCAAACGACCTTCTCGGCATCGCTGTCGTCTACCGGGCTTTTTATACAATTTAAGTTGTACGATAGCTAATACATACTATTTCTGTTTATTTGGGCATCAGAACGTTGCTTGACGAACGGGGCAAAAAGTAAAACAGCGGCGTGAGTTATACGAAGCTATTACATCCGGCACTGACACGTTTGACACATGCGCCGCCGCTCCTTTGTCGTGACCGTCGCGACTGCGATTGCTCTTCCTCTTTCGGGCTGTTCGGAGCCGACCGGTGGCTCGCTCTCGATGGATGCTCTGAACAACGACAGTGCGATCGGCAAGCGCTACGCCGGGTCGACCGACAATCTCTCCAGCGACCGTCGGGACCTCGTTGAAGACGCTATCGCCGGTGAAACACCGACGCGGGAACGGCGACGTCCCGCCTACGAGGCACCCCGGCCACTCGAACACGAGGGTGCGATCTATAACATCACTCACGAAGTTGTGGAGGAACGAGTCGTAACACGATACAACATCAGGATAGACTACGATCCCGAGCGTCCGCCGTCGTCGGTGATTGCCTACGCCGACCTGCCAGCAATCGACAGGCGCGCGCTAGAGGGGCAGGTCCCCCCGGAGGAGGACCCACCGACCGGCGAAGGATTCGACCTCGACAGTACCTACCGGTATTCCGACGACGAGGGGAGCGTACTCGTTCCGGAGCCTCAGTACGATGGGATCTCCTACGATGGGTCCGAATACCGGATCGGGATCGATGTGAACCGGCCGGTAACGATCCAAACGTACGAGTACGACGCGGACCGCATCGCCGAGAGCGCTGCGGGCCTCGGGCAGCAACTCCGGGAGCGATATCTATTCACGCTTTCGGGGCTCTCACAGGCCGAGCAGGATATTGTCAAGGAAGCCAAACGGATTTATCACCCCGAGGGGGATACCGTCCCCGACGCGTTTCGATCGCTGGCGGACCGGTTTCGTGGCCGCGAAGGCATCGAAATCGACGAGGACCGCGGGACGTGGCTGGCGAAATACGATGAAACGATGTACTGGGTCCGGCTTGAGTTTCCCCCGGAAACGGATGGGTGACATCTCCTCTCGATTCACACAGACATCCCGGCCGCTGTCCGGGGTATAGGGGCTACACTCCAGGTTCTCCGACCAATACGCTCATGACGTGCTCGTTCCTAACGTACATCCGTGAACTTGCTCACCGACACGCTGGTCCCCGAGAAGTCCCACGAAATCAAGGCCCGTGCACGAATGTTCGCCGACGAGCAGATCCGTCCCGAGGCGATGGCTCACGACGCGACCGGCGAGTTCCCGATCGAAATCCTCCGCGAGGCCCAAGCGGCCGGCCTCGCAGGACGGTACTTTTCAGAGACGTACGGC
>NZ_JBKEGK010000198.1:0-4836 GCF_046710025.1 Natronomonas sp. | reverse complement strand
CCGGCGTCCTGCAGCGATTTCAACTCGCCGACGCGCTCGGGCTCGTTGCCGTCCCACTTGACGACCCGTGAGTTGCGCTTGAGCGTGCCCGAAAGCACTTCGACGCCGACGACGGCGGGATTCGATTGGCGGAAGGTGTGGTCTTGGAGGATCTGAAAGCGGCAGGGCCGCTGGATCTTGTCGAGGATCTGCTCCTGTTGGGCGTCCTCGATCGCCGCGACGTGTTCTTCGTACGCTTCGACGAGTTGGTAGATGACATCGTCGTCGAAGAGATTGACCTCGGCGGCCCGTTCGATCTCGTCCTCGGCGTCGTCGAGCACGTCGACGTTGAACGCGAGGATGGCGGCGTGTGTCGGTTCCTCGGCGGTCGAGGCGACCGCGACATCGCGGGGGGCGACGTCACCGACCTCCGCGCGGACGATGGGGATCTCCGCCTCCTTGAGGGCGGCGGCGATGGCCTCCAACGACCCGAGCGTATCGGCCTTGACGACGACGCCTTGCTCTTCGGTGACAACCTCGATGTCGGCGAGTTCGGCCCGCACCTCGGCGACGACGGTGTCGAGGTCGCGGTCGCGGACGGCCCGGACGGGCGCGCCCGCCATCGCGTCGTCGAGATCCGGCGCGGCGATCTTGATCCCCGCCGCCGCCCGGACCGAGTCGACCTGCTCGAACTGGCTCTCGGTGCGGATCTCGGCGAGCGGCCGGGGCTGCAACAGCGCCCGGACACCGGTGACGATCGGGTCGTTCTTCCCGCCGACGACGACGGTGTCCTCGGCCTGGAGCACCCCGTCGTAGAGGACGGTGTCGAGGGTGGTGCCGAACCCGCGCTCGTCTTTGACTTCGAGGACGGTCCCGACGCCGGGCCCCGAGGTATCGATCGACATCTCGGATTTGAGATACCGCTGGGAGAGCCCCATGAGGACGGTCAGCAGGTCGGGGATTCCCTCGCCGGTTTCGGCGGAAACGGGGACGACGCCGATGTTCTCCCGGAAGTTCTGGACCCGCCAGTACATATCTGCCGAAAAGCCCTCGTCGGAGAGTTGGCCGATGATCTCGTAGAGCTGCTCGTTGAGGCGGCTCTCGGCGCGGTCGCTTTGGGCCTCAAGCGTCGCCCGCACCGGCGTGTCGGGGTTGGGGTTCCAGCCGGGGACCGTGTCGATCTTGTTCGCGGCGACGATGAAGGGGGTCTGCGTGCGTTTCAGGATATCCAGCGCCTCGTGGGTCTGTGGCTGGAAGCCGTCGTTGACGTCGACGACCAGAATAGCGATATCGGCCAGCGCGCCGCCGCGCGAGCGCAGCGTCGAAAACGAGTGATGTCCCGGCGTGTCGATGAACAGCAGGCCGGGCAGATCGAAGTCCGTCGGGTCGACGAGGTCGCCGGCGATATCGGAGATCGTCGACAGCGGGACGGCCGTCGCCCCGATGTGTTGGGTGATCGCGCCGGCCTCGCCGGCCGTGACCGCCGAGCCGCGGACCTCGTCGAGCAGGCTGGTCTTCCCGTGGTCGACGTGGCCGAGGACGGCGACGATCGGCGTCCGCAGCTCCGCGCTTCCGGCGGCGTCGGTGGTGTCGGATTCAGACATAGAAAAGCCCCTTATCTCTTTTAGGCTGGCCACAGCATATAATCGTTTCAACTTCCGATGAGAGAACACGCCGTCGTTGAGGGTCGTCCGTGGGGCTTCGACGCCCTCGATAGTCGACTCCGGGGATTTGCGGGCGGCAACGCTCGGATCGCTCGCGTCACGCTTTTTCGTCCGCGGACCGTATCTCGGGCCAATGGACTCCGCGGCACTCCTCGATCTCCTCGGCAACGAAAACCGCAGGCGCATCCTGCGGTTGCTCTCGCGGAAGCCCTGCTACGTCACGGAGATCAGCGAGTATCTCGGGGTGAGCCCGAAGGCGGTCATCGACCACCTCCGAAAGCTCGACGAAGCGGGACTGGTCGAGTCCCACGTCGACGACGGCCGTCGCAAATACTTCTCGATCGCGCGGGACCTCCGCCTCGAGGTCAACGTCTCGCCCTACGAGTTCGGCACGAAGAGCGCGTACTCGGCCTCGCCGAACCTCGACATTACCTCCTGGCGATACGTCTCTCTGCACCTCGAAAGCGAGGCAGGGGCGACGGCGGACGGCGCAGAGGCAGCCGAGGACGAGGCCGATGGGCCAACGGCCACGGACGTGCCACCGGTCGAGGGCGTCAGGACGGAGGGCCGCCCGGCCGAGGGTGACGCGGCTGATCGCCGACTTGCCGACGACCCGGGTGTGGAGTCGGCCCACGACACAGAGGACAAAGACGGCGGCGACGAGGTACCCGATCTGGGCCGGCTCGTCACCGACCTCGAACGGCTCGAACGGCTCGAAAACGAGTTGTCGATGGCCCAACGATGGGTTCAGGGACGGCTCACACAGACCCTCGACCGGATCAGCGCGCACTTCGAGGGCGTCGACGGCCGGTTCTATGGCGACCTGCTTCGAGGGCTCGTCGACGGCCCCGAAACCGCCGAGGCACTCGCCCGCCGGGTCGATGCGCCCCCCGATGTCGTCACCGACGCCCTCGAAGGGCTCTCCGCACACGGGGTTGTCGAGCGCCGCGGCGACCGCTGGCGGCTCCGAACCGACGACTAGAGATCCTGCGTCAGCCCCTTCCGAAGGTCGCGGCCGAAGTACGTCCCGACCGCGGCGACGACCGCACCCAGCCCCCCAGCAACGGCCACGAGTGGGAGACCGACCCCGCCAAAGAGGGCGACGACGGCGAAATCGAGGACCGCGCTTCCCCCCGCCGCGAGCGCCCCCGAGAGTACGGTCTCCGCGTACCGGCGGTCTTTGAGGACGGCCCCGAACAGGAACGCCGCGGCGAAGACGCCCGCCAGCCCCGCGCCTGGAAGCGGGATGAACGTGCTCGTTGCGAACAGCGCGCCGACGGTGACGAGCAAGGCGGCGATGAAAATCCGGGGGGCGAACAACGCCCCGGCTCGCTCGGCGGCACGGCTGCGAAAGCCACCCGACGCGTCGTCGGGGTCCGCCCGCGTTCGATCCTCGTCGGCGTCGGGGTCGAGTTCCGAGTCGAGTTCGAACTCGGCGTCGAACTCCTCGCCGGCGTCCCCGGAGCGCTCGCGCGTCCGAGTCCGATCGCGGCTCATACCCATCTTTGTATCGCGAGCGGTATCGGTCTTTCCCAGCCCGCGGGGGTCGGGGCGCATCCGGAGCCTCCGGCACGTTCGTCTGGTTGGACAACGGTTGTGCCCCTGCGGCCCCACACAACTGTATGAGCACATCCGACGGCGGCCACCGCGGTGAGGCGGTCGCGGCCATCGCCGAGCGCGACTACGAGACCGCGGGCGACAGATACACCCGCGCCGGGCGACGCGTCCTCGCCGACCCGCGCCCCGATATCGATCCGTTCGAACCCGACCCGAAGGGCTGGGTTGGCGTCGGAGTCGGGTATCTGGCGACCGCCGCCGTCTGCTACCGCGTGGCCGGGGCGAGCAAGCGGGCCACCCGACGAAGCGTCGAGGGGATCGCCGTCGCCCGCGACCTCGCCGCCGGCCTCAATCGCCCCGTCCAGCGGGCCTGCCTTGCGGAGTTCGTCGCCGACTTCCGGGCGATCGGCGACACCGGCGACGTGGCCGCCGCCTACGCAGAGGCGGCCGACGCCTACGAGTCATCGCCGCCCGACGAACGGGGGCCACAGTACTGGGGAACGACACCCCTTTTCGAGGCCGCCGCCGCGCCGATCAAGCAGGTCGCCAGAACCCTCGATAACGGCGAAATCGCCGTCACCTGGGAGGATCTCCACGGCCCTGATCCCGCCGACCCGGGGGCGTTCCTCGCCGCCCGCCCGAACTACAAGCGACAGCGATTCCCGGGACTGTTGGAGCGCGTGACCGAGTCGGGCGTCCTCGCCGCCCCCCGCGGGACGACGGAGTACTCGACCGACCACCACCGCTGTCCCGACTGCGGAAGCACCGACGTCAACTGGGCTGCCGGCAACACGCTCTGCATGCGGTGTTCGCGCCCGACGAAACCGCAGTGATCGGCCGCGTCCCCGGGCGTCGAGCGTCGCTCGATCAGATCCCGTAGGGGTCGAACTCCGGGCGGGTGTCCGTCCCCCGCGGACAGTCGTATTGCTCCCGGAACCGATCGGCGAGTTCGCGGCCCGCCTCCGAAAACAACAACAGGACCCCGTAGGGCTCCGTGTGCGTCGACGCGTCCGGTTCGTCGGGGTCCAAAAACAGCGCCTCGACGGCCGGGTCGCCGATCTCGGGAATCGACTCGAAATGGTCCTCCAGCGGCAACAGCCCCGTCAACACGTTCGGGACGAACGCGTTCTCCGGCAGCGGGTCACGGGGCTGGAGACAGCAAACGCCGACCGGCTCGTCGTCCGCGGTCATGGTGGCGTAGATCGGGTCCGTCGCCCCCGGCACCCAGGCCTCGCGGGCGACGTCAGGTGGCGTGACGCCGACCGCAAAGTCCATCTCGACGCGGTCGAGCCGTTCCAGCGCCGTCAGCCGCCACGGATCCGACTCGGCAGCGGGGTCGCCCGCAAGCGTCGCTTCGATCCGGTCGCCGGTCCGGAGGTCATCGACCGACGACTGTAACTCGCCGTATCCGGACTGATAGACGGTGTAGAGGGTTGGCGAATCGGTCGCCTGGAGGTTGTAGTGGGGCACCGATTCGACGACGCGGTAGACACGAAAGGTTCCGGAGTGTTCGGCCATGATCGCACAACGGCCCCCAGCGGCCTCTGTCTTCCGGCGCGCGCCGGGTGGTGTGCCGCTTGTGCCTCAAGAGGGCTCAGCGCTCGGGCAGGCGGCCCCCGTCGACCGCGATGTTCTC
>NZ_JBKEGK010000197.1:0-4860 GCF_046710025.1 Natronomonas sp. | reverse complement strand
ATTCCCCGCTCGCTGCGGGTACTCCAGTTTGTGCTCAGTGCGTGAGCCGTCGAATGACGGTGTGGCATATTTAGCGTCCCTGTCCGGGTGGACCCTGTATCTCCTTGCACAGCACCCGACGAACCGCAGTTGAGTGACGCCAGTCACGTTATCGGTGGCTGGCGACACGGGCCGTGCCATCGGCCTGCGGGCCCTTTCTGCCACGGTGGGCACGCTCAAGTACCGCAGGGGTTGATTGTGTCATGCCATCACTACATCCCGTGTTGCAGGGGCAGCGGTAGTGTAAGCACCGGATGGTGCATGTTGGCGGGGAGGACCCCAAGGTGTTCCCGGATTGATTTCGGCTCTTGAGTTACACTAGTGTATGTCTGTAATAATCATAAATCTGTGGGCTAGCGAGGCTGTGACGCGGTTCACGCCCGGCGTGAACGCCGGGGCTCTCTCACTGTATTAGGTAGGTAGGCGGCCCTCGGGCAGGGTCAGTTTATAACCGACAGGTGACCGTTTATAAACTACCGGCAGCCGTTTATAAAGCTCGCTCGATTGCCTCGGCCGTCGCCTCGCCGACCCCATCGACCGACGCGAGTTCCTCTATCGAGGCTGCGCGGACGCCTTCGACGCTGCCGAAGCGGCCAAGCAGCCGGTCCCGGAGTTCGGGACCGACGCCGGAGACCTCGTCCAACGGCGTCGAGACCGTGTCGCGGACGGTCCGGTGGTACTGGACGGCAAAGCGGTGGGCCTCGTCGCGGACGCGCTGGAGCAGGTGCAACGCGGAGTCGTCGTCGTCCCAATCGCGGCTCCCGTCGGCGGTGATCACGCGCTCCTCGGCCTTCGCGAGGGCGACGACGGAGACGTCCCAGCCGACCCCGGCGATCGCCTCACACGCGGCGTTTCGCTGTCCCTCGCCGCCGTCGATCAACAGCAGATCGGGGTCCGGGCGGTCGTCTCGACCATCGATCGCCCGCTCGGCGCGCCACCGGAGCAAGGTGTTCATGTTCGCGTAGTCGTCGTTCGTCTCGTCGAGTTTCTTCCGACGGTAGCCGCGCTTTTCAGGGTCGCCGTCGGCGAAGACGACGTTGCTCCCGACGACTGAACGGCCGCCGGCGTGGCTCACGTCGAAGCCCTCGATCCGATCGATCCGGTCGGTTCCGAGTCGTCGGGCGAGTTCGCCAGCGGGATCGGCCTTGCCCACCCGGCGGCTGGCGTTCTTGATAGCCAACTCGACGAGCGTCGCCTCCCGCCCGGCACCGGGCACCCGAACCGAGACACCCTCGGTTTCGAGCCATCGGTCGAGGTCAGGGTCGTCGTAGCGCTCCGGCAACAGGAGTGCGTCGGGAAGCGGGCGGTCGGCGTAGAACTGCGGAATAAAGGCAGCGAGAACGGCTGCGACACCCGCGCCGGAGTCGGGGGCATCGACGCGGTGGCGCTCGCGATCGACCAGTTTGCCGTCCTCGCTGTGGAGCCGCGCGACCGTCGCCTCCTCACCCTCGATCGCCACGCCGAGGACGTCGGCGTGGTCCTCGCTTCCACCGACCACGGCGTCGCCACCGCCGCCGTGGAACGCCTCGACGGCGTCGAGTTCGTCCCGCAGGGCAGCCGCACGCTCGAAGGCCTGTTCTTCGGCGGCCGCTCCCATCCGCCGCCGGAGTGGTTCGGTCAGAGCGCCCGTCTCACCCTCGAGAAATCGGATCGCCGATTCGGCGTCATCGGCGTACGACTCGGGCGACGTTTCGCCGGTGCAGGGGGCGCTGCACAGCCCCATCTCGTAGTCGAGACAGGGTCGGTCGCGCCCCTTGTACTTATGATCGGAACACCCTCGGAGGCCGTAGATCCGTCGGATTGCCTTTATCACCGTCTCGACGCGTCCCTTATTCGTGAAAGGGCCGAAGACCGTCGCGCCCTCGTCCGGGTCGCGGGTGACTTCGATCCGCGGGACATCGTGGCGGGTGATCGCGATGAGGGGATAGGACTTGTCGTCCTTTAGCCGGACGTTGTACCGCGGTTGATGGCGCTTGATAAGGTTCGCTTCGAGCAACAGCGCCTGGGTTTCGGTGTCGGTGACGGCAAAGTCGATTCGCGCCGCGGCCTCGACCATCCGGCGGATCCGCTCACTTCGGGGGTCGGCGTACGACCGGACCCGGTCGCGGATGTCGACCGCCTTTCCGACGTACAACACCCGATCGTCGGCCTCGAACAGGTAGACGCCCGGGTCGTCGGGAAGCGCTGATGCCCGTTCGCGAACCGCCGCCGCGTCCATACCCGGATGGAGGGGCCGTGGTCGTATCAGCGTGACGCGTCGTGGCGATGGGGGGCGGACGCGCGGACGATCTGACGGAGTGGGTGGAGCCGCGCGAGCGGTGGCCGGGATCGGCCGACCGAACGTTCAGGTAGTCGGCGGACGAACCACGGATATGGAGAAAACGCCGCAGGGAACGTCCGTCGGCGTCGACGACCCCTACGCAGTCGTCGAACGGTGTGACTTCCTCACCGACGACGGGCGGTGCCGGTACGCCGCCGAGTACGGCCACAACGACCCCGAGTTCGCGCGAGCGCGTCACGCCGACGACCTCCGGTGTCCGGCCGCCGATCCCGAGGGCGAGTGGGCGTGGGTCGACTGCCCGAAGTTTCGCGCGACCGATACCGCGCGGACGTGTCGCCGCTGTGGGCTCGACGAGCGGCGATTGGCGGGCGAGGAAACCAGGCCCCTTCTCGAGGAGCACCACCTCGAATACGCCGACGACGACCGGGCCGAGTTGACACACGAGATCACGGTGTCGCTGTGTCGGTGGTGTCACGCGAAGGTCCACGGCTCGTGGGCCCGGGTCGACGACGACGTCGAACCCGACCCCGAGGCGCTCGCGACCGCGGAGGGGCGGCGCTCCGCGGAGCGCGCGGAGTTCGCCTTCGAGTCCGCGGCTGATCGATACGAGGACGAGTGACGAGCTATTCGCGAAGTGCCGAACCGACGGCTGTCACGGTTTTAAACGGCCAGATGCGTGAACGGGCACACAGCTCGTGTCTTCGTGGTTAGGTTTCGTAAGATTATTATTATTTCAATACGAGCGTTCAGGTATAATGGAAGAAGCTGGGAGCACGGTGGGAAGCGACGCCGACAAACGCGTTCAAGGTGCCTACGACTACTGCGAGGGGCGGTCGGCGTTCATTATCGCCGACGTCGGAACCGACGACGCGTGGATCGCGATCTCAGAAGGTCATGAGACCTCCGTCGAGGCCTGCCGGTAGCCGGTGAAAACCCCGTCCGTCGGCTACCGGGTTTCAAACGCGTCCGGCGGGCGGCCGGCCTCGTCGAGGACGTCATCGCCGACGAGAATCGGACACTCGACCCTGAGCGCCACGGCGATAGCGTCGCTCGGCCGAGCGTCGAAGGTTAGCTTGCGCCGCTCTCCGCCGCCGTAGCGCTCGGCGTCGATCTTCGCGAGGAACGTGTTCCCCGAGAGGTCGTCGATGCGGACCCGGTCTATCGCCCCACCGAACTCCGTCAGCATCTCGACGAACAGGTCGTGCGTGAGCGGTCGTTCGAAGGGACGACCATCGAGGGCGTGCGAGATGGACTTTGCTTGGTCGGTGCTGATGAAGATCGGCAGCGCCTGTTCCCGCGCCCGCAGGATGACAGCCGGGGCCCCCTCGCCCCCCTCGTCATCGACGCTGACCCCGAGCCCACTGACGGTCGCCTCGTGTGTCATCGTCTGACATTCAACCGACCGCCACCAAAGCTTTTCGCCTCGGGCGTCAAGACGCTGGCATGGGAGACGGCTACGTGGTCGCGGCGAAACCCTCTGCCCGCCGGGTCAGCAGCGCGGTCGGAGCGTGGATCGCCGCGTCGGGGCGCCACCGACGCTTCGACTCGAAGGCGGCGGCCCGCGAGTGGGCTTATAAAGCCAGCCCCGAGGGACGGACGCTGTGGGTACAGGACGCCCACCCGCTCGATGTGACCGAGGCGGACGGCTACCTGCTGGCCCGCCGGAGCAGCCGCCGGGGGAACGAGGCAGAACTGCCGGGCGAGCAGGTCGGGCTCTTGACGCGGCGGTAACAACGACCCGAGCGGGCAGACCGGGGAGACGACATCGGACCGGCGACCTTTTGCCCCAACCGCCGCAAGCGGAGGTATGATCGACGGGCGCGAGTCGGAGGGGCAGGGCGCGGGACGCCGAAAGGCGGCTCTGATCGTCATCCCGCTGTTCGCGCTCGGCATAGGGAACGTCCTTTTGATACTTCAGTGGGACATGAACCCCATCTGGGGCGCGCTGTTGGTCCCGCCCGTGGTGTTCATCTCCGCGCTCGGCTGGATCGCTATCGAAGGCGGTATCGCGGGCGGGGCGAGCGAAGGCGGCGGGAAAGCGTAGTTTTGATGCTTCGAAGGAGGAACAAGAGGGGTACTATCGGTCGGAGAAAGCGCCGAGGGTGAGATTCGAACTCACGTGTCCTGACGGACAGTTGCTCTCGAAGCAACCGCCTTGGCCGGGCTAGGCTACCTCGGCTCGTCACTACATCGGTGAGTGGTATCTTTATGCGTTTCGATATACCGAAAGCCGGTCGGCCCGAAGTCAAACAGATGGCGGATTATCAACGCCCCTAATCGCGGCACCGTCGGGACGGAGGGACCGCGTGCGGTCGCCCCAACGTCGATAAAACACATACGCGGAGGGAATAATACGGTTCTATGGAAACGTACGTTCTGTGGTTTGCGAAGTTGGGTCGATTCTACCAGATATCGACTGTACTCGCGTTGGTCGTCGGTATGAGCGCGGTTGCGACGGGCGTCGGAACCGAGAATAGCGTGTTCTTGGGAGTCGGTGTAATGTGGCTTCTCGGTGGTACGGGTGTTGTTGCGCTCGCCTC
>NZ_JBKEGK010000196.1:0-4890 GCF_046710025.1 Natronomonas sp. | reverse complement strand
TTGCGCGACGCCGTCGAGGAACGGGCACCTGCAGAGCATTCTCACAGAGAGTTTCAGTCGCTCGCCGACCGGACCGAGGAACTCTCGGCGGCGGTGGAGGCGGTCGAAGTCGAGCTGGAATCTCTCGGCGGCCTCGAGGAATCGGTCGAGCGGCTCGGCGACGACCTCGAATCGAACACCGGCCGCATCGACACCGTCGAAGACAAACTCGACCGGCTCGCCCGTGCCGTCGTCGCCCGCAACCGCCGCGAATCGACCGAATCCGACTCCGAAAAGCGACTGGGGCGGATTCAACGCGACGCGAACAGAAACGGTGCGCTTGAGGCGAACTGTGCATCCTGCGGGAACCTGGTTCGGATCGGCCTGCTCTCGGAGGCGGCCTGCCCGCACTGCGAACACGAACTTGAAGGCCTTGAGACGCCCTCCTCGGTGCTCCGGTGGTTCAGGCGGCCGACGCTGACCGTCAATGGCGAGGCGGCTTCCGAGGCCGACGCCGTTGAGGATGGTTCCAACGTCGAGGCTGCCACCGATGCCGACGGAGGCGCCGACTCGGTGAGGCCGTCGGCCGGGGGCACACATGAGTGAGGAACCCCCGGATCATCCCACGGACCAAGATTTGGCGGCGGGGTCGGAACCCGATCCGGGCGACCCCGACGCCGTCGACGATCCCTTCGCCGAATTGAGTGAGGCCGGCGCCGATTTAAGCGTCGATGATCCCTTCACAGGGGTGGATGCCTCGGGCACTGACAGCGATACCGACGCCGCCGAGAATGCCGATGTCTCCGGCCCGAACGAAATCTCCCCGGTCACGGGTGGGGCCGCCGCCGTCTCCGAGGGGGACTCCTTCACCGAATTGGACGTTCCCGACGCCGATCCCGAGGAAGACTTTTTCCAGGAGATGGAGACCGCCGATCTTGACGAGGAAGCTGTCTGGAAGTCGGTCTTCGAGGAGCCCGCGACTGTCGAGCCCGATTCCGAAGAACGGGAGGGAGCCGACGCCGTCGTCCGAAAAGAACAGTACTGCAAGAAATGCGAGCACTTCTCTGAACCCCCGGAACTCGCGTGCGGCAACCCCGATACAGAGATCGTCGAGGTGGTCGGGGTTGAGGAGTTCCAGGTCCGGAACTGCCCCGTGGTGGCCGCTCGGCAGCGGGCGGACACGGTGTTCCCTGACGAGGGCTGAGGCTGTGGCGCGGTCGCGCTGCCGCGAGCCCGCACACTTTTATCGCTGAGGAATCTTCAGCAGTTATGCAGTTCTGTGAGGAGTGTGGCTCCCTGATGCACGCCGACGGCGATGAAATGGTTTGTTCTTCCTGCGGCGCGAGCCAGCGGAAGGACAAAGAGCGCGCCGAGTCGTTCGTCAGCACCGAAACCCAGACCGACGACGACGTGATTGAGTCCTCGCCCGACGCGGACTTCGAGGGGAAGCCGACCGCGACGGACGTAATCTGCGACGAGTGCGGCCACGATGAGGCGTGGTACACGATCAAACAGACCGGGAGCGCCGACGAACCACCGACGCGCTTTTTTAAGTGCCAGGAGTGCGGCAACCGGTGGCGCGGTTACAGTTGAACGTCACGGCCGTGGTGACACGGCCCCGAACCACGAGGCGGCTCAATCAGCCGGTTCGACGGCGGTTTCGCCTTTTTGAAACTGCTCGCGGGCGTACTTCGCCAACAGTACGAGCATCGCGAGCGTGAGAACGACGGCGAAGGCCAACACGGCCCCCGAAAGCGGTGAGAGCCCCACCGCGATCTGTTCGCGGAGGAAGTTCGCGGCGAGGGCTCCCGACACCGAGAGAAGCGCCAGACCGCCGATGTTGGTTACCGTGGCGGTCGGCCGCGACACCGCCGGAGAGTTCAGCAGGTACACGACCAGCGCGATTGCAAAGGGCGTTCCGACCGTTCCGAGCGCGAGAACGAGAACGAGTTGGCCGATTACCTGCCCGCCGATCATCGCGCCGGGGGCCGAAAGCAGCGCGACCGCGGCCAGAAGTCCCCGATAGCGCGGGTCCTCGACGGTCGTCCCCCAACCGAGTTTGTCGGCGAGGACGAACGGCGGGACAATAGTGTTGCCGCCCAGCGTCGACACCGCCGCGCCGCCGAGTCCGAGCAAAAAGAGCCACCGGGCGTTCTCGCCGACGAGCGGGCCGAGCGCCTGGGCAGCCCCAACGGTGGTGAGGTTGGGATCCGAAAGAACGCTCGCAGCGACGAGGAAGATCGCAACGCTGTAGATCCCGAAGGCAACGAGCATCGAAGCACCGATGTCGAACGTCGCCAGCCCGTATTCGCGGTCGGTCCATCCCTTTGCGCGCATCGTGTAGGAGTGCATCGTGATGAGCGAGATGTGGACCGCGCCGCCGAGGATGCCCGCGGCGACGAGCGCGCTGCCGCCAGGGAGCGACGGGACGAGTCCGGTGACGGCCGCGCCCGGTTCGACCGGCACGACGAACAGCGAGGCGACGAAGGCGACGACGACCGCGGCGACGAGGAGTTTTGCTGCGGTCTCCAGGAGGCCATAACCGCGGCCGGCGAGGCCGAGGGCGAGCGCCACGGCCCAGACAGCACCCCAGATCCAGGCGTCGGTTTGGGTGATCGTCGCCGAGACGCTCGCGAGCGTGTTCATGATCACGAGCTGTGCAACGCCGGCGACGAGCACTACGTCGGCGACCAGTAGCCACGCCCACCACTCGCCGAGGTGGTCTTCGACCACACTGACGATCCCGGACTCGGTGAGCAGCCCCAAACGCATCGCGAGATACTGGGCGAGCGCGCCGGCAAACGCCGAGAGCACCACGACCCACAGGAGGTCGTAGCCGTAGGTCGCGCCGCCGGTGATGAGACTCGCCATCGTCGCCGGCCCGGCCGCGATGGCGCCCGCGACCCACGAGGGACCCATCTCGTCCGCGTACCCGCGAAGGCGTGCGAGCGAGGCCATCATACACACCCCGGGAACTCGTCGCCGGCGATCGCCATGCTGTCGACCCACTCAGGGCGGTCGTCGGTGCTGAACCGCGAGCGCGAGCGCATGTATGCGACGATCATCGCCCGTCGCCACCGATCGCTCTCGTTGGTGGCGGTGTAGTGGGGCAACAGACAGTGTTGGAACAGCACGTCGCCGGGGTCCATCGGCAAGGAAACCGTGTCGCTTTCGTCGTAGTCGCGTTCGGAAACCGTGATGTCGGTGTCATACTCCTGGGCTTCGTGTTTCAGCAGGCCGTCGGTGTGAGCCCCCGGGACGACCTGCATACAGCCGTTCTCGGTCGTCGCCTCGTCGAGTGCAACCCACACTGTCACGTGATCCATCGGGCGGATCGGATAGTATGCCGCATCCTGGTGGAACTTCTTCGCGCTACCGACGCCGGGCGGCTTGAGCATCCCGGCACACCGAAGCAGTTTGAGGTTCGACCCTTGAAGCTGTGAGACCACCTCAAGGATGCCGTCGTGTGTCGCAAGGTCGGCGAAGACATCGTCCTCGCGGGCCATTCCGACCCCTTCGAACTTGCGGACCGGTTCGCCCTCGCGTTCGAAGTCCGCGGGGTCGACTGAGGGTTCGAGCATCCGCTCAAACCCCTCTTCGTCGCGGTCGCCACGAACGTACTCACGGAGGCGCGTTTTCAGCGCCGTCACCTCCGCCTCGGAAAGGACGCCATCGACGACGGCGTAGCCGTCCGTCTGGTATTGCTTGAACTGCGTATCGGTCAGTGGCATACCAAGTCGTGGTATTCAAGAGTAATAAAGCGCCACGTTCCGCAGGGGTTCCCAACGGGCGGCCGATCGACAGGCCGGTGTTGGCCGACATCCGTGGGCCAATATATACATTGAACTGTGTTTTACACTTCAGCGTCGGACTGAAATATGTAAACGGTCGTTGAACGCAACGGGATTGCTTATATACGCTCACAGCAGCGGTCGACAGTCGTCTATCGTTCCAGCCGAGATTATAACTTCGGTCCGGTGCCGCCCTGCGTCGACTCCTCGACGGGGCTTTTGTCCTCCTCGCGCCCGCCGAGATCAAGCATATCGGCCACCTTCCGGCGGTTGACCTCGCCGACGCGGTCGGCGATCGAGTCGGCCAACTCGACCATCGGGTCCCGGACGGGGCTACCTTCTAGTTTGACAACCGGGTCGGTGGTACCGTCGGCCCCAAAGTCCTCGTGGATCGGGATCTGACCGAGCAACTCGACATCATAGGAGTCGGAAATCTCCTGAGCCCCCCCGCGTCCGAATGGGTCGTGGGTCTCCTCGCAGCTCGGGCAGTGATAGAGGCTCATGTTCTCGACGATGCCCAACACCGGTGTGTCGTGCTTTTCGAAGAGCCGCAACCCTTTGCGAGCGTCGTCGACCGCCATCTGCTGGGGGGTGGTGACGATGGCGACGCCGGCGACGGGCAGCGTCTGAACGAGATCCAAGGAGGCGTCGCCGGTTCCGGGCGGCAGGTCGACGACGAGGTAGTCAAGCGCGCCCCACTCGACGTTCTCGAAAAAGTGCGTCATCACGTTGTTGACCATCGGGCCGCGAAGGATGGCCGGATCGTCCTTCTCACCGATGAGAAAGTCCATGCTCATGATCTTGACGCCGTCGGACGTCGGCGGAACGATCTTCTCTTGCGGCGTCACGCCAGGCTCCTCCTCGACCGGGAGGACGCGCGGGACGTTTGGACCGTGGATATCGGCGTCCAAGAGTCCCACACGCGCGCCCATCTGTTCGAGACCGGCCGCGAGGTTGGCGGCAACCGTCGTCTTCCCGACGCCCCCTTTGCCAGAGGCGACGGCGACGACGTTTCGGACGTTCGGCATGACCTCCTCGTCGAAGCCGTGTTCCTCGCCCGCCTCGGCGTAGAGGTCCGGTTCGAGGCCAACATCCCGGACCGCTTCGCGGACGGCGTTAC